>JBOIAZ010000123.1:0-2543 GCA_050739175.1 Gammaproteobacteria bacterium
GGTCGGGAATGGCGCCGGCATTGGTGACCGCAGTGAGCTTGGCGCCGCGCCTCCCGCGCAACCGGCCGTTCACCGCGTCGCGGTGCAGATAGGCGCTCCTGCGGCCGCGGCGCGTGGCGAAGCCTTCGGCCAGCATCTTGACCACCTCGGCATAATCCGCGCGCGCCAGCTCGCGGTACGGCCAGGCACGGCAGAAGGTCTCATACAGCTCCGCCTCGCTCCATTCCCGGCAGGCGACTTCGGCGACGATCTGCTGCGCCAGCACGTCGAGCGGTGCATCAGGCACGCGTAATGCGTCGAGTTCGCCGCGCCGCACTGCATCCAGGAGCGCCGCACATTCCACCAGATCGTCACGCGACAGCGGGAACAGCCGGCCTTCGGGCAGGGCGCCGAGCGCGTGACCGGAACGGCCCACGCGCTGCAAAAACGTGCCGATGCTGCGCGGCGAGCCGAGCTGGCACACCAGGTCCACGTCGCCGATGTCGAGACCGAGTTCCAGCGAGGCCGTCGCCACCAGTGCCTTGAGTTCGCCGCGCTTCAGGCGCTGCTCGGCGTCGAGCCGATGGGCGCGCGCCAGGCTGCCGTGGTGCGAGGTGACATGCTCTTCGCCGATACGCTCCGCCAGGTGGCGCGCCACGCGCTCCGCCTGCCGGCGGTTGTTGGCAAACACCAACGTGGTGCGGTGCACGCGGATCAATTCCGCCAGCCGATCATAGATCTCCGCCCACACTTCATTGGCCATCACCGGCGCGAGCGGCGAGCGCGGCAGTTCCAGGTGCAGCCGGCGCTCACGCGTGTAACCCGTATCAACGATGGTGCAAGCCTGGTCCACGCCGGTGAGAAAGCGCGCCACCTCCTCAATCGGCTTCTGAGTAGCCGACAGGCCGATACGTACCGGCGGCGCGGACGTGAGCGCCGCCAATCTTTCGAGTGACAGCGCCAAGTGCGCGCCGCGTTTGTTGCCGGCGAGCGCGTGAATTTCGTCCACGATCACATTTTTGACCGTGGAGAGGATTTTGCGGCCTGAGTCCGAGGTCAGAAGGATGTAAAGCGACTCGGGTGTGGTCACCAATATGTGCGGCGGCTCGCGACGCATGCGCTCGCGTTCACTTTGCGGCGTGTCGCCGGTGCGCACCAGCGCGCGGATCTCCACGTCCGGCAGATTCTGCGCACGCAGCTCTTCCCGGATGCCTTCGAGCGGCGCTTGCAGGTTTTTCTGGATGTCGTTGGAGAGCGCCTTGAGCGGCGAGACGTACAGCACCTGGCATTCATTCTTGAGACCATGCTCCAAACCCTCGCACACCAGCGCGTCAATCGCGGCCAGGAACGCCGCCAGGGTCTTGCCGGAACCGGTGGGCGCGGAAATCAACGTGTGGCGGCCGGCGCGGATCGCCGGCCAGGCCTGCGCTTGCGCCACGGTGGGCGCGGTGAACGTGCGCTTGAACCAGGAGGCGGTAGCCGGATGGAATGCTTCGAGACTTATATCCATTCTTGTTGACTTACACGAGTCTGCACTTCAATACAGCCCTGGAATCAACCGTTTGGTGCGACGGCAATAGTCTTTGTAAACATTTTGCAAAGAGCTTGTAAGCGCCGCTTCTTCTTCATGAATGCGGTACACATACACGATGATGGAAAGCACCATGATGATGACAAGGCTCAACCAGTTCCCAAGCGCCAAACTCCAGCCCAGAAACGCGATGAGCGCGCCCAGATAGCTCGGGTGACGAATGCGGCGGTAAAGACCGGTATCCACCAGTCGGTGATCGTCCAGCACTGCGACGTTGGGTGTATGGAAACGGCCCAACTGCACAATTGCTGTGAACCGCACCAAGATACCGATAGCCATGATAATGAGCCCCACAATTTGAACCGGAATCATCGGACGGATTGCGCCAAACGGCATGTAGGCAACCCAGATGCCAAGCATCCAGGCAATCACGTTACCTACCATAATGGCTAACAGCGAAAACCGATCACGATTCTGAGCCTTGCCGGTCCTTCGGCGAAACACCATCACACCGTCCACGAACAACCATAAAAAGAATACAACGATAGCTATCGCACGTAATACCACGATATTTACTCCCGGCGGAAAAGCACTACATCTTCACTTCGCAAGACAGTTTCCAGTGCAGCTACGACACGCGCTTTTTGAGCGACCTCAATGATAATCGCGCAGCAACCCGCACGGCTCGCAGGCCAAGCCAGACCTTGCGCCTCGGGGGGTGCAGCAAACGTGCGCTTGAACCAGACGGCAGTGGGGAATGAAAGTGTTCGAGGCGCATGAATCGGGTTTAATATCGGCGCTGCACACGAAACTATCCGGAGGCATTATGCGCTGCACCATG
Organism: Gammaproteobacteria bacterium; assembly: GCA_050739175.1. GTDB lineage: Bacteria > Pseudomonadota > Gammaproteobacteria > Natronospirales > REEB76 > REEB76. Next base: position 2,352 of record JBOIAZ010000123.1, read on the forward strand.
ATTTTATGCGGACTGCTGGCCATGGGAATCGGGACCGCCGCGAATGCTGATGCAGCGTGGACAATCTCCGCGCAGCGGCCCTGCACCGGGCTGACCGCCGGCTGGGCCAAACCGCTGGCCGAACTGAACAAACTCGTGGGTCCAAACTGGCAGGCGGCACCGGGGCCGGTCAAAGGCGCGGGGCTGGTGCTG
>JBOIAZ010000124.1:0-5291 GCA_050739175.1 Gammaproteobacteria bacterium
TGTGGTGATCGAGGAATTCCTCGATGGCGAGGAAGCCAGCTATATCGTCATGAGTGACGGCACGCATTACGTCCCGATGGCATCCAGTCAGGATCATAAACGCGTCGGTGACGGCGACAGCGGGCCCAACACCGGCGGCATGGGCGCGTATTCGCCCGCGCCGGTCATAACCCCGTACCTGCACGCGCGCATCCTGAAGGACATCATCCAGCCCACCATCCACGGCATGGCCGCCGACGGCATGCCCTACACCGGATTTCTATATGCGGGCCTGATGATCGCGCCGGACGGCCAGCCGCGGGTAATCGAATTCAACTGCCGCAGCGGCGACCCCGAGACCCAGCCCATCCTGCTGCGCCTCAAGTCCGACCTGGTGGAATTGTGTGAAGCCGCGCTCGCCGGCGGGCTCGACAAGGTCAGGGCCGAATGGGATGCGCGCCCCGCGCTGGGCGTGGTGCTCGCGGCCGAAGGTTATCCGGGCCAATACCGCAAGGGCGATCCCGTCAGCGGCCTGCCGTCCTCCGCCGTGGGTCACGTCAAGGTATTCCACGCCGGGACTGCGGACGCGGATGGCCACGTGGTGACCAGCGGTGGGCGTGTGTTGTGCGTGACGGCCATGGATGACACTCTGACCCTTGCCCGCCAGCGCGCCTATCAGGTCGCCGAAGGCATCCACTGGCCAGGAAGGTTTTTCCGTCGCGATATCGGCTACCGCGCGTTGGCACGGGAATTTTCCCAACGTTGAAAACAATCGCCGCGCGCGCTCCAGCACCAGAATTTGGCCGGTAATCCCGGTGCGTTAACCCACGCCCCACGCACGAACTGCGTGGCCTTGACACCTTGCCCTTTTCAATCCCCTCATCTTCACTTCTCCGCCAAGGGGGGGACGCAGTGAGGAAACGCCGCGGACGGCGTTATTGTCTTTTCATGGAATCGAAGAATTCCGCGTTGGTCTTGGTTTCCTTGAGCTTGTCGAGCAGGAATTCGCTGGCCGCGAGTTCGTCCATGGGATGCAGCAGTTTGCGCAGGATCCAGATTTTCTGCAGCTCGTCCTGCGGCACCAGCAGTTCCTCGCGACGTGTGCCGGAGCGGTTGATGTTGATGGCCGGGAACACGCGCTTTTCCGCGATGCGCCGGTCGAGGTGGATTTCGCTGTTGCCGGTGCCCTTGAAGTCCTCGTAGATCACGTCGTCCATGCGCGAACCGGTCTCAACCAGCGCGGTGGCCAGAATCGTGAGCGATCCGCCCTCTTCGATGTTGCGCGCCGCGCCGAAGAAACGCTTGGGGCGCTGCAGCGCATTGGCGTCCACGCCGCCGGTCAGCACCTTGCCCGAGGCCGGCACCACGGTGTTGTAGGCGCGGCCGAGACGGGTGATGGAATCCAGCAGGATCACCACGTCGCGCTTGTGCTCGGTCAAACGTTTGGCCTTCTCGATGACCATCTCCGCGACCTGCACGTGGCGCGTGGCCGGCTCATCGAAGGTCGAGGACACCACCTCGCCTTTCACCGAGCGCTGCATCTCGGTGACTTCCTCGGGGCGCTCGTCAATCAGCAGCACGATCAGGTACACATCGGGATAGTTGGCAGTGATGCTCTGCGCGATGTTCTGCAGCATCATGGTCTTGCCGGCTTTGGGCGGCGACACGATCAGGCCGCGCTGGCCCTTGCCGATGGGCGCAATCATGTCAATGATGCGCGCGGTGATGTCCTCGGTGGAGCCGTTGCCGCGCTCCATCTTGAAGCGCTGCTTGGGAAACAGCGGCGTGAGGTTCTCGAACAGCACCTTGCTCTTGGCGTTTTCGGGCGGATCGAAGTTGATGTGATCCACCTTGAGCAGCGCGAAATAGCGCTCACCTTCCTTGGGCGGGCGGATCTTGCCGGCTACGGAATCGCCGGTACGCAGGTTGAAGCGCCGGATCTGGCTGGGCGAGACGTAAATGTCGTCCGGGCCGGCGAGATACGAGCCCTCGGCCGAGCGCAGGAATCCGAAACCGTCCTGCAGGATTTCCAGCACCCCGTCGCCCGAGATTTCCTCGCCGTTGCGTGCGTGCGCCTTGAGGATGGAAAAGATCACGTCCTGCTTGCGCGAACGCGCCATGTTCTCCAGGCCCATGGATTCCGCCAGTTCGATGATGCCTTCGGCGGGTCTTTTCTTGAGGTCAGTCAGATTCATAAACGCGGAGTTCCCGATTTCATGCAATAGAGGAAAACCGGCGAATGCCGGGGTAACTGGAAAATTTTTCAAATCTGTCTTGTTTTGCCGGCGGTTCTCTGCCGCCGTGCACACCACGAGCCGCGCGTGCGGCCGCGGTCAAATATTGGTTTCAATAAATGCCGTCAACTGTGATTTCGAAAGCGCGCCGATTTTCTGCGCCTGTACGCTGCCGCTCTTGAACAGCATCAAGGTGGGAATGCTGCGAATCCCGTATTTCTGGGTAAGGTGGGCATTTTCGTCCACGTTGACCTTGGCGATCTTGAGCTTGCCGTCGTAGTCCTTGGCGATCTCGTCGAGGATCGGGGCGATCATCTTGCAGGGCCCGCACCACTCCGCCCAGTAATCCACCAGCACCGGGACACTGGATTTCAATACGTCGTTCTCGAAGTCGGCGTCGGTGGTATACACGATCTGGTCACTCACGGTTATCGATCCTCCGCTATCTGAAACTGTTGGTGCCGCCCATGGGCGGATGGGTGCCTTGGCTTGCAACCCGCAGGGGAAGTGACGTGCTGTGCCCGTTTAGGGCACAATGTCGCGGCTGGGTCGCGTCGCTGAATAAATTAAAGCGTTATGAGGTTCTGGAACGTCCCGCACGAAGCACGGGCACTGGGCGTTGAAGCATATTTGAGCCCAACCGCCGACGGATTGCAAGCCCCCGGAGCACTCAAGAAACCACGATGGAACAACACCTGACCGAGCTGCGTTTCGAGTCCATGGAACTGGCCGCACCCCTGCTTGCCAGCCTGGCCGAGGCCGGCTTCAGCCGCTGCACGCCCATTCAGGCGGAAGCACTGCCGCTGCTGCTCAAGGGCCAGGACGTGGCCGGACAGGCGCAGACCGGCACCGGCAAGACCGCCGCGTTTCTGCTGGCGCTGTATCAACGGCTCCTGACTCACCCGCCCAAACCCGGGCGCCGTGCGAATCAACCGCGCGCGCTGGTGGTGGCCCCCACGCGGGAACTGGCGGTGCAAATCCACAAAGATGCCGAACTGCTCGGCCGGCACGTCAATCTCAGCCGTACGGTGGTGTATGGCGGCGAGAACTACGACCAGCAACGCGAGAGCGTGGCGGCCGGCGTGGATCTGCTGATCGGCACGCCCGGCCGGTTGATTGATTACTTCAAGCAGCACGTATTCGATTTGCGCGCCGTGGAAGTCATGGTGCTGGACGAAGCCGACCGCATGTTCGACATGGGCTTTATCGCCGACGTGCGCTTCCTGCTGCGCCGCATGCCGCATCCCACGGAGCGGCTCAACATGCTGTTCTCGGCCACGCTCTCCTACCGCGTCATGGAGCTGTCCTACGAACACATGAACAACGCGGTGTTCGTGCGCATCCAGCCGGACCAGGTCACGGTCAACCGCGTGCGCCAGGTGCTGTATCTGCCCGCTACCAACGAAAAGATTGCCCTGCTGGTGGGCCTGCTGCGGCAACTGGAAGCCCACCGCACCATGGTGTTCGTGAACACCAAACGCGTGGCCGAAGACGTGGAAGCCTGGCTCAAGGGCAATGGCTTCAAGGCCGCAGTGCTGTCCGGCGACGTCCCGCAGAAAAAGCGCCTGCGACTGCTGCGGGAATTCACCGAGGGCGCCCTGCCGATCCTGGTGACCACCGACGTGGCCTCGCGCGGGCTGCACATTCCCGACGTCACGCACGTCATCAACTACGATCTGCCCCAGGATGCCGAGGACTACGTGCACCGCATCGGGCGCACCGCACGCGCCGGTGCCGACGGCGACGCCATCAGTTTCGCCTGCGAGGAATATGCGTTTTCGCTGCCCGAGATTGAGCACTACATCGGTCGCGCCATTCCGCGCGAAACCCTGCGGCCGGAGTTACTGGCGGATCTGCATCCGGCGGCGAAACGCGAGCGCTATCACGCACAGATGCACCATCACGACCATGCACCCAGACGCGGTGGCGCGCGCGGCGGCCAACGGCGCAGGCGCTAGCCGGTCGACGCCGCCGCGATCTGCGGCGGGATCTCCTCGGCTTCAGGCCACCAATTCCGCCAGCGACTCCACGGAGGGAAACTCGTTAATCTCGCGCGGGGGTTGGTGACTGTCCGGACGACGCACGGCAATCAGCCGGTCCACGCCATCGGCCTGTGCCGCGCGCAGCACCGGTAAACTGTCGTCCACAAACAGCGTGTTGCGCCGCTCGAAGGGCTCGAGCGCTCGCAGGCGCTGCCAGAATCCTGCGGTTTCCTTTGGATGACCGAGTGCATGCGCAGACACCACGCGGTGGAAAAACCGCCCGAGCCCGGTATGTTTGAGTTTTATCGCCAGCACGCCGGGATGGGCATTGGTCAGCAGCACGAGGCGCTTGTCCGCCGCCTGCGCGCGTTGCAACAGCTCCACGGCACCCGCATGCACGCGGATTGAGTCCTGCAGTGCGCGCGTCAGCGCCAGGACGTCCAGCTCAAGTTCGGCTGACCAGAAATCGGCGCTGTACCATTGCAGCGTGCCTTCGACGGCGCGAAAGCGTGGCCGCAGCTCCGCCTGCGCCTGCGCCGTGCTCAGGCCGCGGCGCTCGGCGAAATGGCGCGGCAGGTATTCCTGCCAGAAGTAATTGTCGAAATGCAGGTCGAGCAGCGTGCCGTCCATGTCCAGGAACACGTTGTCGAGCCGGTCCCAGTCCACCTGCATGCGCGCCTTTTGCAACATGGCCGGTATGATATACCGGCTTTCCCGCGAACCGGAGACACACCGTGCGATACACCGACGCGCGCATGCTGGAACCGCTGCTCAACATTGCCGAAGCCGCCGGCCGGCGCATTCTGGAAATCTACGCCACGGACTTCAGCGTACAACAGAAAGCCGATCATTCGCCGGTCACCGCCGCCGACCTGGCGGCGCAGGAAATCATCGTCCAGGGCCTGAAACTGCTCACGCCCGATCTGCCGGTGCTCTCGGAAGAATCCAGCCAGATTCCGTTTGCCGAGCGCCGCCGCTGGGACCGCTACTGGCTGGTGGATCCGCTCGATGGCACCAAGGAATTCATCAGCCGCAACGGCGACTTCACCGTGAACATCGCACTGGTGCAGCAGCATGCGCCGGTCGTCGGCGTGGT
>JBOIAZ010000125.1:0-7665 GCA_050739175.1 Gammaproteobacteria bacterium
AGGCGCTCGAAGTCGAGCGTGCCCTGCAGGCGCGCGTCGCTGCCGGCGGTGGGCGTGAAGCTGAAGGGCACCGTGATTTCGCGCGTGACATCGCGCAGCGTGAGTTGGCCGGTGACCTGGTAGTGGCCCGCATCCAGGGCCTGGACCGATTCGCTCACGAAACTTGCCTGCGGCCAGCGCGCAGTATCGAAAAAGTCCGGTCCGCGCAGGGCGTCGTCCAGCTCCGGCAGGCCGGTGTCCACCGAGGCGGCCTGCACCTGCACGCGGATAAGCCCCTGCTCTGCGGCGTTCGCACTCAGACACACTAGGCCGCTGAACTGCGTGAACTGGCCCTGAAACGGCGCGCCCGCCTGCGTGGTGTTGAACACGATGCTGTTGGCGGCCGGCACCGGCACCCAGCACGCCGCGCCGGCCAGCGGCGCGAGGCCCATAACGGCGCCGGCAAGAAATAGTCTCATGGCGGCGCGTCTCATGTCGATTCCTGTTTGCGTGGGGCGCGTCGAGTGAAAGGCAGCATGCGCAGCAGTACCGAATCCTTGAGCAGGAAGTGATGCCACAGCGCTGCGAGCACGTGCAACGTGATCGTCGCGAGCAGCAGCCAGGCCATGCTTTCGTGAGTCAACAGCAGCCCGTGTGCCAATCGCTTGTCCGGCCCAACCAGGTTGGGCAAAGAAAACCACCCGAACCAGGCCACGGTCAAATGCGAAGCGGATGACAGCAGCCAGCCGACCGGCGGCATGGCGAGCAGCAGCGCGTACAGCAGACCATGCGACAGGTGCGCTGCGGTATCGAAAAACCGGTGCGGCGAGGGCGGCAGCGCCGGCGGTTTGGAATAAAACCGCCAGACGAGTCGTAATACCACCAGCACGAAAATGGTTATGCCAATGGATTTGTGGCGCGCCAGCAATATCAGACGCTCCAGGCTGATCGGCAGGCCGTGTGCCGTGAAACCCAGCGCGAATTGCGCAATCACCAACACTACAATTACCCAATGAAACAACTGCGCGATCAGGCCGTAGCGCTCGCGGGTGTTGCGCAGCGGAACCAATGTGCTCACAGTCCGGTCCATAAACACCTGAATTATGCACTTGCATTACTCGTCCAATCGTTCAAAGCTCATGTATAAGTCTTGGTAGGGAGAACATCCGATGCGTTTGCATTCCCCGTCCGTCCCCCGTGTCCGGGTTGGTCGCGTCCTGGCGTGTGGCCTGCTGCTTGCGAGTGCGGGGCTGCTGGCCGCCTGTCAGACCGCGCCGGTCATTAAACCGCCGCCGGCTCTGGCGCCGCTGCCGCTGCTGGTCACACAGAATGCCACGCATTACTCCATCCAATCCGCGCTTTCCGACGTGCGTTTCCTCGTGTACCGCGCCGGTCCGCTTGCGGGTTTCGGCCATAACCACGTGATCCAGGCGACGCACATTCAGGGCGACGTGTACCTGGGCGCCAACCTGCAACACTCCGGCTTCACCCTGCGCCTGCCGGTCAAGGACTTCGAGGTGGACATGCCGCTGGCACGCGCAGTCGAAGGTCCGGATTTCGCCGCCCAGCCCTCGGTGCCGGCGGTGCAGGGCACCTACGCCAACATGCTCGGTGCCGGCGAACTCGACGCCGCCAGGTTTCCCGACATCCGCATTCGTTCGGTGGGCTTCACCGGGCCCGAGTGGGAGCCGGACGCCACGGTGCGCATCGAACTGCACGGCGTGGCCCGCGACATCACCGTGCCCATTGCCCTGGAACATTGCGGCAAACTGCTGATCACCACTGGCGCGTTTGAAATCCGGCAAACCGATTTCGGCATCCGGCCGTTCAGCATTCTGGGCGGCGGGCTGCAGGTCGCCGATGGCATAAAAGTGCGCTTCCATCTGGTGGCGCAGAGTGACTGACCACTCGGAACGCAATGCTTGCATAGTACTTGCACCACCCGCCGCGTGCGGCTGCAATGCGTCGAATGCCGAAGTATTGCCAACGAATGCGATTGCAGGCGCGGTGAAAAGGCGCTGCGGCGCCACGGATTGCGACGCAAATTGCGATTGCACAATCACGCGCGAAGCGTCATGCTAAATGCACATGGGGCCGCGCCGCGCGCGGTTCTAAGCGAGGTCCCCGGGGGTGATAAAAGTCCTGGTTGTGGATGACGAGCCGCTCGCCAGGAAGCGGCTCACCAGCCTGATCGCCCGTGAAGGGGATCTCGCGCTCGCAGGCGAAAGCGGCGACGGCGTGGACGCGCGCGCCAAGATCGAGGCGCTCGGCCCGGAGCTCGTGTTTCTCGACATCAAGATGCCGGGCATGTCGGGGCTGGAACTGGGACGCGCGCTGCACCGCGACAAGCCGCCTTACATCATCTTCACCACCGCCTATAGTCAATACGCCGTGGACGCCTTCGCAGTGGATGCAGTGGATTACCTGCTCAAGCCTTTCGACCGCGAGCGCTTCTCCCAGGCGCTGGCCAAGGTCCGCGAGCGCCTGCGCAACCCCGTGCCCATCGAGCGCGATGCCGGCCTGGATGTGCTCCTGGGGCAGCTCAGCGCGCTCACCGCGGGACTGGCCGGCGGCGGCGCCAACCGGCTCGCGATCAAGGACGGCACGCGCTTCAAGTTCCTGGAACTCGGCGACATCACCCACGTGCAGGCCGACGGCGATTACCTGCACGTGCACACCGTCAACGGCGAGCGCTCCATGATCCGCGAGCGCATGCAGGAAGTCGAACGCCGCTTGGCGGGCGGTACCTTCGTGCGCATCAGCCGCTCGGTGATGCTGAATCTCAATCATGTGAAGGAGATGAAGCCGCGGCAGCGCGGCGATTACGAGTTCACGCTCAAGGGTGGCGAGCATTTCGCCTCCGGCAGCACCTACCGTGAAACCGTCAGAAACCTGATCGCCAAACTGCGCCGCGACCGCTGAAGACGCGGCGCTCCGCCGTCCGCCTGTACTACGAAAACTTCCCGAGCACGCGTACCTTGATCTGTGCACCAGGCGCATTCACCGCATGGCGCATCACATCCATCGCATTTTGCACGGCAGCGCCGGATACGGTGCTGTAATCGCCGGCACCCACTCATCTCCATCCGGAGGAATTTGTCATGCACAATCGATCTTTGCGCATCAGCGGCGTAGCGCTGGCTTTGGCATCGCTGCTCGCTCTCACCGGTTGCGGTGGAGGCGGGCTGTACGGAGGCGGTGGAGGCGGCAGCGGACCGGTCGCCACCATCACCATCGCACCGGCCACCGCCACCATCGCCGTGAACGGCACCCAGCAGTACACCGCGGTCGCCAAGGACGCCAGCGGCAATACCGTGAACGGCGTGACCTATACCTGGAACTCGTCAAGCCCGGCCATGGCCACCATCAATGCCAATGGCCTGGCCACGGGCATGGCCGCCGGTTCTTCCATGATTACCGCCTCGGTCACTTACACCGGCGGCATTTACGGCATGGGCGTCACCATAACCAGCAATGCCGCAACCCTCACGGTGACCGCCAGCGCCATGGCCATGGGCACGGTAGCAATCAGCAGTTCCATATCGAGCCCCATGATGAACGGCATGATGATGGGCGGCGTCACCGGCCGCGCGGTGCAAGGAGCAGTTGTCAGCTTGAAGGACAGCGGCAGCCAGACCGTAGTGGCCATGACCGACACCAGCGGCCGCTTCCAGATCGCCACCAGCGGTCTCAACGGTGGTTTCCTGCTCCAGGCCGCGGATAACCAGGGCCACGTGCTGTACAGCTTCGCTGCCGGTGCCGGCGTCATCAACGTCACGTCGCTGACCGACCTCATGGTGCGCATGTGGTACCAGGCGCACGGCACCACCGCCGAGGCGGCGTTCGCCGATCCGGCCGCGCATCCGGTGCCGCAAGCCTCAGAGCTGGCCACGCTCAACAGCGCTTTGACGGGCCTGCTGGCCGGCGCCCTCACGAGTCAGGGCCTGGATCCCGCCAAGTTCAACATGATCGCCACACCCTTCGTTGCCAGCGGCGGCGGATTTGGAGCCGTGCTCGACCATGTCGCGGTCAGCCCGGCGAATGGCGGATTCCTGCTGCGCGACACGCTCGGCCAGCGCGAAACGACGATCACGTTCGATGCGGCGCATCACGCGGTGGCGCTCAACACCGTGGATCTGACCGGACAGACGGCCGCGTCGCGCACCAGCCTCGTGTTGCCATGACGGCGACCGGCAACTCATCGGGAGTTGCCGCGTGTTGAAAGGAAAATACACGCGACACCACCGGCGGCTTCTGCCGCCGGTGGTTTTTGCGCTGGGTGCGTTGCTCGCCCTGCACACAGCGGTTGCGGCGCGCTTCGACACGCTGCAGGTCACCCAACAGGGCGACAGCTACCAGATCCGCGGTGAGGTATATCTGGACGCCGCGCCGCAGGAAGTTTATGCACAGCTGATCGACTTCCGGCACCTGCCCGAAATCAATCCGAGCGTGCGCGTGAGCCGCGTGCTGAAAGTGATCAACGCCCACAGCCAGCTGGTCTATACCGAGACCGTGGGCTGCGTATTCGTCTTCTGCCGTACCATCCGGCAGGTGCAGCGCTTCACCGAACTCGGGCCGCAGGACATCGTGGCCGTGACCGTGCCGGGCAACGGCAATGTGAAACAGGGCAACAGCGTCTGGCATCTGCAGGCGGACGGCGACGGCACGCGCCTGAGCTGGACCACCAACTGCGAACCGGACTTCTGGGTACCGCCGTTCATCGGACCGCGCGCCATCGAAAGCGAGCTGCGCACCCAGGCGCTGGCATCCATGCAGGCCATCGAGCGTCTGGCCGGAGAGCAGGCAGAGCCAATTCCCAACGCACGCATGAGTATTTAAGCGCCGAGTGTGACACTATATTGCCCGCGCGGGAGGGCGGCTGATGCCCGGGGCGCGCATTGCATGATCCATACAGAACCATCCGCGACTGAATCCGGCGTTTCCGTCCCGGAGCTTGAACGCCAGGCTGTTTCCCAGCCGGCGCCGGCCTCGAACGGCTCACGGCTGATGCAGTTCCTGCAGCGGCCGGCCTCGCCGTTCCGCCGCCGTCTGCTGATCGTGCTGTTGGTAAGCGTGCCGCTGTGGATATACGCCGCCAGCTGGGACATCACCACCATGTTGTTCAACATGGCGGTGGACGCCAAGGGCGGCGTGGTAATCCGCGACGTGGTTCAGCAGGTGCTGGTACGCTTGCCGCTGTTTCCACTGCTGGTGGGGGCCTACTTCGCCGCCACCGGAATCGGCCTGCGACACCACCGGGCCGGCCGTTTCCTGTGGTGGCAGGTGATCGTCGCGGTCGCGTTTCTGCTGGCGATGTACCCGGTGCTGGTGGCGTCCTATTATCTGGTGCATCACGCCTTCGATACCCGCGTCGCGCTCGCCACCGTGATGCACGATTACATGCACTGGCAGTACTGGATGGGCAGCATGATCCAGTACTCGGTGGTATATCTCTTGGGACTGGTGGTGCTGTTCGGCCTCAACACCTTCCTGCGTTTCAAGTCCGAGCAGGTGAAAACCGCGCAGCTCGAATCCAAATGGCTGGAGGCCCGGCTTGACACACTGCGCGGACAACTGAACCCGCATTTCCTGTTCAACGCGCTCAACGCCATCGTCGCGCTGATTCACATGGACCCGGACCGTGCCGAGAATCTGTTGACCGAACTGAGCGCGCTGCTGCGCCGCAGCCTGGCGGAACGCTTCCACGAGTTCACCACCGTGAGGGACGAGCTGTATTTTGTCGAGCGCTATCTCGCGGTGATGAAGGCGCGTTACGAGGACCGGCTGGAAGTCGCGCTCAAGCTCGACCGGCAGGTGGGCGACCACGTGATTCCCACCTTCCTGCTGGTGCCGCTGGTGGAAAACGCCATCAAACACGGCGTCGCGAAGGCGTCGGTGAAGGACACCGTGGAAATTTCCGGCCGCTACAGCGACGACCACTTGACGTTCATGGTCACCAACCGCGCGCCCGTGACCACGGCCGCCGCGGATGAGCGCGAACCGGCGAGCGGCGTGGGCCTGCGGAACACGCGCCTGCGCCTGTCGGCGATTTATGGCAACAACTACCGGCTGGAATACGGGACGGACAATCAGGGCCGCTGGCGCTCATCGGTCTCCATTCCGCTGCGCAATGCCCCCGACCTCGCCTATCTGACCGCGTCCGCCGGATAAATCCAACCGCTGGTCGAACTCACGCAGCGACGCACGTGCGCCCGCAACGCGACGGCTATACTTGCCGGGAACGCGGAGGTGCGCGATGCGCGGGAACTGCCACAGCCTCACACGTGGTTGGCTTATTGTCCTGTCGGTGCTGTTGGCCGCTTGCGGCGGCGGAAACAGCAGCACACCCGGCATGCCGGGCAGCGGCGGCAATCCCCCGCCCAGCAGCGGCCGCGCCAACGTGCTCACCTATCACAACGACAACGCGCGCGACGGCCTGAATGACCAGGAAACCGTGCTCACGCCCGCGAATGTGAATTCCACGGATTTTGGCAAAATCGCTTTCTTTCCCATGGACGGCAAGGTGGATGCTCAGCCGCTGTATGTATCGGCACTAAATGTCAACGGTGCCACGCATAACGTGGTATTCGCCGCCAGCGAACACGCTTCCGTGTACGCCTTCGATGCGGACAGCGGACAGGTGCTGTGGCAGGTATCCCTGCTCGGCGCCGGCGAGACGCCGAGCGATGACCGCGGTTGCAACCAGGTGTCGCCGGAGATCGGCGTGACCGCCACGCCGGTGATTGATCTCCAGGCGGGCGCGCACGGGATCCTATACGTGGTGGCCATGTCGAAGGATGCCAGCGGCAATTACTTCCAGCGCCTGCACGCGCTGGATCTCGCCAGCGGCGCGGAACTCGCCGGCAGTCCGGTGACGGTACAGGCAAAATATCCCGGCACCGGCGACAACAGCGCAAACGGATACGTGGTGTTCGATCCGGCGCAGTACAAGGAACGGCCCGGCCTGCTGCTCTTGAACGGCACGGTTTACACCTTCTGGTCCTCGCACTGCGACAACCGGCCCTACACCGGCTGGCTCATCGGCTATAGCGAAGCCACGCTCGCCCAGAGCACGGTGCTCGACATCACGCCGAACGGCAACGAGGCTTCCATCTGGGCCTCGGGTGCGGGACCGGCGGCGGACGCGAACGGCAACATCTATTTCCTGGCCGCCAACGGCAGTTTCGAGACCACGCTGGACGCCAACGGCTTCCCCATTCAACAGGATTACGGCAACGCATTCCTGAAGCTCTCCACCGCGGGCGGTACGCTGGCCGTGGCGGATTACTTCAACATGTACAACACCGTGGCGGAATCCAGCATAGACGAAGATTTGGGTTCAGGCGGTGCCCTGCTGCTGCCGGCGGAGACCGACGCCGGCGGTACACTCCGCCACCTGGCGGTAGGCGCCGGCAAGGACCAGAACATCTACGTGGTGGACACCAGCAACATGGGGAAATTCAATCCCAACAACAACAATGGCATTTGGCAGGAACTGCCCAACGGCCTGGGCGGATCGGAATTCGGCATGCCGGCGTATTTCAACGGCACGCTCTACTACGGCGCGGTGAATGACGTGTTGCGCGCCTTCAGCTTCAGCCAGGCGAAGCTTTCCACCACGCCGGTTTCACAAAGCACCAACAGCTTCGTGTATCCGGGCGCGACGCCGGGCATTTCCGCGAATGG
>JBOIAZ010000126.1:0-5988 GCA_050739175.1 Gammaproteobacteria bacterium
CTGAGCGGCCTTCTGACGGGCTGCCATCTGCTCCTTCGTCAGGCAAATGCGTTGCGGAATATGGGATCCCAGGGGATAGCTGTCGGTGCAAATGAGCTGGTCTTTGCCGGTTTCCGGGGTTCCACGAGTGACCGCCACAGCCTCCTGCTGCGTGGCCACTGCGGTCTTGGGCCCGGTCGTCGGTGCACTGGCGCAGGCCGCCATCAGCAGGGCCGTACCGCCAGCAAGCATGAGTTTGTACATGAATGGGCTCCTGAAAGTCATACGATGTAACAAGTACTGCATCACTAGTATATAGTAAATACCGGCACTTGCAATACCGGGCATCATGAAATAATACTATGACACTAGTAGATAAATACTATACTCAACCCGACGAGGGAACGCCAGCCCCGCATTCAAACACGAGGAGTGCGCGTGTCGCTACCAAGATCTGCAACCGCAAATAATGTCCCGGAGCCCACGCAGAGCGAGCTCGACATCCTGAACGTACTCTGGCACCTCGGTCCGAGCACGGTACGGCAAGTGCATGCCGCGCTGCTCGAGCATGACGAACTGGCCTACACCACCGTGCTCAGCATGCTGCAGGTCATGTACCAGAAAGGTCTCGTCACGCGTGACGACTCCGAGCGTGCCCATATTTACAAACCAGCCTTGAGCCGCAACCAGACTCAGCGTCAAATACTCGCGAAATTGTTGCATCGCGTGTTCGAGGGATCCACCACCGAGCTGGTGATGCAGGCACTGGGTTCAGCACGGCCCGCCAGTCTGAGCGAGATCAACAAGATCCGGGCACGTCTGGATGAACTGGAGGGCAAACGCAAATGAGCACGTTTACCTCACTTCTGGATTCCGCGCTGCTGTCGACCCTGGGCTGGACACTGGTGCATTTTCTCTGGCAAGGGGCAGCCACCGGCCTGCTTTATGCTCTGTTGCGTTATTGGCTGCGCAACAAGTCGCCCCTCGCCCGGTACAACCTCGCCATGCTTATGCTGATGACGCTGGCGCTGCTGCCAATTGTCACCTTCATTCATCTTTATCACCCCGCCGCCGGCACCCACGACGCCGGCACATGGTCCAGTCTCACGGTGGTGACCGCGGAAAATGCGAACTCGGGCGCGAGCACGTTGGTGCCGTGGCTCGAAAGCCTGCAATTGTGGCTGAAACCATGGTTGTCGTGGGCCGTACTGCTGTGGTTCATGGGTGTGCTGGTCATGACCTTGCGCATCGGACATGGCTGGCAGCGCGCAAGTTACCTGCGGCGCACAGCAAATTTCCCGCCGCTGCCGCAATGGGACAACATCGTCAAGGAGCTGAGCATGCGGCTGGGTATCCGCAGAGTGGTGCGTTTGGCGGTGTCCGTTCACATCCTGGTACCGTCCGTTATCGGCTGGCTCAAGCCCGTGATCCTGTTGCCGCCTTCGATAATTACAGGGCTCACGCCGCTGCAGATCGAACTGATCCTGGCGCACGAACTGGCGCACGTGCGCCGTTATGACTACCTGTGGAACCTGGTGCAGCTTGTTGTGGAGACGCTGCTTTTCTATCATCCAGTGGTGCGCTGGGTCTCGAACCATGCACGCGTTGAACGCGAACAGTGCTGTGACGACCTGGTCGTGGCCCTGCATGGCAACGCGCTCGACTATGCCCGCGCGCTCACCGAACTGGAGGGGCTGCGTCATCCGCGCAGCGCCCTGATGCTGGGCGCGAATGGCGGTCAGGTGCTCGACCGCATCCATAGATTACTGGGAAATTCGGCCGTCAGCATACCAGCTGCATGGAGTCCGGTGTTGCTGGCTGCTTGCCTGCTGCTCGCCGGAGGGGTCATCTCGTCCAATCGGATCAGTACCCTGTGGCATGGCGTAACGGGAACGAGATATTCGCTTACCGGTCAGCAACCGGAGAGTGCACCGGTTTCCGCAAGCCAGCCCGTCAGCATGCAACCCACCCGCATACGACAGGCATCGGCAATCCGCATTGCCTCAAGACATGTAAGCCTGACGGCTGACATGACCGCACTGCAAGCCGCACCGCTTGCACCCTTGGCGGCCCTGCATGCACCAGCGGTGGCACCGCCGGCAGCAGCCACGCCGGTGCATCAGGACGCCGCGCCGGTGCGCCGGGGTGGTAAGGTGATTTCCAGTTACGCTCCCCGCTATCCCGTGTTTGCGCAAGAGCGTGGGGTCGAAGGCAGTGTCACCATTGAATTCACCCTCACGCCGGATGCCGAAATCACGGACGTGCGGGTAGCCAAGGTTGCGGGTTCGCAGCTATTCGGACAGGCGGCAATGCGCGCAATTCAACGGTGGAAATTCACACCGGTAACCGTCGAAGGGCAACCGGTCACGCAACCAATGAGTGTGGAATTCGATTTCCGCCTGCATGCGGCCACCACCGGGATTGATGGCCCGTGCAAAGCCCCCATGGGGTACCACGTCTGCATCAATTAGCGGCTCCGCACTCCGCTTTGCACCAGCCCCGTTGAACACGGGGTTCACTGTCCGAGCCCGCGCCGGCCTCTGAGCAAGGCAATGTGCCGTGCCTGCGATAGGGAGTGCGTACAGCGTTCCACAGGCTTAAACCAGTCAAGGGCGGCGCAAACCGCGCTCAGACCCCGGGCAATTCATCCGGCCCCGAAATGCAGACGTTCAAATCGTGCAGCAAACCATCCTGCAAGCTGTACACCCAGCCATGAACGGTAAGCGGCTGGGCACGCGCCCAGGCATCCTGCACGATAGTGGTACGGCAAACGTGGAGCGCCTGTTCCACCACATTCAATTCGCACAAGCGGTCCAGCTGCGTGCGTTCACCCTGTAAGGCCGTCAGCGCGCGGCGATGGTGTGCGCTCACGTCCTGCACGTGCCGCAACCAGTTGTCAATCAGCCCCAAATGCTGACCGCGCCAGGCCGCCTGCACGCCACCGCAGCCATAGTGACCGCAGACGATGATGTGCTCCACATTGAGCGCGTCCACCGCGTACTGGATCACGGACAGGCAATTCAAATCCGTGTGCACCACCACGTTGGCGATGTTGCGGTGCACGAACACCTCGCCCGGCATCAGCCCCATGATTTGGTTGGCCGGCACGCGGCTGTCGGAGCAGCCGATCCACAGGTACTTCGGCGACTGCTGACGCGCAAGCTGCGGAAAGAAATCCGCCTGTTCGCGGCTGATCTGCTGCGCCCATTTGCGATTATTCTCGAAGATCTGTGGCAGCTTTCTCATATAGCGCAAGTCCTACACATTGGCCGGCTGATGCAATTTTGCCTGCAAACGTGCTCTCACGGACGGCCACTCGCCGGCCAGAATGCTGAAATATACCGTGTCACGCAGGCGGCCGCTCCAGGTGAGCATGTGGTGACGCAGGGTGCCTTCCTGCGTGGCACCCAGTCTCAGGATGGCGACGCGTGAGCGCTCGTTGAGCGCATCCGTTTTCAATTCCACGCGCACGCAATTCAGCGTTTCGAAGGCGTGGCGGAGCATCAGATACTTGGCCTCGGTGTTCACGACGCTGCGCTGCCAGGCTTTGCCAATCCAGGTGTAGCCGATTTCCACGCGCCGATTCCTGGAATCCATGTTGAGATAGCGCGTCGAGCCCACTACCCGATCTGTTGCCTTCAGCACCGTGGCAAACGGCCGCGATACGCCGCTTTGCTCCTCGTTCAAGGCCGAGGCAACGAAGGCCCGCATTTCATCCCGGTCGCGCATCTGATTGGGCATCCAGCGCCACAGCTCCGGATCCAGGCCCACGGCGCACAGGTCATCCAGGTGGCTCAGGGACAAGGGCTCCAGCCGCACATGGCTGCCTTCCAGAACAGGCGCCGCACTCACGCTGCCGTACCGGACATGTTGGTTTGCGCGCATCGCGGATTGTGAATCCGCTTTGTTGAAGCGGGATATTTTGCGAGCAGCCTCTCCGGCCGAGTCGGCCGAAGCGTAAATCCCCCGCCACAATTGGGGCATACACCCTGAAAGCGGCTCTCCACACAATCCCGGCAGAACGTGCATTCGAAGGTGCAGATCATGGCCTCGGTGGAATCCGGCGGCAGGTCCTTGTCGCAACACTCGCAGTTGGGGCGCATCTCAAGCATGGGGTGACGCTCACCTAACGTTTTCTGGGAATATAAAGATCCGTAATCGTTCCATCAAATGCTTCCGCGGAAAACATCACGGTCTCGGACAAGGTGGGATGCGGATGAATGGTGAGGCCGATGTCCTCGGCGTCGCAGCCCATCTCGATGGCGAGCGTGAGCTCCGCGATCAGGTCGCCGGCGTTGGTGCCGACGATGCCCGCACCAAGAATGCGATGGGTTTGGGGATCGAACAGCAGCTTGGTCAAGCCGTCGTCGCGGCCGAGTGACAGATTCCGACCGCTGGCCGCCCAGGGAAACGTGCCCTTGCCCACTTCGACGCCCTGCTCTTTCGCCTGCTTCTCGGTGAGGCCCGTCCAGGCCACTTCGGGATCGGTATAGGCGACCGAGGGAATGGCGCGCGCATCGTTAGCAACTTTCATGCCCGCGGCCACTTCTGCCGCCACCTTACCTTCGTGGCTCGCCTTATGGGCGAGCATGGGATTGCCGGCGATATCGCCGATGGCAAAGATGTGCGGCACATTGGTGCGCTGCTGGCGATCCACGGGAATAACGCCGCGCGCGTCCACTGTGACCCCGGCCTTGTCAGCAGCAATCAATTTGCCGTTGGGCCGGCGGCCCACGGCCACCAGCACGCGACCGTAGGTTTGCGGTGCCGGAGCATCCTGACCGCTGAATGTGGCCTTGATGCCGCCCTTGGTAGCTTCCAATTTCGCCACCTTCACGTCCAGGAGAATTTTTTCGTAACGCTTTTCAATGCGCTTTTGCAGCACGCGCACCAGATCACGGTCGGCCTCGGGAATGAGTGTGTCGGTGAGTTCCACCACGGTGATCTTCACGCCCAAGGCGTCATACACGCAGGCCATTTCCAGGCCGATGATGCCGCCGCCGATTACCAACATGCGCTCCGGCAATTCTGCAAGCTCCAGGGCGGAGGTGGAATCGAGAATGCGCGCATCGTCCGGAAAACCTGACAGCTTCGCCGCCTGAGAACCGGCGGCGATGATGCACTGTTCGAAGCGCAGCACTTTTTCCCCATCCTTGCCATCAATAACGAGATGGTGCGGCGACAGGAACTTGCCCACACCCTGCACCACCTGCACCTGGCGCTGTTTGGCGAGCGTTGCGAGGCCGCCGGTGAGCTTGCCCACCACGCTGTTTTTCCACGCGCGGAGTTTTTGTGTATCAATTTTCGGCTTGCCGAAACTGATGCCGCGTTCAGACATCTCTGCCGCTTCTTCAATTACTTTGGCGGCGTGCAACAACGCCTTGGAAGGAATGCAGCCCACGTTGAGACACACGCCGCCGAGCGTGGCATAGCGCTCCACCAGCGCAACCTGCTTGCCGAGATCGGCGGCGCGGAACGCGGCGGTATAGCCGCCGGGGCCGGAACCCAGCACCAGCACTTCGCATACAAGATCTACCTTGCCGGAGTATTCCGCAGCGGTGGGCGCAGTACCTGCGCCGCGATCGAGCAAGGTTCCGGAGTCCAGTCGCGGCCGGGAGACCGCTCCTGCGGAAGAAACGACGCTCTTATTTCCCGCTCCCTCTTCCCTTGTAGGAGAGAGTTGGGGTGAGGGGGATGCTTGTGCCGCCGCCACAGCGGGTTTCGAATCGGCAATTTTTGATGTAGCGTCAATAGCGGCAACTTCCATCGTCATAATCATCGAGCCTTCAGACACCTTGTCGCCCGGCTTGACCTTCATGGCCTTGACGGTTCCCGCCTGCGGCGCGGGCACGTCCATCGTGGCCTTGTCGGTTTCGAGCGTGATCAGCCCCTGTTCTTTTTCAATGGCGTCGCCCGCCTTCACCAGCACTTCGATGACATCCACGTCCTTGAAGTTGCCAATGTCGGGAACCTTGATTTCAACGATATTCGCCATGTATGCACTCTGAT
>JBOIAZ010000127.1:0-16621 GCA_050739175.1 Gammaproteobacteria bacterium
TCGTATGCCTGCTGGCCCCCATCACGCCGCATATCTGCGAGGCCCTGTGGCACGAGCTGGGCCACGCCGAGTCCATTATGGAAGTATCCTGGCCGCGGGCGGATGAAACCGCGCGGGTGCGCGCGCAGGTCGAGATCGTGGTGCAGGTCAACGGCAAGCTGCGCGGCCGCATCAGCGTGCCGGCGGAAACGGAGCGCCAGTTGCTTGAGCAGGCTGCGCTCGCCGAACCCAATGTGCGCAAGTATGTCGAGGGCAAGCCGGTCAGGAAAGTCATTGTTGTGCCCGGCAAACTGGTCAACTTGGTGGTGTAGCGGTACCCCGGCCTTTTACCCCCTCCTTTGGAAAAGGAGGGTGGAAGATTTTTAAAATCCCCCCATGCCCCCTTTGAAAAAAGGGGGGGTAAGAGCATGCGGATGACTTGGCGCCGATTCGTTCTGTCACTTCTCAGTTCCCACCCCTCCTTTGCAAAAGGAGGGTGAGGGTGGATTTTCGAATCCCTCCATGCCCCCTTCGGATAAAGGAGGGGTAAGAGCATACGGATAACTTGGCGCCGATTCGTTCTGTCACTTCTCAGCTCCCACCCCTCCTTTGCAAAAGGAGGGCGGGGGTGGATTTTCGAATCCCCCTCTTTCGGACTTCGCGATTCTGCTCCGCCCGAAAGTCCAGGGCGGCCATCCCTGTCCGCCCGCTCGGCGCTTTGCGCCTCGCCCCCTTGTCCGAAGGGGGAGTCAAGAATACGGCGCTGTGTTCCGGCGCATGCGCTGCCTTTCAGGCATCTGTGCGGGTAGCATACCGGTTCATGTTTCTTCCTTTGGAAAAGGAGGGTGGGAAGATTTTCAAAATCCCCCTGTATCCCCTTTGCTAAAGGGGGAGAACACGGGTGGAGACGTAAGCGAATTGGTATGGCCGGAAATGCGGTTGGTTCCCTCCTTTGGAAAAGGAGGGTGAGGGAGGATTTCCGAATTCTGAGCTATGACTCAAAATTGAAGGTGTTCGCACGCCGTCTGCGGTCCGGCATGACGGAAGCGGAGCTGAGGTTGTGGTCGCGGCTCCGCCGGAAGCAGATATGCGGCGTACAGTTCTACCGTCAGAAACCCATTGGCCCGTATATTGTTGACTTTTATGCACCCGCGGCAAAACTGGTGGTGGAGGTGGATGGATCGCAGCATCTGACGCAGACTGGAGTCGTATCGGACATGGAAAGAGGCCGATTCTTGAGGGTGCAGGGCCTGCAGGTGATACGATTTGATAATGTGCAGGTTTTAAAACAACTGGATGCCGTGGTTGCCATGATCCACGAGGTCACATTGAAGTACGAAGCATGAGATTCCGACCGTTCCTGTTCGATAAAATCCCCCTCTTTCGGACTTCGCTTGTTGGCTGCGCGGTCCCGCTTCGCCAAAAGTCCGGCCCATACATCCTGTATGGGCGCTCGCGGCATCGCCGCTCACCCTGCTCCGTCCGAAAGCCCAGGGCGGTCATCCTTGTCCGCCCGCTCGGCGCTTTGCGCCTCGCCCCCCTTTTCCAAAGGGGGATGGGAATTAGAAGGTATTGCGCTCAATTGCCGGCTCGGCGCTTTGCGCCTCGCCCCCCTTTTCCAAAGGGGGATGGGAATCAGAAGGTATTGCGCTCAATTGCTGGTTCGGCGCTTTGCGCCTCGCCCTCTTTTCGAAGGGGGGTAAGGACATGCAGATGATCTGGCGTCCACTCATCTCGGTACACCCCAATTCCCACCCTTCCTTTGGAAAAGGAGGGTCGGGGAGGGCGAGACCGGCGTTTTCAGTGGAATGCCAGTGGCATTTCACTCCGGTCGAGCGCCGCGCCACGGAAGGCGCGGCGGGCGGGCGCACCAGGGACGGTTTAGGGGACGGCAGTCGCCTGTGCAGGCGACCCGTGCATTGTCCCTCCTTTGGAAAAGGAGGGTCAGGGAGAATTTCAAAGTTTTTCCTGTGGCCGGGATTGCTGTGCTGCCTGGCACTGGCCGGTTGCGGTTTCCATCTGCGTCCGCCCGCGCAGCTGCCGGCCGCCATGCGGCACACTTATATAAACGATTCCGGCGGCAACATCGAACTCGTGCGCCAGTTGCGCCGCAGCCTGATTACTCCCGCCACCGGCGTGACCGACGATGCCACCACCGCCACCGCCACGCTGAATATCCTCAGCGGCCGGCAGTTTCAGCGCGTGCTGTCGGTGAGCAACACCGGCCAGCCGCTGGAGTATCAGGTGGCCTATCAGGTGCAGTTTTCTTTGACGGATGCCCAGGGCAAAACCCTGATTGCGCCCCAGACTCTGACCCTGACGCGCAATTACAATTACGACGTGGCGAACGCTCTCGGCGATGTGGAGCAGGCCAATGTCTTGTTCAAGGCCATGGAGGACAATATGGCGCAGCTGATCCTGTTTCGCCTGCAGGCTGTCGGCCGCTCGGCGGGTCACCTTTGAAACTCGCGAGCGACAAGCTGAACGCGCATCTGCGCGCCGCACTTGCCCCCGTGTACCTGATCGCGGGCGATGAGCCCTTGCAGCGCGAAGAAGCGGCGGACGCCGTCCGCGCCGCCGCGCGCGCCCGCGGCTACACGGAGCGCGAGATTTTTTTCGCCGAGCGCGGTTTCGACTGGAACCAGCTCGGGCGTGCGGCCGCCAACCTTTCGCTGTTTGCAAGCAGGCGCATCCTCGAATTGCGCCTGCCGACCGGCAAACCCGGCGACGACGGCGCCCAGGCGCTCAGAGCTTACGCCCAGGCCCCCGCGCCCGATACCGTGTTAATGGTGATCAGCGCCAGGCTGGAACGCGGCGGCGGCCAATGGGGCGCGGCCCTGGAGCGTGCCGGCGTGCTGCTGCAGGTCTGGCCGGTGGAGGCGCAGGCCTTGCCGGAGTGGATCGAGGGGCGCATGCGTACCCGCGGCTTGCAACCCACACCCGAAGCCGCCGCGTTCATTGCCGCACGCGTGGAAGGCAATCTGCTCGCCGCCGCCCAGGAAATTGAAAAACTGCAGCTGCTCCAGGGCGAGGGTGCGGTGGACATCGCCACGGCCGAAGCCGCCGTCGCGGACAGCGCGCGCTACGACGCCTTCAAACTGGTGGATGCGGCGCTCGCCGGCGAAGGTGCGCGCGTCGCACGCATTCTCGATGGCCTGCGTCAGGAAGGCACCGAGCCCCCGGTGATACTGGGTGCGCTGAATTACGTGCTGCGCGACCTCGCGACCAAGGCCTGGCAAATCGAAGCCGGCACGCCCGCGGCGCAGGTCCTGGCGACCGGCTGGCCGCAGCGCCGCCCGCTGATTCAGCAGGCGCTCAAGCGCGGGCGCGCGCGCGACTGGCAGCGCCTGCTGCAGCGGGCGGCCCGTATTGACCTTGTCATCAAGGGCCGGTCGCCGGGGCGCGTATGGGACGAGCTGCTGGATTTGTCGGAAGGCTTGGCGGGCCTGCGGCTGCGGGCCTGGGCGTAACGGCGATCCAGCCACACGCATGCGCAAGATCGGCATCCTCGGCGGCAGCTTCGACCCGGTGCATTTCGGTCATCTGCGCACGGCGCTGGAAATCCGGGAAGCGCTCGCGCTGGATGAAGTGCGCCTGGTTCCGGCGGGACAGCCGCCGCATCGCGACCCGCCGGTGGCGCCGGCGGCGCTGCGGATGCAAATGCTGCAGGCGGCGGTGAATCAGGTCGCGCATTTCGTGGTGGACGGGCGGGAACTCAAGCGCCCCGGTCCGTCCTATACCGTGGACACGCTCGCCGAACTGCGGCGGGAATTTGCGGATGCACAACTGGTGCTGATCGTCGGCATGGATGCGTTTCTGGGAATCCAGGAGTGGCACGAGTGGCGCGGCATTTTCCAACATGCGCACCTGATCGTTGCCCACCGCCCCGGATGGGCGCCGCCGGACAGCGGCGCGCTGACGGAATTGCTGTGCCAGCGGCGCGTGGACTCCGGCGCCGAACTGTCTGCCGAGAGCGCGGGCCGGGTGCTGCTGCAGCCGGTGACGCCGCTCGAGATTTCCTCGACCGGCATCCGCGCGGCGATCGGCGCCGGTGGGGATCCGCGCTATCTGGTGCCGGAGGCGGTGCGCGAGTTGTTGCTGAAATCCGGTTGTTACACCCAGGGCCGGGAGCACTGATGCAAGCCGAAGCTTTGCGTGATCTCGTCAGCAGCGCGTTGCGGGACATGAAAGGCACGGACATCCGCGCGCTGGATGTGCGCGGCCTGACCGCGCTCACGGATTTCATGGTGATCGCGAGCGGTACCTCGGACCGGCACGTGAAATCGCTGGCGCGTCACGTGCAGGATGAAGCGCGCCGCGCGGGGGTCAAGCCCATGGGTGTCGAGGGCGAAGCGGAAGGCGAGTGGGTGCTGGTGGACCTGCGCGACGTGGTGGTGCACGTGATGCGCCCGCAGGTCCGGGATTTCTACAACCTGGAAAAACTCTGGAGCATCGCGCCGCCCGCCGAACAGATTGAGCCGGCGCGCGTCGCGTCCCGCGAGCGCCGCTGACGATGCACATCCATCTGCTGACCGCGGGCACGCGTCAGCCGGCGTGGATCAATGCGGGCTACCGGGAATTTGCCAAACGCCTGCCGCCGGAGTGCGCGCTGCGCTTGCGCGAGATTCCGCTGAGCACGGCCCGCAGGGGCCACGACGTCGCGCGCGCCGTGAGCGACGAGGGTCGCAAGATGCTGGCTGCGGTGCCGGGCGGCGCGCGCGTGGCGGCGCTCGTGGTGAACGGCCGCAGCTTCAGCAGCGAAGCGCTTGCGCGCCAACTCCAGCGCTGGCTGCAGGACGGCCGGGATCTGGCATTGATGATCGGCGGACCCGACGGCCTTGCGCCGGATTGTCTGGCGCGCGCTGAGCTTCAGTGGTCGCTGTCACCGCTGACGCTGCCGCACGGACTGGTGCGGATCGTGGTCGCCGAACAGCTTTACCGTGCCTGGACCATTCTGAAAGGGCATCCGTACCACAGAGCCTGAGGAAGTGCGATGCACGACGTGAATAAGTAAGGTAGAAGTCGTTTCAATTGTGGGAGCGGTCGTACCGGCCGCGAGGATATTGAAATCGCGCCGGAGACCGGCGCTCCCACAGGACTGCCGCTCCCACAAGAACTGCCTATGCAAACACAAATTATTTATCTCGCATCGCAATCCCCGCGGCGTGCGCAATTGCTGCGCCAGTTGGGGCTGCGGTTCGAGGTGCTGGACGTCGCTGCGGATGAAACCCCGCAGGCCGGCGAAGCGGTCGAGGCCTATGTCACGCGACTGGCATGTGCCAAAGTGGAGGCGGCGCGGGCCCGGCTGGGGCGCACGGCGTCCACCCCGATCCTGGCCGCGGATACTGCCGTGGCGCTGGATCAGGCGATTTTCGGCAAACCCCGCGACCGCAATGAGGCTTTGGAAATGCTCGCGCGCCTGTCCGGCCGCGGTCATCGGGTATTATCGGCGGTGGCGGTGCACGGCGCGGGCGCGCTGCACACCGCCTTGAGCGTCAGCCAGGTCACGTTCCGCGCGATCAGCGCGGCCGAAGCCGCGGCTTACTGGGAGACCGGCGAGCCCGAAGGCAAGGCCGGTGGCTACGCGATCCAGGGGCGCGGCGCGGTGTTCGTCGAGCGCCTCGAAGGCAGCTATTCCGGCGTCATGGGTCTGCCGCTTTTCGAGACCGCGCAGTTGTTGCGTGCGGCAGGCGTGGCGGTCTTTCAGAGGCACGGGGGGTGTGGCAGCGAGGAGTGAGACAATGAGGAGCAGGACAGTGCGGTGCGTATGCGGAAACCGCAAGCGCACGCCAATTTCACGCTGCATCTCGCTCCTTCCCCTTCATCCCCCATGCTCCTGTTCCCATGAGTGAGGAGATTCTGATCAACGTCACGCCGCGCGAAACGCGCGTGGCGCTGCTGGACAACGGCGTGGTGCAGGAGCTGCATATCGAGCGCCTGCAAAGGCGCGGGCTGGTCGGCAACATATATAAAGGCAGGGTGTCGCGGGTCCTCCCGGGAATGCAGGCGGCATTCATTGACGCCGGCCTGGAACGCACCGCCTTTCTGCATGCCGCTGACGTGCTCAAATCCGCCTACGAGGATCACAACGGCGAGCAGGTCGCACCGCCTGACGTGCGCAGCCTGCTGCACGAAGGCCAGGAACTGCTGGTGCAGGTGCTCAAGGATCCGCTGGGCACCAAGGGCGCGAGACTCACCATGCGCATCAGCATTCCCTCGCGCTACCTGGTGTTCATGCCGGAGGGCACCGGAGTCGGGCTGTCGAACCGCATCGAGGACGTCGCGGAACGCAATCGCCTGCATGATCTCATGCAAACGTTTGCCGACGGCAGGCGCGGCGGCTACATCGCGCGCACCGCCGCCGAAGGCGCACCCGCGGAAGCGCTGCGCGCCGACATGCTGTTTCTGGAGAAGCTGTGGCAGACCGTGGCGGCGCGCGCCGCCGATACGCCCGCGGGCCAGCTGGTGCACGCCGACCTGCCGCTGTCGGTGCGCATCCTGCGCGACCTGTTCGGCAGCCTGGTCGAGCAGGTGCGCGTGGATTCTGCGGACGCCTACGCGCGCATGCGCGAATTTGCCGCCATGTTTGTGCCGGAGATGGCGCCGCGTATCCAGCGCTACGATGATGCGCGTCCGATCTTCGATCTGTACGGCATCGAAGATGAAATCAGGAAAGCCCTGGAGCGCAAGGTCACGCTCAAGTCCGGCGGTTATCTCATCATTGATCAGACCGAAGCCATGACCACCGTGGACGTGAATACCGGCGCCTTTGTCGGTCACCGCAATCTCGAAGACACCATCCTCAAGACCAACCTCGAGGCTGCGCAGGCGATTGCGCGCCAGCTGCGGCTGCGCAATCTCGGCGGCATCATCATCATCGATTTCATCGACATGACCGACGGCGGCCACCGTCAGCAGGTGCTGCAGGCCCTGCAGCAGGCGCTCGCCAAGGATCGCGCCAGGAACCAGGTAAGCGAAGTTTCGGCGCTCGGGCTGGTGCAGATGACGCGCAAGCGCACGCGCGAGAGCCTGCAGCACGTGCTGTGCATGCCCTGCCCGGTGTGCCAGGGGCGCGGCGCGCTGCGCACGCCGGAAACCGTGTGTTACGACATCTTCCGCGAAATCCTGCGGGTCACGCGCCAGTTCGAGGTGCGCGAGCTGCGGGTGCTGGCGGCACAGGAAGTCGTGGACCGGCTGCTTGACGAGGAGTCCACCGGTCTCGCGGATCTGGAGGCGCAGATCGGCAAGCCCATCCGCCTGCAGGCGGAAGTGCTGTACGGCCAGGAGCAATTCGACGTGGTGCCGCTGTGAAGATTCACTCCAGGCAAGGTACACCGGCACCCTACTGTTATCTCGGTGGCGTTCCAGTTTCGGGTACCCCCTTTGTTAAAGGGGGACGGGAGTCAGAGGGTTGTATCCATGGCCACCCGCTCGGCGCTTTGCGCCTCGTTCCCCTTTTCAAAGAGGGGAGGAAAGGCGGAAAACGCCTTCAGCCACCTGTGGCAACTATCGGATTGGACCCCTACCCTTGGAAAAGGAGGGGGGAAGACGCGCATCGAGATGCCGGCCACGTTCGGCATGCCAGCGATGGCGTCAGGCGTTAGCGGATAGATCTGAAGCGCTGGCATCACATCACCTGGAAGTCCGCGCTCGGCGTGGCGGCGGCGCTGGTGCTGGTGCTCGCCACGGCCGCCGGCCTGTTCCGCGCGTTTGCGCCGCTGGTGCCGAGTTACCGTGCCGAGGCTCAGGCCTGGGCGAGCCGCGTGCTCGGCCGGCCGGTGGAAATCGCCTCCATGGGTGCGCGCCTCGGGCTCGTCGGCCCGGAATTGACGCTCGGACACGTGGCGATTCTGTCCCGTGACGGCCGCTACGTGGTCATCGAGGCGCGCGAGCTGCGCCTCGGGCTCAGCCTGAGCGCCGTGTTGCACGGCCAGTTTTCACGGCCCAGCCGCATCGTCCTCATGCAGCCGCAACTGGTGCTGGAGCGTGAAACCGACGGCCGTTACGCGGTGCGCGGTCTCGAAGGCAGTCTCAATCCGGGCGCGCGGGAAACCGACTGGCGCGCGACTGCAGCCGAGGCCTTCGCCCAGAACGCCGCGTTGCGCGTGCGCGGCGGCCAGGTGACGCTGATCGACATGCGCAATCCCGCAGCGCCGCTGGTGTTCCGCAACCTGCAGCTCAACCTCGACAACAGCCGCGACGACCACCGTCTCTCCGGGCGCGTGCAGTTGCCGGCGCAGCTCGGTCGCAGTCTGTCATTCAGCACGCAGGTGCAGGGCGCGGGCCTCGATCCTGCGGCTTGGCAATGGCAGGCGCAGGCCGAGGGCGATTCCCTGGATCTGCCGCAATGGCTGGAATTCTGGCCGGCGGCGCGCGCGCGCTTTCGCAGCGGGAGCGTGAGCTTGCGCGCCGCCTTGACGGGTGTGGGCACGCGCGTGGATCACGCCGAGGCCGGCGTAACCGCGCGCAAGATTGCGCCGGCAGACGCGGCGTCGGGCCTGGATCTGCTTGCCGGCGCGCTGAACTGGACGCGCACCGCATCCGGCTGGACGCTTGCCGGCCGCGGTTTGCAGTTGCGCCGCGGCGCGGATCTCTGGCCAGCGAGCCAGTTTGATCTGCGCTACGCGCGTGCGGCGCCGGATTCCACGAGCTGGTCCGGCGACGCCAGCTTCCTGCGCCTGCAGGACGTCACGCTGCTGAGCACCTGGCTGCCTGCGGATTTCAGCACCGCTACCGCGCGCCTGCAGAAACTCGCGCCCAGCGGCGACCTGAAAGATGTGCAATTTGCCGCGCAACGCAGCGGCGCAGCATTCGGCCCGTGGGCAGTGAGCGGGCAATTTGACAATTTGGGCCTGCTTGCCGACGGAGACATCCCGGGATTCAGCGGCCTGAACGGCATGCTCAATGCCAACCAGGATGGCGGCACTCTCTCGCTTGCCGGCACCAACGCCACGGTGAATTTCGCGCACCTGTTCCGCGGCCCGCTCACCGCGACCACGCTCAGGGCAGATCTGCAATTCCACCACGACGCCCAGGGCTGGCTGTTCACCCTCAAGGACCTGTCGGCGGCCAATCGAGACGTGCAACAGGCCAATGCCACGGGCACGTTGCTGCTGCCCGCGGACGGCGGCTCGCCGGTCATCGATTTGCAGGCGAGTGTCGTGAACGCTGATGCCAAGAGCAAATCAACTTATCTTCCGGTCGGCATCATGCCGAAAGAAGTGGTCGCGTGGCTGGACGGCGCCATCGTCGGCGGCCAGGTGTCGAGCGCCAGCCTGGTATTGCGCGGCAAACTCGGCGATTTCCCCTACGATCACGGGCCGGGTTTGTTCGACATCCGCTTTCATCTGATCCACGGGCAACTGGATTACGCGGACCACTGGCCGCCGGTAAAGGACCTGGATGCCGACGTGGAGTTCAGGAATCAGGGAATGTACGTGACGCTGAGGCAGGGGACTCTGCTCGGCGACCAGATCGGCGGCGCCACCGCGGATTTTGCCGATTTGCGCGACGGCATGCTGCATATTCAGGGCGATGCGCGCGGTGATGCCGCGGCGGCGCTCGCGTTCCTGCGCAACGGCCCGCTCCAGCAGCGCTTTGGCCACGTGCTCGACGGCGTGAGCGCAACCGGCGACGCCGACATCGGCTTGAATTTGCTGCTGCCGGTGGAACGCGTGGAGAACTACCGGCTTGACGGTCAGGTGCAGTTGCGCAACGTCAGCCTCAAGCTGGCGGCGCTGCCGCACTGGCCGGTGAGCGGGCTGCACGGCGCGGTCAGGATCACGCAGGACGGAGTGAGCGCCGAGCGCCTGCAGGCGACGTTTCTCGGTGAGCCGCTGAGTGTGCGGCTCAATCCCGGTACGCATGCGAATACCACACGGCTTTCCGTCACCGGCGGCGCTCAGGCCGCACAGTTGGCGGCCATGTTGCCGGCTGCGTTCAAACCCGCGCTGAGCGGCACGACGGCGTGGCGGTTGAGCGGAGCATTGCCCGACCAGCCGGCCGAAAGCAGCGCCGGTCTGTCGCTTACGCTGCAGTCGGACCTGCACGGACTGGGCCTGCATCTGCCGCCTCCATTGGCGAAGGCGGCGGACGACACCGTGCCTTTGCAGGCCGTGCTGAATTTCGACGGCGAGAATCTCAACCTGCGGCTGACTTATGGCGGAACCATGCACGGTGTATTCCGATTGCACGACGCCGACGGCGCTTGGCGCTTCGACCGCGGCGACCTCGTGTTTGGCGGCGGCACGCCCGCGTTGCCCGCCGCTCCGGGGTTGATGCTCGACGGCGCATTGCCGGAATTCTCGCTGGATGCGTGGAAACCATTCTTTCCGAGCGGCGCGGCTGCGGCTCCGGTGGCCCCGGTATTGCCGCTCTGGCTGCTGGGCGCGGGTCTGACCATCGGACAATTCGCGGGCTTTGACCAGCACCTCCAGAGTCTGCACCTCGGCCTCGCCCGCGCCGCCGATCACTGGACGCTGGCGCTGTCCAGCCAGCCCGTTGTCGGCACGATTAACTGGCCGTTCAAGCTGGACGCAGATCATCCGATTGCCGCCGACATGCAACGTGTCGCGCTGGTGCGCAAGCCAGCGGCCGGCAAAACTGCAGAGCCTGCAGCGAAGCTGGATCCCCGCGACATACCGCCGCTGCAGATCGACATCAAACAATTTCGCTACGATGACATCGCGCTCGACAATGTGCACGCCGAATTGCAGCCGCAAACGGGAGGTGTGAATCTCAAATCCCTGACCGTGGCCAGCCCCGGCCTCACGCTGCACGCGAACGGTCACTGGACCGAACAGCCCGAGGGCGGGACGCACACCGTGTTCGACGTGCAGCTGCAGAGCCGCGACATCAAGCAGACCCTGCAGGCGTTTGGTTTTGCGCCCGGCATCAGCGGCAGCCAGGGTGAATTGCAGGCCGAGCTGAACTGGCCGGGCGGACCGCTCATCGAGATCCTGCCGGTGCTGAACGGCAAGCTGCACGTCAAGCTCCGCGACGGCAGCCTGCTCGAGTTGAAGCCCGGAGCGGGTCGCGTCTTCGGCCTGTTGAGCATCAACGCGCTGCCGCGCCGCCTGCTGCTCAACTTCAGTGATGTGCTCGGCAAGGGCTTTGCCTACGATTCCATCGAAGGAAATTTCACCATTCAAAACGGCGACGCCTACACCAGCGATCTCACGGTCTCCGGCCCGGCGGCCAAGGTCCGCATGGTGGGACGTACCGGCCTCGTCAGCCACGATTTCGACGAGGCCGTGGTAGTGGTGCCGAGCGTGGGCTCCACGCTGCCGGTGATCGGCGCGCTCGCCGGCGGCGTGGGTGTGGGCGCGGTGGTGTTCCTGCTCACCGAAATCTTCAAGAAGCCGCTGTCGGCGGTGGGCGAGACCCGCTATCACCTTTCCGGAACGTGGGATAATCCCAAACTCACGGAAATCGCCCCGCCCAAGCCATCCCCGGCCAAACCCTGAGCCGCGCCGCATGCAGCAATTCATCAGCCTGTTGATATTTGCGGCGGCACTCGCCGCGGCCGTGGAGGCGCGCGCCGCGAGCTACACCATCACGCCGGAAATGTGGATGCAGCCGCGCAGCGGCCAGGTCATGCTGCAGATGGCGCCGGTGCGCGCAGCGGTGCGCGACTGGATGCAACACTCCGGCGCCAAGCTTGTGATCCTGCATTCCGGCGACGACCTGGGCAGCCTCTGGGCCAGCGAGGTCCAGGACTGGCTGGTGTCGCTCGGCATCCCGTCCGCGGACATCGTGAAGCAGGTGAGCGGCCAGGACGAAAATTCCGTGACCCTGGAAGTGGTGCCGTGAACGTGCATAAAGTCGCCGCCCTCCAGATGAATTCCGGCGCCGACCTGGGCGTGAATCTGCGCGAGGCCGGCAAGCTCATGGCCAAAGCCGCGGCCCAGGGCGCGGAATTGATCGTGTTGCCGGAGAATTTCGCGCTCATGGCGCGCACGGACGCCGAACGGCTGGCGGCCGGCGAACTCGATGGCAGCGGCCGCATCCAGGATTTCCTCGCCGACAAGGCGCGCAATCTGCGCGTGTGGATCGTCGGCGGCAGCATTCCGGTGCTGGCCGCTGACGACAAGGTGTATGCACGCTGCCCGGTGTACAATCCCGACGGCAAGCGCGTCGCGTACTACGACAAGATGCACCTGTTCGATGTCACCGTGAATGCGGCGGGCGAGTCGTATCACGAGTCGCGCGGCATTTTCCCCGGCACGTGCGCCGTGGTGGCGGACACGCCGTTCGGCAAACTCGGCCTGAGCGTGTGCTACGATCTGCGCTTTCCGGAACTATACCGCGAGCTTGCCGCGCAGGGCGCTACGCTGTTTACCGTGCCCTCGGCCTTCACCCGCACCACCGGCGCGCAGCATTGGGATCTGCTCAATCGCGCGCGTGCCGTCGAGAACCTGGCGTTCGTGATTGCCGCGGCCCAGACCGGCCGGCACGCCAACGGGCGCGAAACCTGGGGCCATTCCATGATCGTGGATCCCTGGGGTGAAGTGCTGGCGCAGCGGGCGCGTGATCCCGGCGTGGTCATGGCGACGATTGACGGCGCCGCGCAGCAGCGCCTGCGCCAGCGCTTCCCGGTGCTTGAGCACCGGCGGCTGGAGTAGCGCCCCGCTTCCGAAAATTCATTGCATTGAAAAGGCAACATTTGCACAAGCCAGCCATGGACAATCCGCTGCAAATCGCACGGCAGAACCTGCTCGCTCCCGGCGGACTCGACGAGCAGGCCATTGCGCGCACCCTCGATCACATGCTGCGCTGCCGCGTGGACGATGCGGAACTGTATTTCCAGCTGGCGCGTCACGAGTCCTGGGCGCTGGAAGACGGCATCGTCAAGGAAGGCTCGCACAACCTCGAGCAGGGCGTGGGGGTACGCGCGGTGTCCGGCGAGAAGACCGGCTTTGCCTATTCCGACGAAATCGTGCTGCCGGCGCTGACGCGCGCCTCCGACATGGCACGCGCCATCGCCAAACAGGGCTCTGGCAAAGCGCTGCAGGCCTGGCATGCAACCGCACCGCAGCGGCTGTATGCGCCGCTCGATCCCCTGCCGACGCTCGGGGACGAGGACAAGGTCAAGCTTCTGGAAGACGTGGACCGCGAGGCGCGGCGCCTCGACCCGCGCGTCAAGCAGGTGATGGTGAGCCTTTCGGGCGTGCACGAGGTGATGCTGGTGGCGGCGAGCGACGGCACCTTCGCGGCGGATGTGCGCCCGCTGGTGCGCTTCAACGTGAGCGTGATCGCGGAGCACAACGGCCGGCGCGAGCAGGGCTACGCAGGTGCCGGCGGGCGTTTTGGCTACCGGTATTTTCTCGAATCGGAGCGCGCGCAATCACTGGCGCGCGAGGCGGTGCGCCAGGCGTTGGTGAACCTGGACGCCGTGCCGGCGCCGGCCGGCGGCATGACCGTGGTGCTCGGACCGGGCTGGCCGGGAATCCTGCTGCACGAAGCCATCGGGCACGGCCTGGAAGGCGATTTCAACCGCAAGGGAACCTCGGCTTTTTCCGGTCGTATTGGCGAAAAAGTGGCGAACGAACTCTGCACCGTGGTGGACGACGGCACGCTCGCCGACCGCCGCGGCTCGCTCAACGTGGACGACGAGGGCACGCCCGCGCAGTGCACGGTACTGATCGAGAACGGCATTCTCAAAGGCTACATGCAGGACAAGCTGAACGCGCGCTTGATGGGTGTCCCGCCCACCGGCAACGGCCGGCGGGAATCCTTCGCGCATCTGCCCATGCCGCGCATGACCAACACCTACATGCGCCCCGGCCCGCATGCTCCGGAAGAAATCATCCGCTCGGTAAACAAGGGTTTGTACGCCGTGAATTTTGGCGGCGGCCAGGTGGACATCACCAACGGCAAGTTCGTGTTTTCGGCGAGCGAGGCCTATCTGATCGAGCATGGCAAGGTCACGCGGCCGGTGCGCGGCGCGACGCTCATCGGCAACGGCCCGGACGTGCTCACGCGCGTCAGCATGGTGGGCAATGATCTGAAACTGGATGCAGGCGTCGGCACCTGTGGCAAGGAAGGCCAGAGCGTGCCGGTCGGGGTAGGCTTGCCGACGCTGCGCGTGGACGAGCTTACCGTGGGCGGTACGGCTTCCTGAAATCACCCGCGTGCACCCGCGGTGTGACTGCCTGCAGGGACGCGGGCATCTGCCCGATTCGGTTTGCAAACCGTTTAATCTCTGCTATAACTCCCTAAACCAGAAATCTGATGCACTCCGGCGCGATGGGCCATCGTTCCGGGCGCCGCATTTTTCCTGGAGAAGAGCAGCAAGGACTGACACTCTCTACAGTGCGGTCGAGAGTGCAGAAAAATAACGTTTGTATTGATAACAGGATACAGGCTATTGTTGATGCGACATTCCTGCATCCGGGGGTAACTGTATGTATTCCAAGATTAAACTCATGGTGCTTGCGGGCCCGGCTCTGCTGGTGTTGGCGGCGGCCGGGTTATCCGGTCAGGTTATGGCCGCTTCGCCCTCGGTGGCGGCGCAGGATGCCGGACCCACCGATACTTCACAGCTCATTACCACGTCTGTCATTCTGAATGTCACCGATCCGCAGGGATTGGCGAATTACGTGCAGGCCACCTTGACGCCCGGCGACCGGAATTATCACCGCTTTCTGACCGTGGACCGGTTTCGTGAGCGGTTTGCACCCTCGAATCCCGAAATTCAACAGTTCGTGAATTACCTGAAATCGTTCGGCATCACCATCAACAAAATCTATGCCGATAATCTCGACGTCACGGTGACCGGCACTGCGGAGCAGCTCAACGCGGCGTTCTCCACGCAGTTGCGTGACTACCAGAAAGACGGAAAGCGTTTCCATCGTCCCGCATGGAAGTTCAGCATTCCCGGCGAGCTCGACAAACTGGTGCTGGCCGTGCCGGGGCTCAGCAATGAGCCTGGCCGCTTCCGTCCCATGAACCTGCGGATGAAACCTGCAATCGGGATCCCGGGTCAAGCTGCGGGCAAGTATCCGCCGGCCGCGTGGCCGCAGAACGGCACCGCCACCGGCATTCCCGGCGACTACACGGTGGGCGACGTGGCGAACTTCTACCAGGTCAATCCCCTGTATCAGGCCGGCATCAAAGGTCAGGGTCAGACCGTGGGCATCATGACTCTGGCGAACTTCCGCAAAGCCGACGTGAGCGCTTATTGGCGGGACATCGGCCTCAAGGTGAAACCCAATCGCATCACCAAGGTGATGGTGGATGGCGGCACGCCGGTAGCCGCGGGAGTCGGCGACGATGAAACTTCGCTGGATGTGGAGCAGTCCGGCGGACTGGCACCGCAGGCCAATGTCCTGGTGTATATCGCACCCAATACCAACAACGGTTTCATAGACCTGTTCTACGCAGCCGCCTCTGAGAACATTGCCGGCACCGTTTCCATCAGCTGGGGCCTGCCGGAAGAATTCTATTTCGCCGCAGCCAACGGCGGCGTGGATTTTACCGGGCAGATGCTCGCAATTGACCAGGCGTTGATGGAAGCCGCGGCCCAGGGCCAGTCGGTATTTGCCGCGTCCGGCGATTCCGGAGCTTATGATGTGAACCGCGCCCTGCCGGTGCCGTTCTTCAACCCGCAACTGAGCGTGGACTATCCGGCCTCGGACCCCTACATCACCGCAGCCGGCGGCACCACCATGAAGGGCTTGCAGCAATACGGACTGCCGGGTGGCGCCACGCTCGACATCAACATCGCGCAAGAGCAGGTGTGGGGCTGGGATTATCTCATCCCGCTATGCAGTGCTCTCGGTCTTGATCCGGTGAGTTGCGGCATCGAGTTCGGCGGCGGCGGAGGCGGCGTCAGCTCCTTCTGGGCCGTGCCGTACTACCAGCAGTTCGTTTCAGGCATCACTCAAACCCAGCCCGGCCAGAGCCTGACTTGCAACACGGCAGCGGCTTGCGCCGCGCTCGGCTTGAGCGGCACGCCGCCGCAGACTTTGCTGACTCTGCCTGCGGGTTTCGCCGGCCGCAACCTGCCGGATCTGTCACTGAATGCCGATCCGCAGACCGGTTACGTGCTGGTGGACTGCACCGACTTTCCGGAACCCGCCAATCCGGGCTGCGCCGCGACGTTCTTCGGCGGCACCAGTTTCGTGGCGCCGCAGTTGAACGGCATTACCGCGCTGGTGAACCAGGCCTCCGGTGGGCGCGTCGGTCTGCTGAATCCGGTGCTTTACACCGTGCAGTCGGTATTCGGCTACGGCAAGTACACGCCGTTCAACGATATCACCGCGGGTGACAACTGGTTCTACCACGGCATTCCCGGCTATGACAACGGCGCCGGCATCGGCACCCTCAACGCCACCAACCTGGCGCTGACTTATGTGTTCCTGAACACGCGCGGCTTCGGCCGGCACTGACTCTTGGTGTGATCTGTCCAGCCCCTTGCCGGTCACCCGGCAAGGGGCTTTTTTATGCGTCCAAACCGGGGAAGTTCTTGAGTCGCGCCAGCAAGTCTTTGCGGGTCTGGCATACCAGCGTGGTGTGACCGAGCTTGCGCCCGGGCCGTGCTTCCTTGCCGTAATCGTGGTAATGCACTCCGGGAATCTTCAGTACCGTGTCCAGCGGCGGCAGTGCGCCGATGAAATTCACCATGGCCGAATGACCGATG
>JBOIAZ010000128.1:0-7480 GCA_050739175.1 Gammaproteobacteria bacterium
TGCGCGCCGCCTGCCAGGCGGCCAGGCGCTCGCTGGCCGCGAGTGCCGAATGAAACACCACGGCCGCGGGGAAGCGGCGGCGCACGCGCTGCAGTAATTGCGGCGTCAGGCCGATTTCCGGCACCAGCAGCAGCGCCTGGCCGCCGCGGCGCACGCATTCGGCCATGGTCTCGAGATACACCTCGGTCTTGCCGCTGCCGGTGACGCCGTCCAGCAGGAACGCCTGAAAGTTGCCCAGCGCCGCTTGGATTTTCTGCACTGCGGCGCCTTGCGCGGCGTTCAAGCTCAAGCCCGCGGCCACCGCGAATGCCGTCGGCGCCGGCGGTGCGCGCAGGAGTTTCTCCGCCCAGCCGCGCTGCAGGAGCGCGCGCATCGGCGCCTGCCAATGCGCGAGCGCGGCGTCCAGCGCCGCGGACTCGAGGCCGCCGGCATGCTGCGCGAGCAGGCGCAGAAGCGCCGCCTGTTTGGGCGCGCGCTTGAGCAGTTGCACGTCGGCTGCGCATCCCGCCGCGGTCAGCCGCCACACAGGGGCCGATGCAGCTACAGCGGATTTGCCCGCGCGCAGTGTCGGCGGCAGCAGGGTGGCGACGACTTCGCCGATCGGATGGTGGTAATAATCGGCGGCCCAGCGCGCCAGTGCCAGCAGATCCGCCGGGATCAGCGGCCTCTCATCCAGAAGCGCGGACGCGCGCCGGAGTTTCGCCGCGGGAATGTCGCTGTGCGTGGAGGTGGCCAGCAGCACGCCCACCGCATCACGCTTGCCGAAAGGCACGCGCAGGCGCACGCCGGGCGCGATCGAGGCTGGGTGCGCATGCTCCGGCGGCAGGTAATCAAAATGCCGCGGCAGCGGCGCCGGCACCGCGACCTGCAGGATCAAGGGTGCGGGAGATTTCATGAGCTCGGCGTCTTATTCCCAATATCTGTGGATAAGCTTGTGGATGTTTTGTCGGAAGCTGCGGCCATCGCCGATTTCCCGTGCGTGGTTTTCTCTTTGGGCAATTTTTGTCCGCGCTCAAGCGGCATGCCGGTCGCCTGTCAGGAGGCGCGCTTTGCCGGAGGTCGCTGCTTGCAGGCTTGAATCATGCGGCGCGGCCGATGCCGCGCCCGGACGCTTCGACATGATAACCTTCGGCCCCGGTGACACGCCCGAACCGCGGGCGGTACACGGGGGTTTTCTGGATACCCGAGTCAATCTGAATGCGTTCCTGTCCGGAGTGGAGCGTCGCGCCTTCCGCATCGCGCAGTTCGCGCTGCGCAATCCGGACGACGCGCTGGACGCGGTACAGGACGCTATGCTGCAGCTTGCCAAACGCTATGCCGGGCGCCCGGAGGGGGAGTGGCCGCCGCTCTTCTACCGGATCCTGCAGAGCCGTATCCGTGACTGCCAGCGGCGCCGTACGGTGCGCAACCGGGTCCTGAGCTTCTTTGGCGGCCAGCGCGAGGCGGAGGGCGACCCGCCGGACCCCATCGAGGCGGCCGCCGATCCGGCCGGGCGGGAGCCTTCCGAGCAGGTGGCCCAGAGCAACGCCATGCTGGCCCTGGATGCCGCGCTGAATGTCCTGCCGGGGCGTCAACGGGAGGCCTTCGTGCTGCGTATATTGGAAGGTCTGGATGTGGCGGACACCGCCAAATCCATGGGCTGCTCCGAGGGCAGCGTCAAAACCCACCTGTCGCGGGCGGTACACAGCCTGCGAGAAAGCCTGGGGGAACACTGGTCATGAACGACGAAACCGACAACCGGATGCTCCAGAAAGCCCGCGCGGCTTTCCGGGAAAGCGTGGCAGCGCTGGATGCCAATACCCTGCGGCGCCTGCGGGAAGGGCGCGAGCGTGCCCTCGAACAGGCGCGGACGCCTCCCGCCTTCTGGCGCCGTCCCGCCTGGGGCGCGTCGTTGAGCGCCGCCGTCATCGTGGTTGCGGCCGTGATCGGCAGCCTGGTGTGGTGGAACTTGAATTCCCAGCCGAGCGTGCCGTTTGCTGCCAATAATGGCGAGGACATGGCCATCGTGCTGTCGAATGACAACCTCGACATGTACGCCGACATGGATTTCTACCGCTGGCTGCAAGCCCAGCAGCAGCAGTCGCCCAAGACGCAATCCGAGAGTGGAGGCAGCAACAATGGCTAAGTCCGCCGCGTTTCTCCTGGCCGCGTTGCTGTGTGGCAGCGCCGCGTATGCCAAAACTCCGAAGCCCACCGCGCCGCCGCCCAAGGCGGATCCCGCGCTGCTGGAATTTCTCGGCTCCTGGCAGGCCAGTGATGGCACCTGGGTGGATCCCATGACCTTCGCCCGCATTGATCCCGAGAAACTCGCCGCCGAGCATGCAAACCACACCGGCAAGCCGGTGCCGCCGTCCAAGAAGGCGAATCCGGAGGGCACGCCGCCCGGCGCCGAGCAGAGTCGCGCCTCATGGCACGCAGGCTAAACACTGTGCTTGCGGCTTTATGCCTGGCGTGCGCCGCGGCCGCGGCGTTCGCGCAGGTCGCCGCGCCACCGCCTGCACCTGCGGCGCCGGCGCCAGCCGCGTGGACCAGCCTCACGCCCCAGCAGCAGCAACTGTTGGCGCCGATGCGCAACAAATGGGCCACCCTGCCGGCCGAGCGCCAGCAGCGGCTGATCCGCGGTGCGGACCGCTGGGCACAGATGACGCCGGCGCAACGCCAGCAGGCGCGCGTGCGCCGCCAGCATTGGCGCGATCTGTCACCGGCGGAGCGCACGCGCATCCGCAAGCGTTTCGATACCTTCCAGAAACTGCCGCCGGGCGAGCAACAGCAGATCCGCACGGAATTCCAGAAGTTCCAGAAACTGTCGCCCGACAAGCGCAAGGCTTTGCGCGAGCGCTGGAAGAACATGACGCCCGCAGAGCGCGCCGCTTTCCGCGCCCACGTCGATCGCCCACCGCGTTGATTCGCTGATCGGGCCCGAATACCGCCCCGCTTGCCGGGGATTTTTTTGCAGGCGCTTATTCCAGCGATTTGATGCCCTGGATCAGCCGCGTGACGGCTTCCTGGCCGTCGCCGTAGAGCATGCGCGTCTGGTCCATGTAGAACAGCGCGTTCTCGATGCCCGAGAACCCGCGTCCCTGGCCGCGCTTGATGACAATCACGTTCCTGGCCTTGTCCACGTTCAGGATCGGCATGCCGTAAATCGGGCTGTCCTGCTTGTTGCGCGCGTCGGGGTTCACGACGTCGTTGGCGCCGATCACGAGCGCCACGTCGGCGGTCGGGAATTCGGGGTTGATTTCCTCGAGGTCGCCGATCAGGTCGTAGGGCACGCCCGCTTCGGCCAGCAGTACGTTCATGTGACCGGGCATGCGGCCGGCAACCGGGTGGATGGCGAATTTCACCTTCACGTCGCGATTCTGCAGGAGCTGCGTGAGTTCCCACACTTTGTGCTGCGCCTGCGCCACGGCCATGCCGTAGCCGGGCACGATGATGACCTTGTTGGCGTAGGCCATCATGGTGCCGGCATCCGCGGCGTCAATTGGTTTCAGGCTGCCTGAGATTTCTCCGCTCGCGGCCGCGACCTCGCCGAAATTGCTGAACAACACGTTGGCGATGGAGCGGTTCATGGCCTTGGCCATCAACTGTGTGAGCAACGTGCCGGCCGCGCCCACCAGCATGCCGGCGATGATCATGGCGGCGTTTTGCAGCGCGAAGCCCTCGAAGGCCACGGCCAGGCCGGTGCAGGCGTTGTAGAGCGAGATCACCACCGGCATGTCGGCGCCGCCGATCGGCAGCGTCACCAGAATTCCGAATACCAGCGCCACCACGAAGAATGCCACCACGATGTACCACACGGGATTGCCGTGCAGCACCATGATCCAGATGCCGAGCGCGACGGCAACGGCCAGCAGCAAGGCATTGACGTACTGCTGGATGCGGTAGCGCAGGGATCTTTTGATGAGTCCCTGTAGCTTGGCGAAGGCCACGAGGCTGCCGGAGAACGACACCGCGCCGATGATGGCGCCGATCACGGTCAGCACCACTTCCGCGATGCCAAACGGCGCACCGCGAATCAGCTCCTGGCAGGCAATCGCAGCGGCCGCACCGCCGCCCATGCCGTTGTAGAGCGCCACCATTTGCGGCATCGCGGTCATGGGCACCACCCGGCCGCTCCACCACGCCGCCACGCCGCCAATGAAGATGGCGACGATGATGAGGATGTAGTTGTGCATCCCCGGCCACAGGAAGGTGATGAGCCCGGCGATCAGCATGCCGACGCCGGCCCAGATGATGCCGTTCTTCGCGCCCTTGGGCGAACTCATGCGCTTCAGGCCGATGATGAACAGCAGCGCGGCGATGAAATAGATCGCCTGGATCAGATCGTCGGTGAGTTGGGGCGAGAGCAGATGACTCATGCGTGCGTTTCCGGTTTCTTCTTTTCGCTGGTCTTGAACATCGCGAGCATGCGCTCGGTGGAGACATAGCCGCCCACCACGTTGCCGGCGGCGAGCAGCACGCCGATGAAGCCGATGACCTGCTCGGCGGTGGTGTGCGCGTTGCCGAGCGCCACCATGGTGCCCACGAGCACGATGCCGTGCACGAAGTTCGAGCCCGACATGAGCGGGGTGTGCAGGATCACCGGCACGCGCGAGATCACCTCGTAGCCGGTGAAGGCGGCGAGCATGAAGATATATAAAGCCAGAAATCCGCTAATCATGGTCGTTACCTCAAGAATTTCCTCGGCCCACGCCGTCATTCCCGCGCAGAGCCTGCCTCCGCGAAGGCGCGGGGCGGGAATCCAGAAATATCCAAGACCTGGATACCCGCTTTCGCGGGCATGACGAATGAAGGAAGCCGTTCTTTAATCACCAATCAACTGGCGAGTGGCTTCATGTTTAATCACGCCATCGTGCGTGAGCACGCTCTTGGCGTACACCTCGTCGTTCCAGTCGATGTGCAGGGCGCCGTCCTTTACCAGCGGCGTGAAGAAGTTGAGCAGATTGCGCGCATACATGTCGCTCGCGTGTTCCGCAAGCAGGCTCGGCAGATTCAGCGGACCGCTCACCAGCACGTGACCGTGCAGCAGGTCTGCGCCGGGTTTCGTCAGCTCGCAGTTGCCGCCGGTTTCGGCGGCCAGGTCCAGGATCAGCGCCCCGGGTTTCATGGCTTCGACCATGGCTTTGGAAATGATGCGCGGTGCCGTGCGCCCGGGTACCGCGGCGGTGGTAATCACGGCATCCGCCTGTGCGACGTGCCTGGCGAGCGCATCCTGTTGTTTCTGTTTTTCCTCGGCGGTGAGTTCACGTGCATAACCGCCGGTACCTTCCGCCGACACGCCGGTGTCCACGAATTTGGCGCCCAGCGATTCGACCTGCTCGCGCGCCGCGGCGCGCACGTCGTAGCCTTCGACCATGGCACCCAGCCGGCGCGCAGTGGCGATCGCCTGCAGACCCGCGACGCCCGCGCCGATCACCAGCACTTTGGCCGGACGGATGGTGCCGGCCGCGGTGGTCAGCATGGGAAAGAAACGCCCGAGCTTTTCCGCGGCCAGCAGCGCCGCCTTGTAACCCGCGGCCGCGGCTTGCGACGACAGCGCATCCATGGCCTGCGCACGCGAAATGCGCGGCACCAGTTCCATGGCGAAACTCGTGACCTTGTGCTCGCGCAGTGTCTTGACCGCATCGGGATTGCGATGCGGGTTGAGCAATCCGATCAATATGGATCCCGGCTGCATGCGCGCGATGTTCGCCGGCAAGGGCGCGAGCACCTTGAAGACCACGTTCGCGGTTGCGGCGCCATCCACGGCATTGGCCAGGCGCACGTCCTTGAACAGGCTGTCGGGGAAACCCGCCGCCGTGCCGGCGCCCGATTCCAGCAGCAGGTCGGCGCCCAGGGCCTTGAGTTTGACCGCCACCGGCGGGCTGATGGCCACGCGGCGTTCGCCCGGGGCTTGTTCCTTCGGTACAAAGACGCGGATGGCCATGTGATTCCCTTGTGCGCTGGAAATGGCCGCGGGGCGGCGGCATGCGCGCGCCGGCACTGGAGCGCACGCAGTTTAGAGTGCGAGAACTTTTTTTACCACCCTGTGCGGGAGTAAGATGCTTTACCGCGACCTCTGGTATTTACCTTCCAGACCGGTTTTTGCAGCAACCTCCGCCACTTGGCAGGAGCGAATGTCACGTGTACGACCTGACCCAAGAAGTTCTGCGCACCGATGCGGCCGGCATGCCGCTCGAGTGGATTGATTACCAGGATGCCGTGCGCCTGTATCACCTGGAACAGGTGGCCTACAGCTGCGGCATGCTGCTGTACCGGCTGCATGGCGGCATTTGTGCGCGCACCGGACGCCAGAGCCGCGTGGATGTGAATTCCATCATCGCCACCTACGGCAACAACCATGCGCTCGCCAAGGCGCGCGAGCATTATGTGCCGCCGCTCAACAATCACACCCTGTTCAAGCGCGACGCCAACCTGTGCATGTACTGCGGCCACCGGTTTGCGGCGAGCGAACTGTCGCGCGAGCACGTCACGCCGCTCTCCCGCGGCGGCACCGACACCTGGAACAATGCGGTGGCCGCCTGCAAACGCTGCAACAATCACAAGGCCGGGCGCACGCCGGAGGAATCCGGCATGCAGTTGCTGGCGGTGCCGTTCACGCCCAATCACGCCGAGTACATCTTCCTCAAGGGCCGGCGCATTCTGGCCGACCAGATGGAATTCCTGCTCGCGCATTTTCCGCGCTCCAGCCCGCTGCACCGTAGAGTCAAGCAATTACTTGCCTGAGCGCGCGCGCAATTTCATCGCAAACGGGCGCGACGCGCCCGTTTTCATTTGGAGCATCCGGCAACAGGTACGGTGATCGCCTCCCGGCAAACGTGACCCCTCTGCCCCCTTTGCAATGGGGGGATGCGCTTTGCGCGCCGGGGGGATTTGTCACGGCTGGTCATGTGTAAGCTGCGCTTGGGGCCATCTCTATGACACAAGCTGCCATCCGTGAGCGCATCGAACGGCTTCTGGCTGCGGAACATCCGCCGCCGTTCCGCTGGCAGGCCGCCGGCCGTGGCGTTGGCGGCAGCGTGTGGCGCGTGCAGGGCGCGGACGCCGACTGGTGCGTGAAGACCGCTGCGGACGATGCGCAAATGTTGATTGCGGAAGCCGACGGGTTGCGGGCGCTCGCCGAGTGTGGCGCCGTGCGCGTGCCGCAGGTGCTGGCGGCAGAGCCGCATGACGGTGAAGCGTACCTGCTCATGGAGTGGCTGGATTTCGGCGCGCAGACCGCGCATGTGGCCGCAAGACTGGGCGAACAGCTTGCGCACCAACATCGTTCTCTTGGCCAGCAATTCGGATGGCGGCGCGCGAATTTCATCGGTGCCACGCCGCAGTTCAACACACCGAGCGACGATTGGGTGAATTTTTACCGCGAGCACCGCTTGGGATTCCAGTTGCGCCTGGCCGCTGAGCATGGCTACCGCGGTGAATTGCAGCACCAGGGAGCGCGGCTCATGGAATCGCTGCCGGCGTTCTTTGCCGGATATAC
>JBOIAZ010000129.1:0-19632 GCA_050739175.1 Gammaproteobacteria bacterium
GCCGGTCTGATTCCATTGGCCGTGCTGGGGGTGCTTGGCTATCATTTTGTAGGTACAGGTTTTTTGCCACACATGGATCAGGGCGGTTTCACCCTGGATTATCAGGCGCCGCCGGGAACCTCGCTCACGGAAACCGACCGGCTGTTGCGTCAGGTGGAACAGATTCTGCAGCACAATCCCAACGTGGCGAGTTACTCACGCCGTACCGGCGCGCAACTGGGTGGCGGTGTCACCGAGGCCAACAACGGCGATTTTTTTGTGAACCTGAAACCTTTTCCGCGGGAGCCCATCGAGACGGTCATGAGCGAGGTGCGTGACGCCATCAATGATCAGGTTCCGGGTTTGCAGATTGATCTGTCCCAGCTCATGGAAGACATGATTGGTGACATGACCTCCGTGCCCCAGCCGGTCGAGATCAAGCTCTTCAGCGACAATACCAGCGAGATACAGAATCTCGCTCCCAAAGTGGCCGATGCCATCAGCAAGGTACCGGGCATCGTGGACGTATTCGACGGCGTGGTGTACGCCGGTGATGCCCTGGAGATTCATGTAAACATCGTCAAGGCCGGACTGCTGGGTCTTGATCCGGCCAGCATCACGCAGCAACTGGATACCTATCTGCAGGGCACCGTCGCGGCGCAGGTACAGCAAGGGGTAAAGTTCGTTGGCATCCGGGTGTGGACG
Organism: Gammaproteobacteria bacterium; assembly: GCA_050739175.1. Taxonomy (GTDB): domain Bacteria; phylum Pseudomonadota; class Gammaproteobacteria; order Natronospirales; family REEB76; genus REEB76. Next base: position 685 of record JBOIAZ010000129.1, read on the forward strand.
CCGACCAGTTTACGTTTGCGTACCGATCAATTGGGGAAACTGCCCATCCGCGCGCCAGACGGCAAAGCGTATCCTCTGTCGAGCGTGGCCACCATTAGTACCGTGACCGGCCAGGCTGAAATTGACCGGGATAATTTGAAACGCATGTTCGCTGTGACCGCACGCATCAGCGGCCGCAGCCTGGGTGCCACTGTAAACGATGTGAAAAAAGTGTTGGCGACGCCTGGGCTGATTCCAGGGAACGTGGAAGTGCAGTTGGGCGGTCTTTACAAGCAGCAGCAAATTGCGTTCCGCGGCCTTGCCATCGTGTTCGCGGCGGCGGTGGCACTCATCTTCGTGCTACTGCTGTTCCTGTATGAAGGTTTCCGTGTGGTGATCTCCATCATGACCGCGCCGTTGCTGGCGGTTGGTACCGTGTTCTTCGCATTGTGGATCACCGGCATTGAACTCAACATCACTGCCATGATGGGCATGACCATGATTATTGGTATCGTCACCGAAGTGGCGATTTTCTATTTCTCGGAATTTGTGGAATTGAAACACGCGGAAAACTTTGAAAAGGCGCTGGTGGACGCCGGGCTGAACCGCATGCGCGCGATCGCACTCACGACCTTGACCACAACGCTGGCACTGCTGCCCCTCGCGCTGAACATCGGCCGCGGTTCAGCCATGCAGCAGCCTCTGGCCATCGCCATCATCGCCGGCGAGGCAGTGCAACTGCCGCTGGTGCTCATCGTCATGCCGGTGATTTATTACCTGCTCATGGGCGGGCATCGGCGTCAGCCCAGGGACCGAGTGCCGGAACCAACACCTGCCGCTGTATTATAGTGCGACCTGAAACATCAGCCGAGACCGCAGGTGCATATCCTGATCGCCGAGGATGAACCCAAAACCCGCTCGTATCTGATGAAGGGGCTGACGGAAAATGGCTTTACTGCCGACACAGCCTCGGATGGGCGCACGGCGTTGCGCTTTGCCGAGGAACATGTTTACGACGCCCTGGTGCTGGATGTGATGCTGCCGGCCATGGATGGCTGGTCAATAGTAAATCGCTTGCGCGCCGCCGGTAATCGCACGCCAGTGCTGTTTCTGACTGCCCGTGATCGGGTGGAGGATCGTGTTCGGGGACTTGAACTTGGGGGAGACGATTACCTCGTCAAACCCTTCGCGTTTTCAGAGTTACTGGCCCGTTTGCGCTCATTGTTGCGGCGCGGCGTGCTGCCACAGGCAGACGTGCTGCGGGCGGCGGATCTGGCCATTGACCCGGTGCGTCATCGGGCCGAGCGCGCCGGTCAAGTACTGAATCTGACGCCGAAGGAATTCGCCCTGCTGGCGCTGCTGGTGCGCAATGCCGGTCGGGTGCTTACCCGTATCCATATCGCCGAAAGCGTCTGGGGCGTGGATTTCGACACCCAGACCAACGTGGTGGATGTGGTGATACGCCGCCTGCGGAACAAGGTGGATGCCCCCTTCGATGATGCGCTGATTCATACCGTGCGCGGCATGGGCTATGTTGTGGAAAAGCGCTGATTTCCGCCCGGGCCGGGTAACGCGCTCCATCGGCGCACGCCTTACACTGTTTTATACCTTGGCCTCGCTTATCGCGGTGGCGGTGTTCGCTGCGGTCATCTACTGGGAACTGACGGCCAACTTTAACACCGAACATCTGCGCTTCCTGCAAGCCAAAGTGCAGGAACTGACGGAAGATTTCCGGGATGGGGACAATCAACCGGGCGCGCTGCTGGACGAGATCAACAAGGAGACCGCCGGAACCACGCTACGCCAATATGAGGCGCGGGTACTGGCCCAGCAGACTGCCGTACTCGGCGAGACTCCCGGGATGGCAGCTTTGCTGCCGCCGAAACAGTTTCCCCCACCGGTGGCGCCGAATGCGATCACTCCGGCCGCTGTCCGCGACGGGTATGGGAATCATCGTCACTATGTCCTGGTGAGCTTCAGCCCGGACTTCCTGCATGCCGCGGGCAGTCCCTACACGGTGCAACTGGCCCTGGATGTGTCGCGGGATGATGCCCTGCTGGCTGATTATCGGCGCGGCTTGTTGATATTTTTTCTGCTGCTGATCCCCGTCCTGGTCGTTGCCGGACGCCTGGTCACGAAACACGGATTGCGGCCGCTCGAACGCATTACCCGGGCGGTCAAGGCGGTCACCCCCACCCATCTTGCTGACCGCATCCCGCTCGATCCGCCCTGGCCGCCGGAACTCACCGATCTGGCGCTGGTGTTCAACGACATGATGCAGCGCATGGATGAGGCATTCGATAGGCTTGCGCGCTTTTCTGCGGATCTGGCTCATGAACTGCGGACCCCGCTCAACAATCTCATGGGAGAGCTGGAAGTCGGTCTCGCGCGCGAACGGAGTGGAGACGAATACCGGGCTACGCTGGAATCCGGACTGGAGGAGTGCCGGCGCCTCGCCGCGCTCACTGAGAATTTACTGTTCATTGCACGCGCAGAAAACGCGGAAAAAGGCGTTTTTGCCAAGCGGTTTGACGCCAGGGAAGTCTGCGAACACGCGCTGGAACAGCAGGCGCTCGCCGCGGTGAAGCACGGCGTGCGCCTGATATGTGAAGGAAATGCCTGGCTCACCGCCGATCCAGTGCTGTTTCGTCAGGCACTGGGGAATTTGCTGACCAACGCCATCCGCTACTCGCCGCCGGGCGGCGCAGTGCGTGTGGTGGTCCGGACGTTTGCCGCGGGTGGCGTGGAGATCGAGGTCCGTGATCAGGGGCAGGGCATAGCAGCGGAACACCTTCCGCATGTTTTTGACCGTTTCTACCAAGCGGACCCGGCCCGTGCGCGGCAGGGGCAGGGGACCGGCTTGGGGCTTGCGATCGTGCGGTCCATCATGGAACTGCATGCGGGTGAGGCCAGTCTCGACAGCCGGCCCGGCCACGGTACCGTGGCCCGCCTGCGTTTCCCTCGCAACGCAATTGATCCGCAGATGACGGAATTGTCATCCGCCTGACCGGCGTTTATCACGCTGAATATCGCACACTACCTGCATGCGGTTCGGGCGTGCTTCGTTGTTACTGTTGATCCTTTCGGCCCTGACAGGCTGCGCGAGTTATACGCCGTTATCACTGCCGACGCAGCCTGACCTCGCTTCCATCGTTACGGTACTGACAGTACCGGTCACCGCGTTCGATACACCCGGCGTACAGGTCACCCGCGTGGATTTGCGGCAGCCCCTGAATGCGGCCGCCGTCGCGGCACTCGCCGTACTTAACAATCCAGTGCTGCGTGCGATGCGCGCCTCACGCGGGGTCGCCGCCGCTCAGAGCTATGCCGCTGGCTTGCTGCCCTGGCCGCAAATCGGACTGGGAGCGAGTCGCCCGGCACCCGGCGGCGCGGGCTTACACGCTGGCTGGTCCGTGTCTGTCGGCGAAGAGTTCGCCGCCCTGTTACAACACGCGGATGCCGAGAAGGCCGCCCGTGCCGATGAGATGCAGGTGCGGCTCGACGTGGTGTGGAACGAATGGCAGGTGGCGCAACAGGCGCGCTTGCTGTATGCCGCGATTGAGCATGATGCCGCCCAGCTCACGGCATTGCAGCCCCTGCTTGCGCTGTATGCCGACCGCGCGCGCGCCGGCCACACAGCCTTCCTCGCTGGCGCGCTGTCGCGGGCGACGGTGTCAGCCGCAGACGCCGCCTATACCGGGATTCTGGCACAGGCGGATACACTTGAATTGGCGCGCGCCAAGCATCTCGCCGCGCTCACGGGACTGCTTGGGCTCGCGCCGCATACACCGCTCAGGCTCGCGCTTGACGATCATCCCGCTGTGATGGACGCAAAAATATTGCCTGGTGCCCTCGGAGCACTCCCGCATCGGCGTCCCGATCTGATGGCATTCGCCGCGGCTTACCGCAGTGCGGATGCGCGTTTACGGCAGGCTGTGCTCACGCAATTTCCGCTGATCGGCGTGTCATTGAGCCGGGAACGCGACACTGAAGGTGTCATCAGCAACGGGGTATCGCTTACCTTCAACCTGCCATTCCTGAATGCTGCTCGTGGCCAAGTGGCGGTGGCACGCGCCACGCGGCAAAGCCTGCATGACGCCTATCAGGCGCGTCTGGATGCGGCGGTGACCGAAGTCGCCAGCATGAGCGACGCCGAAACCTATCTGCATGCTGCACTGGTGCGTATGCAACACACGGTCAGCGTGCGGGAAGAACCCACCGATACCCGGCCGGGAATGGTGCCTTTCGACATGCTGGCAGCTCAACTCACGCAGCACAGACAAATGGAAGACGATGTTGCGAATCTGCGCTACACATTGGATCAAGCGACGATCGGCCTCGATACAGTACTCGGCATGCCTCTGGGGCACGCGCATCCTTCCGCCTCCACATGAGCGCGGCACGTTTATCCGCAGGCATCTTTGCACTGGCACTGGTCATGTCTGCCGCCGGTGCAACCGGTACCGCGGGTACAGTGGCGGTGGAACTCCGGCCGTTTACGACTGAATACCGCGCTTATGCGCAGGTGGAGCCGCGCACCGTCCTGTCCATCTACGCGTCGAGCATTGGAGAGATTACGGCTCTCAAGGCGGCACCCGGCCAGCATGTAAAAGCAGGAGAGCATCTTGCACGTCTGGCGGGACCCGAATACGACGCGGAGTTGACTGCCGGCGAGGCGCAATTTCATACAGCCCAAGTAGCGCTGCGCACTACGCAACACAATTATCCGGATTTTAGCAGTGCGAGGGATGTGGCCAATGCCGAGGCTACGCTGAAGGAAGCGCGTGCGGCGCTGACACGTATTAAAGCGACCGGCGAGGTACGCGCGCCGGTTGCCGGCACGGTGCTGTCGCTGACTGTTTCACCCGGCGAACGGGTGAGTCCGGGCACGGCGCTTATGCGCCTGTTACCGGACCATAACCTGTGGCTGCGCGCCACGCTTTACGCACCGGGTGCCGCACGTGTACGTCCTAGCATGGTCGGTCATTTTTATCCTGCGGATGACGGTGCGGCTATTCCGATCCGTGTGAGTGGTGTGATTCCACCGCTGGCAACGAACGGCGGCGTGCGCATTGCCTGCGTGGCCACCACGGCCGCGACATGGCAGGACGGTGAAGCCGGTACCGCAGTCATTGCCTCCGGGCCAACCACGCAACTGTCCGTGGTCCCCACGGCGGCCCTGATACTGGATCAAGGCAAGTGGTGGGTGTTGATCTCGGACACCCACGGGCTGCATCGCCAGCCGGTGGTGCTCGGCCCGAGCGTCGGGGAATGGACCTTCATCCATCAGGGGCTGAAGGCCGGTGAGCGGGTGGTGGCGGTCAACGCGTACCTGCTGTTTCACGCGGAAATCAGCCGTCACTACGTGCCGCCGGATTGAGCATGCCGGCCACCTCATTTCTGCGGAGCCTGCTGCGCCGGCCGCTGCTGTGGCTGCTGGTGTACAGCGCCCTGTGTGCTTACGGCCTGTATGCCGTTTGGCAAATTCCTGTGGAGGTGTTGCCGGCATTCGATTATCCGCAGATCAGCATCATTGCAGATTACCCGGGCGCCACCGCCGAGCAACTGGAGACGCTGGTGACCCGGCCGTTGGAAGGCAGTCTGCTCAGCCTTCCGAATCTGGAGAATCTGCGTTCGGTTATGCGCAGCGGCGTGGTCAGTCTCACGGCACGATTTAGTCAGCATACCCGGGCGACGCAGGACCTTGAGGCGGTGTACGCTGCTCTCGCCCGGGCCCAGGGTGAGCTGCCGCCGGGTGTGCAGCCCTATGCCGAGGTCATGGGCAACGCCATCAATGAGGTGGCGGACTACGCAACCCGCATCCCGCCCGGGGTGTCGCCTGCCAGCGTTCTGACCAGCCTGCGTTCCAACATCGAACCGGCCTTACGCGCGTTGCCGGGCGTACAGCGCATCGAGATGTCCGGCAGCGGCGATGCGTCCTTGTGGGTGCAACCGAATCTGATTGCCTTGCAACACTATGGCGTGTCGGCGGCGGATATCGCTGCTGCGGTGAAAGCGCAGGTGTTGTTGGGTCCGAGCGGCTACCTGAGCCTCGGACATCAGGATGTGTTGCTGGAAACCCGCAATCTTCCCGAAACCAGCCAAGCACTGGACGCTATTCAGGTACCCACCCGCAGCGGCCCGGTGCCGTTGCATGCGCTTGCGCGGGTCGTGCCGTCTCCGGTGCCGATACATTCCGCGGAATTGCTGAACGGACAACCGAGCGTCGCGCTCATCGTCTTCAAACAGCCGGGTGCCTCGACCGTGCCGGTGGTGCGTGAAGTGAACGCTATGCTGCAGACGCTCGCCAATCAGCTTCCGTCAGGCGTGAGCTGGGTGCCGATATATAGCCAAGCCCATCTGGTGCATCTCATCGGCCATGACCTTGGCCTGGACTTGCTCGTGGGAGGGTTGCTGGCCATCGGCGTGCTGTTCTGGATTCTGGGTCTGCACCGCAGCGTGTGGCTGCTGGCGGTCAGCATTCCATTGGCCCTGGTGCTCGGCATCGGCGTGCTGTATCTCGCCGGTCAAAGCCTGAATCTGCTGACCTTCGGAGCCCTGTCGGTGGGCATCGGGTTGTTCGCTGACGACGGCATCATCGTGCTGGAAAGCATCTACCACCGCTGGGAACAGGGCAGCCACGGCTTCGAGGGCGTGTGGCTCGGTCTCAAGGATATTGCGGGCCCCGATGCGAGCGGCACGTTCACCACCGTGGCGGTGTTCGTGCCGCTGCTGTTTGTCGGCGGGTTAGCGGGGCTGTTTTTTTCGCCATTCGCGCTCGCCCTGAGCGTCGCCCTGCTGGCCTCGCTCGTGGTCTCCCTGACGCTCTTGCCGCTGCTGCTTGTCTATGTTGGCGCACCGCCGCCGCGGCTGCGCGGCTCGGGGGCGCGTTTTCTCAACTGGCTGGAACATCATAACCAGCGGCTGCTGAACGTCAGCTTGAACCGCCCGAAAATGGCGCTCGGTACGTGCACGATCCTGCTGCTGGTGAGCGTTGCTGCAATGGTGCTCGTACCCGTGAATTTCCTGCCGCTGCCCAATGAAGGCGTATTGCTGGACAGTTTTGCCCTGCCGCCCGGAACCGGGTTGCTGGAAACCGAGACGGCGGTGGATACGATCAGTGCGCGTTTCCGCCGCGACCCGGATGTGTCGGCGGTGCTGGCGCGCATCGGCTCATCTCGCGGCACCACCTATACGGAGCCGAGTTCCGCCGGCGAGATCCAGGTAGTCCTGAAATCCAATGTGAACCCCAATCAGTTGGATCACGTTGCCGCCAGGTTGCTCAAGACGAGCCAACTGTCCGGCGTGCAACAGAGCTTCGGTACGCCTACGCTTGAGCGTCTGGGAGAAAGCTTGTCAGGGCTTCCCCAGCCGTTTGTCATCCAAATTTACGGCACCAATCTCAGTACACTACGTTCGATTTCCGAGGCAGTGAGTGCGCGTCTGGCGCATGTCAAGACGCTGACGGGCATTTTCAACAGCGACGCCTATCCCACCATGCAATTGCAGATTCAACCGCGGCCTGCTGCCATGACGCTTGCGGGCCTGACGCCGGCCGCGCTCACGGCGCAATTGGCACCGGCCCTCGGCGGTGAAGTGATGGCCCAGATACCTCAAGGGAACTATCACCTGGACTTATATATGCGTCTTGCGGATGCGCCGTATCTGAAACTGGACGGCTTGCGCGGCCTGCCCATCCATACGCCCCAAGGTTTTATTCCGCTGGGACGACTGGCCAACATGGACCTGGTACTCGGGCCGAACCAGATCCGGCATCTGGATGGCGCCCGCTCCATCGAGATTCTGGCCACGCCTTTGGGCCCTCTCAGCCATGTTATCCACGCAGCGGATGCCGCGCTGAAGGATCTGGCGTTGCCTCCCGGCTACCGGTTGACGTTCGGCGGCCTGTTTCCCCAATTGGAACACATGGCATTGACTTTGCTGGTTGCCGGCGGCGCGGCACTGCTGCTCATCGTGGTGATTCTGCTGATACAGTTCGATATCCTGCGCATCGCCGGAATATTGCTGATGGAACTGCCCTTGGCGTTCACCGGCGGCGCACTGGCACTGGCGATCAGCGGGGTGGGACTTAATGCCACCGGACTGGTGGGCTTTCTGACCGTCATCGGCATCAGTCTCAACCACGGCATTGTGTTGTTGCATCGGGCACGGCGCAACGAAACCGGGGGCATGTTGCCGGAGGCGGCGGTACGCGAAGCGGTGCATGTGCGCTTTCGCCCGATCCTGCTCACCACGCTCACCGCGGTGCTTGGGATGTTGCCGACGGCACTCGGGTTCGGGCGCGGCGCCGAACCGGAACAAGGATTGGCGATTGTGGTAGTGGGCGGCCTGATCTGGAGTTCATTGCTTAGCACCAATCTCATACCAGCCCTGTACTTGTATTGGCATGCTGAGCGCACATTACAAATCGAAGGCGGTTCGCCAATCGATCCGATTCGATAAACAAACGTCATGAGTCTGACGTGGATGCAATCTGGCGAAAGGGGTTTGGATGGCGATCACTGTTTCGGGGTATCACGCTGGCCGATTTGCAACCGGTATTCGCGAAGTACAAACAATATAATCAGTACGTCAATCGCGGTGAGAGCTAACAGAGTGGGTGAATGGGTGTTATGGAACCGATATATTTGATACAGCACGAAGAGTGCCAGAATCAGCAGGGCCGGGCGGAAGGCCCATAATTTTTCACGCAACAGACTCACCATCAGGAAAATCTTCACCGCCCCATGCACTAACAGATAGATGCTTGCGAAATATTGGGTATTCGATGAAAAATGGTGAACAGCGTGACGCAGAAAGTTGGCAATAAGATCGTCAGGATCTTCAGATAATTCAGGCGCCGTCAGGTTGATCACGATCGCAGTCAAATCGGTGCGGCTGACCAACAGCAGCAAAGCACCGCCGATGAATTCCAGTAACCCATCCAGGCCCTTGATGAGGACGCCAATCAGGAATAGGCGGTGCAAGATGCGCTTGCGCGTCACAACAAGGCTGGTGCAAAAATGCATCCGACAAAGTTCACGCAGGCTGGTCGTGAGCGGAGCGAACCCCAACGGTTTTAACGTTGCGTTTCATTGCATTCAGCCCAAACCCGCATGGGCTGTAGGAGCGACGCCCGATGCACAGGGATGTACAAGTGCTGCGAGAAGCATGGATGCCGGTAGCAGCCTCGTCGCGATCGTATGAAGAATCGCAATCAAGGGATCGCTCTTACAGTGTGCTGTCATGCGCTAGCTTCCCAGTAGGCGATTGGCCTCCCGGATATCCGCCTGCAGGCGCGCTTCGCCGGCCTTGGCACGGGCGGAAAGCAGCGCGTAGCCCTGCTCCTGCACCTGCAGCAGCGGCGTGAAATTGATTTCGATGTCGTTGGCGAGCAGCGCCAGATGACTGCGCAGCTTGGGCTCATAGACGATATCACCTTCGCTCGACTGAATCTTGAGTTGCACCAGGTCGCCGATATCGCGATCCAGTGCCGCAAGTGCAGCCTGAGCCTGTCTCACGGACAGTCGCTTATTGGCTACTGCCGTTTGCAATTTGCTGCGGGCGTCAATCGCCTGGTTGAGCTTGCTGTCGAGTTGGTCCAGGGTATCGTGGATCTGCATGAGCAGATTGAAGCGTGCCTGCAGTTGCTCTGGTGTCGTCGAGAGCCGTGGATCGAGCCGTACCGTGAAGGGCTGTTTGAGTAGCGTGCCGCCATAATCGAGGACGGCGAAATAGGTGCCTGGCAACACTTCCGGCCCGGTCAACTGATCGTCATAACCCGCATCTACATCCGGCGGATGGAAGCCTGTTACCTCGGTCGCGTCCGGAGAGCGCAAATCCCACTGGAAGCGGTTCATGCCCGGATGGAGCTTGACGGGTTTTGGGGCCTTGCCGTTTTCGGTTTTCTTGGGCTGCACCGGCAGCGTGAAGCTGCGGATGAGCGTGCCGTCCGCGGTGGTAAAGCTCAGTTCGACCGGAGTGCGGCTGTCGTAGCTTGCGGGCAGGTTGAAAAATACGCCGGCGCCCGGCGGCAGGTTCTCGCCCTCGTCCGGCCGCGTGAACTCCCCGAGCGAGCGCCTGACCAGCCAGGTTTGCTGCGGGGCGAAGAGATACGGCTGATCGCTCGCCATCTGCGTCTTGCCCAGTTGTTCGAGGAATTGCAGGTTGTCCAGCACCCAGAATGCGCGACCGTGCGTGGCCAATACCACCGCATGCTGATCAGGCTGGATGGCGATATCGCTGACCCGTACTGCGGGCAGGTTGAGCGTCAACGGCACCCAGTGCGTGCCGCTGTCGAAGCTCACGAATACCGTCTTGCTGGTGCCGAGAAACAGCAGGCTGGGATCGTTCGGATCCTGGCGGATGCTTTCCAGATACTGCTCGTCGGGCAAGCCGGAGGTGAGCGCAGTCCAGTGTTTGCCGTAATCTGTGGTCATGTACGCGTACGGTTGGGAATCGTCCCATTGGTAACGGCTGGCGGTGAGGTAGGCCGTGCCGGGGTCGGTGTGTGAAGCTTCAATGCAGGTGACGGTGGACCAGGCGGGCAGGCTCGGCGGCCGTACAGGGTTCCAGTGTCTGCCGTTGTCGGTGGTGATATACACCAGACCGTCGCCCGAGCCGGTCCAGATGATGTTGTCATTGATGGGCGAAACCGCCATGGCGGTGATGGTCGGATAAACCTCGGCGCCGGAAACATCCGCGCTGATCGGGCCGCCGGGGCGGCCCTCGGTGCGCTTGTCGTTGCGCGTGAGGTCCGGACTGATTACCGTCCAGGTCACGCCGTGATCCAGGCTGCGCAGCACGTACTGGGCGCCGATCAGCAGTTCCTGCGGATTGCCGGGCGCGAACAGAATCGGGTGGTGAATCCAGCCGAAGCGATATTGAAGTTTCTCGGCGGCGGCGCCGTCGTAGTAGATGGGCGCGGGCGTGATGCTCTGCACCACACCGGCGCGCCGATCGTCGCGGAACATTACCGCATAGTAGCCGCTCGCATAGGTGATCCAGGGCGCATCGGGCTGCGGCACGACCCAGCTGCTTTCGCCGCCGCGCACGTCCCGCCAGTCGGTCGTGAGGATGCCGCCGTCGGATACCGCACTCGGACCTTCGGTGGAGCCTTCGTCCTGCTGTGCGCCGTAGATGTGGTACGGGAACTGGTTGTCGAGATTCACGTGGTAAAACTGGCCGGTGGGCTGGTTGTGCTCCTGGCTCCAGGTCTTGCCGCCGTCCCGCGTGACCGTGGCGCCGCCGTCATTGCCCTCGATCATGATTTGCGGATTTTCGGGATTGATCCACAGCGCGTGGTTGTCGCCGTGCGGGGTGTGCAGTTTGCTGAAGGTCTTGCCGCCGTCGTGCGAAACCCAGAGCGCGGAAACCTGCGGCGCGTACACCGTGTTCGGATCCTTGGGGTCCACGAACACCGTGGAATAATAGAATGCACGCTGCGTCAGGCTCATCGAGTTGTTGACCAGCGACCAGTGTTTGCCGGCGTCGCCGGAACGGAACAATCCGCCGGCTTCGCCCTGATATTGGGCCTGGACGATGGCGTACATGACCTCGGGGTTGCTGGGCGCGATCGCCAGACCCACGCGTCCGAAGATGCCGGTGGGCAATCCCGCGCTGTGGGTGATGTTGGTCCAGGTGGCGCCGCCATCAGTGCTCTTGTAGATGCCGCTGCCGGGCCCGCCGCTGGAGAGCGTCCAGGGACGGCGGTAGGCCTGCCACATGGCGGCATAAAGGATCTGCGGGTTGGCCGCGTCCATGACCAGATCAATGGCACCGGTCTGGTCGTTGACGTAAAGAACCTTGTTCCAGGTTTTGCCGCCATCGGTGCTTTTGTACACGCCACGCTCGGAATTGGGCGCCCATACATGGCCGAGTGCGGCCACGTACACGATGTCGGGATGGTTTGGATCCACCACGATGCGGCTGATGACGCGAGTGTCGGCGAGGCCGGACTTGCTCCAGGTCCTGCCGGCATCCGTGGACTTGTACATGCCGTCGCCGGTGAGGAAGGTGTTACGGATGTCGGATTCACCCGTGCCGACGTAAATCACCTTGGGATCGGAAGGCGCCACGGCGATGGCGCCAATGTTGTTGCTGTCGAAGTATTTGTCGGAGATGTTCTCCCAGGAATAACCGTAGTTGTCGCTCTTCCATACGCCGCCGCCGACCGCGCCCAGGTAGTAGAGATTGGGCTGCTGCACGACACCGGTGACGGCGATCACGCGCCCGCCCACAAAAGGCCCGACACTGCGCCAGTGCAACGCATTGGTGAGTGGCGCGGGGGACAGGGCCGCGGCCTGCGCCACGGACAACGCCAGCAGCAGGACGGGGGTCAGGAGTACGGGCAGGGTGATGCCGCCCCAAATGGTTTTTCTGAAAGCCACAGTGATCTCCTCGGAAAAAAAGCGCCAGCGGCCGGGTTGACCGCTGGCGCCTGGTAGGTGTCAGCGATGCAACAGGGCGTGGGCCTGCGACAGGTCGGCCCGCAGCCGTGCCCCGCCCTGCGTGGCCTGGTTGGCCAACACGGTGAACACCTGCTGCTGCGCCGGCGTTACCGGCGTGAACGCCAGGCCGATATCGTTGGCGAGGTACGCGAGATGGCTGCGGAGCTTGGGTTCGTACACCAGTGAACCTTCGTCCGATTGCATCTTGAGCTGCACCAGATCGGCGATGTCGCGGTCGAGCGCCGCAAGCGTGTCGCCGGCACGTCCGGCGGACAGCGTCTTGTCGGCCACGGCTTTCTGCAAGGCGCCGCGCGCGTCCAGCGCCTGATTGAGCGTGCTGTCCAGCACATCCAGCGTGTCGTGGATCTGCATCAGCAGGTCGAAGCGCTGTTGCAGCTGCTGCGGCGTAGTGTTGAGCCGCGGATCAAGCTTGACCACGAACGGTTGCTTCATGCTGGTGCCCTGGTAGTCGAGTACCGCGTAATAGCGGCCCGGCACGATTTCGGGTCCGTCGAGCGTGTCGTTCTCGCCGCCCGCGGCCGCCGGCACGTAAAAGCCCTTGACCTCGGTGGCATCGGGATAACGCAGGTTCCACTGGAAGCGGTTCATGCCGGCGTGCAGTTTTGGCGGCGCTTTCTCGTCTTGCTTGGCGGGCAGCGGCAGATCGAAGCGCTTGATGAGCTTGCCTTGCGCGTCCGTAAAACTCAACTTTACCCGGGTGTGGCCGTCATAATCGGCCGGCAGGTGAAAAAACACCGTGGCACCTTCCGGACGGTTCTCGCCTTCGCCGGGACGGTACTCGCCGTAGCGCGTCACCAGCCAGGTCTGCTGCGGCTCGAACAGATAAGGGGCATTGTTTGCCACCTGTGCGCGGCCCAGCTGTTCCAGGAAATCCAGATCGTCCAGCACCCAGAAGCTGCGCCCATGGGTGGCGAGCACCACGCTGTGCTGTGCGGACTGGATGGCAATATCGCTGACGCGCACCGGCGGCAGGTTCAGGCCGAGCGGCAGCCAATGGTCTCCGCCATCCAGGCTCATGAACACCGTGTTGCTGGTGCCGAGGAACAGCAGGCTGGCATCGTCCGGATCCTGGCGCACCGACTCCAGGTACTGGTTGTCGGGCAGGCCTGCGGCGAGCGCGGTCCAGTGCTTGCCGTAATCCGTGGTGCGGTACACATAGGGCCGGAAGTCGCCCCACTGATAACGGCTGGCGGTGAGGTAGGCCGTGCCGGGTTCGGTGTGCGCGGCCTCGACGCAGGTGATGGTGGACCAGGTGGGCAGGTCCTTCGGGCGCACCGCGTTCCAATGGCCGCCGCCGTCGGTGGTGACGTACACCAAGCCGTCGTCGGAGCCGGTCCAGATGATGTTGTCATTCAACGGCGATACCGACATGGCGGAGATCGTGTCATAGGCTTCGGCGCCGGAGACGTCGGCGCTGATCGGCCCGCCGGGCCGGCCCTGCTTGCTCTTGTCGTTGCGTGTCAGGTCGGGACTGATGACGCTCCAGGTGAAGCCGTAATCCATGCTCTGCATCACGTATTGCGAGCCAATCAGCATTTCCCCGGGATTGCCCGGTGCAAACAGGATGGGATGATGAATCCAGGCAAAACGGTATTTGAGTTTGTCCGCCGCGGCGCCTTCCATGTATTCCGGCCAGGGGCTGATGCTTTGCATCACGCCGGTGCGGCTGTTGCCTTTCCAGAACAGGGTGTAATAACCCGCGCCGTAGGTGATCCACGGTGAACCCGGTTGCGGCACCACCCAGGTGCTCTCGCCGCCGGGCACGTCGTGCCAGGCATCCAGCGGAATGCCGCCGCCGCGCGTGGCGCTCGGGCCTTCCGTTGAGCCCTCGTCCTGCTGTGCGCCGTAAACGTGGTAGGGGAACTGGTCGTCGAGATTCACGTGGTAGAACTGGCCGGTCGGCTGGTTGTGCTCCTGGCTCCAGGTTTTGCCGCCATCGAGCGTCACCGTCGCACCGCCGTCGTTGCCCTCGATCATGATGTCGGGATGGTCGGGATTGATCCACAGCGCATGGTTGTCGCCGTGCGGCGTGCGCAGCTTGGCGAGCGTTTTGCCGCCGTCGTGCGACACCCAGAGCGCGGAAACCTGCGGGAAGTACACCGTGTTCGGGTCCCGGGGATCCACGAACAGCGTCGAGTAATAGAACGCCCGCTGCGTCAGGCTCATGTCGGTATTGACGAGATTCCAGCTGTGGCCGGCATCATCGGAGCGGAACACGCCGCCGTCCTTGCCTGCATGTTTGGCCTGGATGATTGCATACATGACGTTGGGATTGCTGGGCGCGATCGCCAGACCCGCGCGGCCGAATATTCCCGTGGGCAGTCCCTGGTTGTGCGTGATGTTGGTCCAGGAGCCACCGCCGTCACGGGTCGCGTAGATGCCGCTGCCGGGCCCGCCGCTGGAGAAGCCCCAGTGCGTCCGGTGGGCCTGCCACATGGCCGCGTACAGAATCTGCGGGTCGCGCGGATCCATTACCAGGTCAATGGCGCCGGTCTGGTCGTTGACGTAAAGAATCTTCTTCCAGGTTTTGCCGCCATCGGTGCTTTTGTACACACCGCGCTCGGAATTGGGCGTCCAGAGATGACCGAGCGCGGCCACGTACACGATGTCGGGATGGTTCGGATCCACCACGATGCGGCTGATAATGTGCGTGTCGGCGAGGCCGATTTTGGTCCAGGTCTTGCCAGCATCGGTGGATTTGTACATGCCGTCGCCGGTGAGCGTCGTATTGCGGATGTCGGACTCCCCGGTGCCGACATAGATGAGCCTGGGGTCGGAAGGCGCCACCGCGATCGCGCCAATGTTGCTGCTGTCTAAATACTTGTCGGAAATGTTTTCCCACGCAGCGCCGTAATTCTCGCTTTTCCACACGCCGCCGCCCGTGGAGCCCATGTAGTAGAGATTGGGTTGCTGTGCCACGCCGGTGACGGCGATCACGCGCCCGCCCACGTAAGGCCCGATGCTGCGCCAGTGCAGTGCACCGGTGAGTTGTCCGGGGGGCAGGGGCTCGGCGCCTGCGATGGCCGGCAGCATTAACGCCAAGCCGGTGCACATGGCGACCAGCAGCGAGATCAGACCACGGGGAAACTTGCTGTTCATAAACCCGACCTCTTGATGTTAAGGCGTGGTGCGTCCCTGCTCACCGCCGTGATTTGGAGTTGTGAGTGAGCACATGAAAACCGCGAACCTGAAGGCGGGCCTGCGGCCAGCCGGTTTGCGGTTGGGATACGGTGCGCAAGCTTACGACGCCGGGGGGCGGCTTGCAAAAGGTACGCGGGCAAGTATCAGCTCTTGGTCAAAATGTGCACAGCCGGGCCGGTGTCATATTTCTGTCACATTCGCTTCCTACACTCGTCGGGCATGGGACGAGGGGCAATATGACCGACAAGCGCGTACGTCAATTTTCGGCGGGTGCGGTCCTCGCGCTGATGGCCGCGGCAGTGGCTGCAGCCGAACCCGGGCTGGCGGGCGCGGGCGGCACGGCTATTTATCCGGTGCTTGCCAACTGGGCGGCGCAGTACTACGCGCTCACCGGCGTGGCGGTGAATTACCAGCCCATCGGTTCCGGCGGCGGCATCCAGCAGATCGAGACGGGCACCGTCGCGTTTGCCAACAGCGACATGCCGTTGCCGTCGGCCGAGCTGCGCGCGCACCGGCTCATCCAGTTCCCGGCGCTGATTATCGGCATCACGCCGGTAGTGAATATTCCGGGCATCCGCGCGGGCGCACTTACGCTCAGTGGTCCGTTGCTGGCGGACATTTATCTCGGCGCAGTGCGGTACTGGGACGATGCGCGCATCGTGGCGCTCAATCCCGGCCTGCGCCTCCCGCACATGGCGATTATTACCGTGCACCGTTCCGATGGCTCCGGCACGACTTTCAACTTCACGAGTTATCTCTCAAAAGTCAGCGCTGCGTGGCGCGCGCGCGTGGGTGCCAGCACCGCGGTCGCGTGGCCGAACGGCGTGGGCGGCAAGGGCAATGCCGGCGTGGCCTCGTTCGTGCAGCAGATACGCGGCAGCCTCGGTTACGTGGAATATGCCTTCGCGCAGGACACGCATCTGAGCTGGACGCGGATGATCAACCGCGATGGCAAGGTGGTGAGCCCGAGTCTCGCGGCCTTCGCCGCCGCGGCTGCAAATGCGGATTTCGCCGCGGCGCCGGATTTCGATCTCACGCTCACCGACGAGCCCGGTGCCGCGGCCTGGCCAATTACCGCGACCACGTACATGCTCATGCGTCGCGACTATGCGCGCGCGGACAACCGGGCGGTGCTGGAGTTCTGTCGCTGGTTTCTGAATTACGGCCAGGAGCGTGCGCGCCAGTTGAATTACGTACCGCTGCCGGCAACTACCGTGACGCTGATCGAGAAATACTGGCAACGGGAGCTCGGGCTTTGACGGCCCTGACGCGTTCCGCCGCACAGCGCTCCCGCAGCCGCCAGGCGCTGCGCAGCGCCGCGGCCGACGTGCTGTTTCGCAATGTCACGCGCGCCGCCGCGCTGCTGGTGCTGGCCTTGGTGATCGCGATTCTGGTGGTGCTGCTGGTGCAGGCCTGGCCGGCGTTTCACCGCTTCGGCTGGCATTTTTTTTCCGGCCGCGAGTGGGACCCGGCGCACGCCACATTCTCCGCGCTCACTTCCATCTTCGGCACGCTGGTGACTTCCGCCATTGCCATGGTCATCGCGGTACCCGTGAGCTTCGGAATCGCGCTGTTCGTCACCGAGCTGGCGCCTGCGTGGTTGCGCCGGCCGGTGAGCACCGCGGTGGAACTGCTCGCGGCCATCCCGAGCATCATCTACGGCATGTGGGGCCTGTTCGTGTTCGCGCCGCTGTTCGGCGAATACGTGCAGCCCTGGATCATCGATCACATCGGCCCGTGGCCGTGGGTGGGTGCGCTGTTCCAGGGTCCGCCCATGGGCATTGGAATTTTCACGGCCGGGCTGATTCTCGCCATCATGGTGATTCCGTTCATCAGCTCCGTGATGCGCGACGTGTTCAGTCTGGTGCCGACCGTGCTCCGGGAATCCGCCTACGGCGTGGGCTGCACCACCTGGGAAGTGGTATGGCGAGTGGTGCTGCCGTACACGCGCGTCGGGGTCATGGGCGGGATCATGCTGGGGCTGGGGCGCGCGCTCGGTGAAACCATGGCGGTCACGTTCGTCATCGGCAACAGCCATGCGCTCGGCATTTCGCTGTTCAATGCCGGCAATACCATTTCCTCTACGCTCGCCAACGAGTTTACCGAGGCGGTGGGCCAGACCTATACTGCTTCGCTGATCGCGCTTGGTTTGATCCTGTTCCTGATTACCTTTGTGGTGCTGGCGCTGGCGAAGCTCATGCTGCTGCGCATGGCGGCGCGTGAGGGGAGTCCGACTTGAACGCCGTGTCCGCACGCTATCTGCGCCGGCGCGTGGTCAACTGGATTAATCTGTCCATGTCGGTGCTGGGCACCCTGTTCGGGTTGTTCTGGCTGGTGTGGCTGCTGTGGACCCTGGTGGATCGCGGCGCGCGCTGGCTCGGCCCGGAGCTGTTCACGCAGAGCACGCCGCCGCCGCTGGCACCCGGCGGTCTTGCGAATGCCATCGTCGGCTCGATTCTCATCACCGCGCTGGGCGTGATCGTGGGCACGCCCATCGGCATTTTGGCGGCCACCTGGCTCGCGGAATTCAGTCGGCGCTCGCGCCTGGCCGCGGTCATCCGGTTCGTGAACGACATCCTGCTGAGCGCGCCCTCGATCGTCATCGGCGTGTTCATCTATGGCGTGGTAGTGGCGCGCTTTGGGCATTTTTCCGGCTGGGCGGGCGGCCTGGCGCTCGCCATCATCATGTTGCCGGTCGTGCTGCGCACTACCGAGGACATGCTGAGGCTGGTGCCGGATCAGATGCGCGAAGCGGCCGCGGCCCTGGGAGCATCGCGCTGGCGGGTGACGGTGATGGTGGTCTATCGTGCGGCGCTCGGCGGCATCATTACCGGCGTGCTGCTGGGCGTGGCGCGCATCAGCGGCGAGACTGCGCCGCTGCTGTTCACTGCGCTCAACAATCAGTTTTGGAGCACCGACATGAACCGGCCGATCGCCAACCTGCCGGTGATGATCTTCCAGTTCGCCATGAGCCCCTACGACAACTGGCAGCACCTCGCCTGGGCCGCGGCGCTGCTGATTACGCTCGCCATTCTAGCGCTCAACCTGTTCGCGCGCCTCGTGATCCGCTCGCGATCTTTCGTAAAATGAGCGCCGCGGATCGCAACGGCCCGACGCTGACGCACGCCATGGTGCCGGAAACATTGGCCGGCGCGGGACGCGATCCTGCCCGCACGAGCGTGATTGAAAATCCCAAGCTTGCCGTCCGGCAGCTCGACTTTTACTACGGCCGGTTCCAGGCGCTGCGCGGCATCAACATGGACATTGCCGAACGCCAGGTGACGGCCTTCATCGGCCCATCCGGCTGCGGCAAATCCACGCTGCTGCGTACGCTCAACCGCATTTATGACCTGTACCC
>JBOIAZ010000130.1:0-9164 GCA_050739175.1 Gammaproteobacteria bacterium
GCCGATCCGGATCTGGAATCTTTGCACGCAGACCCACGTTACCAGGCCATGGTGGCAGCGGCTGAAGCGCGGCTCGCCGCGGAGAAGAAAACGGGATCACCGACGGCCAAGAAGGCCTGACCTTCGGGCTCGTATCCAAAGCTGAAGACAATTCTTTCTCTTCTTTAACGTACGGAACTACCTGTGGCAGCAACCTCGGCGTTTGGCAACACCGGCACCGGTCCTGTACCGCTGGTGATAGGGGTAACCGGGCACCGTGATCTGGTGCCTGAAGACGTCCCGCGCATCCGGGAATCACTCGACACATTGTTCGCCTGTCTGCGCAGACAGTACCCACGTACACCCCTGCGGCTGCTCTCGCCGCTGGCCGAAGGCGCAGATCGCCTGGTTGCCCAGGTTGCCTTGAGACACGGCGCCGAACTCGTGGTGCCCCTGCCCATGCCCGAAGCCGAGTACTGCAAGGATTTCCCGGACAGCGTTTCCGAATTTGAGGATTTGAAAGCCCGGGCAGCCATCGTATATGCGTTGCCACAGCCGGCCACAGCAGCAAACCAGGATGCCGATTTCTCCGGCTCTCGCCGTGATGAGTGTTACGAGCGGGTGGGCTTGCACATCGTCAAGCACTCACAACTGGTTGTGGCACTTTGGGATGGGGTAGCGAGCGCGGACCGGGGCGGGACGGCGCATATTGTGGGGCATGCGTTGTCCCGTTCAACGTTACCCTTTGCCGACGACTTGGGTTCCACAAGAGCCGTATGGCACCTGCGGACACCGCGAGTAAATGGCTCGTCCGATAGAAATGCTGAAGCAAGATCACAATACTACACGGCCTGCTGGCGTTTCAGTGATAAACGCAATCCGGAACTACCATTCAGTGCGGCCGGCGGGAACTGGCCCGCAGCGCAGTTTCGGAATCTGAGGTCCATCGAAGTCTTCAATGCCCAGGCGTTGTCGCTCTCATCGCAGCGCATTCAGGAAAGCTTGCATAAGCTGTTGCCACCCGATGTGAGCAGCAAGACAGTTGACCCAACTGGGCGCATTCTGCGCGCATTTATTGCTGCGGATCTGATCTCGGGAAAATATCAAAAGTTGGCATACAAATTGTGGAAATGGATTTTCATGACGGCCGGCGTGATGATTCTCGGCTTCCAGAGTTACATTCATATTTGGAC
This sequence comes from Gammaproteobacteria bacterium, assembly GCA_050739175.1. Lineage (GTDB taxonomy): Bacteria > Pseudomonadota > Gammaproteobacteria > Natronospirales > REEB76 > REEB76. The sequence continues at coordinate 1,173 of JBOIAZ010000130.1, forward strand.
CCACAGCCTGCTGTTGCTGCTGTACCCGGCGGCTTTTATCGCCATGACTGTGGCCTATTCGGTATTGAACCGGCGCCGGCTGGATGACCGCTTCATTGACGCGCGCATCCTTGCCGAGGCGCTGCGGGTGGCGATTTACTGGCGCCTGGCTGGGATCCGCGAAAGTATCACGAATCAGTATCTTGGCCGCCATACCGCGGCGATTGGATGGATACCGGATGCGATCCTGAGTTTGCTGACACTGCCATCGCCCGACACCGGGTTTGCGCAAAAGCACGGTCTGCTTGTTGCCGATCGATTCTGGGTAGATCACCAGCTGCAATATTACCAGCGGCAGTCCCTTCGTCAGAGCAAACGCGTAAACCTGTACCGCCGGTTTGCGGGATTGCTGTACGCGCTGACGCTGGTGTTTTCGATATGCGTGGCGATTTATGGAGCCGTTGTGACAAAACCGTCACTGCTGCGCGACGTATTGATTTTGCTCATGGCTTCCGGCCCGCCCGTTGCGGTGTTATGGATTGCCTATGCTGAAAAGCAGGGCTGGGAGAGGCATGTCAGGGAGTACACGCGCAACGCGACACTGTTTGCGCACGCGCATGAGCAGATCGTGGACTTTACGAGATCACGGTCAGCGGCAATCTTTCCGCACATACAAACGGTGCTGCTGGAACTTGGGAAGGAAGCCATTTGGGAAAATGCGGAATGGGCGGTGCTGCACCGTGTAAAGCCACCATCAATTCCCATAGGTTGAAAGCTGTCATGAGGGAATGCTGACAAGATTCAATCAGCGGAATCATCATTACAGGGCTTCGGATGGCAGCCAGGCGCAAAGCACATTTGCAACCGGCCGGGGTATTTGGAATAAATCTCCTCTTTGACAATGGGAGATGATGGGGGATTTACCCCGCCAGAGACATTCTAAAAATCTTCCCTCACCCTCCTTTGCAAAAGGAGGGGGAAAACGTGGCACATGGTGCGTTTTACGCCTCACACCTCACTCATTATCCCTCACTTCTTTCAGGCACCAACTTCAATATCGCATCCCGGTCGGTCGCAGAGCTGGCGAGTTGCGCGGCTTCGTCGCGCGGCAGCCAACGGTATTCCAGGTGCTCGTCGGGATTGAGGCGCACCGCGTCAATCGCCGGCAACTGCCAGGAAAACACGTGCTCCACGTTTTCCTTGGTGCCGGCGGCGAATTTCGCCAGCCAGGCTCTGTGGATCGGATAACGATTCACGATGCCGCAATCGGTGAGGCCGTGGTCGGCAATAAAACCCGTTTCCTCGCGCACCTCGCGCAGCGCCGCCTGCCGCGGAGTTTCGTTATCCAGCAGGCTGCCGGTAACCGATTGCCAGAAGTCCGGCGGAACGCGCCGGCGCAGGCGCAGCACTTCAGCGTGGCGGGTGTAGATCACCACGAGCACGGATTCGGGACGTTTGAAAGGGTTCATACAAAATCCCCTCTCCCCTTATAGAGCGGAGAGGCAGGGTGAGGGGTTCCAATCTGAAATTCAAGTCTCCCCTTCCCCTCATCCTATCTTCTCCCCTCAAGAGGAGAAGGGGCAAAGGCGCACTACGTGCTCTTTTCCGGTGGCAAGCGCAGGCGAAGATGCAATTCCTTGAGCTGCGCTTCGCCGACGGCGCCGGGCGCGTCGGTGAGCGGATCGTAGGCAGTCTGGGTCTTGGGGAAGGCAATGACTTCGCGGATGTTGGGCGCGCCCGTCATGAGCATGGCGAGGCGATCCAGGCCGAAGGCGATGCCGCCGTGCGGCGGTGCTCCGTATTTCAGCGCCTCCAGCAGGAAACCGAATTTTTCCTGCGCTTCTTCCGGGCCGATGTTGAGCAGGCCGAATACCGCCGACTGCATCTCGTTGCGGTGAATGCGCACCGAGCCGCCGCCGATCTCCGAGCCGTTCAGCACCATGTCGTAGGCGCGCGCCACGGCATGCGCGGGATCGCTCTTGAGCTTTTCGATGCTGTCCACGCGCGGCGCGGTGAACGGATGGTGCATCGCCACCCAGCGCCTGGCTTCGGTGTCGTACTCGAACATCGGGAAATCCGTCACCCACAGCGGCCGCCAGGCATTTGCCGCGAGACCGCGGTCCTGACCGAGTTTAAGGCGCAACGCACCGAGCGCGTCGTTGACCACCTTGGCCTTGTCGGCGCCAAAGAAGATCACGTCGTTGTTCTGCGCGCCGGTGCGCTTCAGGATACCGGCCAGCGCGTCGTCGGAAAGGAACTTGATGATGGGTGACTGCAAGCCCTCGCGGCCCATGGCGCTGTCGTTTACCTTTATATAAGCGAGTCCCTTGGCGCCGTAGCGCGCCACGAACGCAGTGCACTCGTCGATTTCGCTGCGCGCGAGTGTGCCGCCGTCCGGCAGGCGCAGGGCGGCCACCCGGCCGTCAGGGTCCTTGGCGGGGCCGGCGAACACCTTGAACTCGCAGTCCTTCACCAGATCCGCCACGTCCACGAGTTCCAGCGGAATGCGCAGGTCCGGCTTGTCGGAGCCGTAGCGGCGCATGACTTCCTCATAGGTGAGGTGCGGGAAAGGTTCGGGCAGGTCCACGCCCAGCACGCGTTTGAACAGGTCGCGGATCAGCCCTTCCATGATGGCGGTAATGCCCTGCTCGTCGAGAAACGAGGTCTCGATGTCAAGCTGGGTGAACTCCGGCTGGCGGTCGGCGCGCAGGTCCTCGTCGCGGAAGCAGCGCACGATCTGGTAATAGCGGTCCATGCCCGCCATCATCAGCAGCTGTTTGAAAAGCTGCGGTGACTGCGGCAGCGCAAAAAATTTTCCGGGATGCGTGCGGCTCGGCACCAGATAATCGCGTGCGCCCTCGGGCGTGGCGCGCGTCAGCATCGGGGTTTCCAATTCGATGAAGCCGTGGGCGTCAAGGTAGGCGCGCAGGGTGCGCGCGATCGCGGCGCGCATCTTCAGGCGCTGCTGCATCAGCGGACGGCGCAAATCCACGTAACGGTATTTGAGGCGCCGCTCTTCGTTGACGTCTTCCTCATCCAGCATGAATGGCGGGGTTTCCGCGCGGTTGAGGATTTCCATGGCGAACGCCAGCACTTCCACTTTGCCGCTGGGCAGATTCGGATTCTCCGTGCCCTTGGGGCGATGCCGCACTTTGCCTTTCACACTCACCACGAACTCGCTGCGCAGGTGTTCGGCGTCGGCAAACATCGCGGCGCGGTCGGGATCAAATACCACCTGCACCAGACCCTCGCGGTCGCGCAGATCCACGAAGATCACGCCACCGTGGTCGCGGCGGCGGTGCACCCAGCCTGCCAGGGTGACCTCCAGGTCGAGCAGCGATTCATTGACTTGCCCGCAGTAATGGGTGCGCATGTGGATTCCTGAAAAATATTTCCGCCGAGGCCGGTCAAAAGACCGGCATGTTAGGGAGCGGGCCGCTTGCGTGCAATAGCCGCGCCGGCTTTCGCCGATGTGACGCGCGGATACGGCGGCACGATCACGCCCAGCGAGACAATCATCTTGAAGGCTTCGTCCACGGTCATCTCCAGCTCGATCACGTCCTCGGGCGGCACCAGGATCAGGAAGCCGGAGGTGGGATTAGGCGTGGTGGGGATGAACACGCTGATCAACGGGCTGGGCGCCTTGACCCCGACTTCGCCCAGGCTGTCGCTGGTCAGGAACGCCAGGCTCCAGCTGTCCTTGTGCGGATAGCGGATCAACACCACCTTGCGGAACGCCTTGCCCTTGTTGGAGAACATGGTGTCGGAAATCTGCTTGACGGTGCTGTAGATGGAACGCACCAGCGGGATATGCTCCAGCAGATCATCGGTAAGGCCGAGCAGGAAACGGCCGAAGAAATTGCTGGCGATGAAACCGGTGACGAACAGCACGACCAGAACCACGATCAGTCCGACCACCGTGCTGAGCCCCGGGATGTGGAATCCGATCCAATGGCTCGGCTGCCAGCGCTCGGGAAGCAGATCCACGACACCGGAGAGATACTTGCCGAAAAACGTGATGACAAAAATGGTGACGCCGAGTGGCACCCAGGCCAGCAACCCGCTGATCAGGTAGCGGCGGATGAGGCTTTTGTGCGGACGCTTGCTGCCAGGATCAGTCATGTGCGTACATCACGAGGAGGCCGAGGAGGCGGTTTTCTTGCCTTCGGCCGGCTTGCGCTTGGCGGATTTGTCGCTCTTGGTTTTGTCGGCTTTGACCGCCGCGGTTTCCGCAGGCTTTTTCTCGGCCTTGTCGGCCGCCGGCTTGTCGCCGCCATCCAGCACGTTGTGCCGATGGGCCGACTTGAAATCGGTCTCGTACCAGCCCTTGCCCTTGAGACGGAACCCGGCCGCCGACACCAGTTTGCGCAATGCCGGCTTGCCGCAGTTCGGACACTGCGTGAGCGCGGGCTCGCTGAGCTTCTGCAGCGCTTCCAGATGATGGCCGCATGCGCGGCACTGGTACTCATATATAGGCATGGCAAACCCGTTGAAAACCCCGGGGGACTGCCCCATGTATGGGGCTTGCGCGCGCGGTCTCAAGCCCTTTTCCGCGGCCGGCAAGCGCGTGTCATTATAACTGCACCTCTACCGGTTCCCGGCACTCGCATGACATCGGCCCCGAAGCACCATCACACCCTGCGCGCGCTGCTGCCATTCATCTGGGAATTCCGCGGCCGCGCCATGCTGGCGCTGGCCTTCCTGGTGATCGCCAAAATCGCCACAGTGCTGATTCCCGTGGCCCTGAAGCACCTGGTGGATGATTTGAATCCGCTGCACCACACGGCGCTGGTGCTGCCGCTCGCCCTGCTCATCGGCTACGGCGCGCTGCGCTTTGCCAGCATCCTGTTCGGCGAACTGCGCGACCTGGTATTCGAGTTCGCCGCGCTGCGCGCGGTGCGGCGCATCGCACTCCGGGTGTTCCGCCACCTGCACGATCTGGATCTGGCCTTCCATCTGGAGCGCCAGACCGGCGGTTTGTCACGCGACATCGAGCGCGGCACCCGCGGCATCAGCTTCGTGCTGTCGTTCATGCTGTTCAACATCCTGCCAACGCTGCTCGAAATCGGCCTGGTGCTGGGCATCTTCCTGTGGAATTTCTCCGCCTGGTTTGCGCTCATCATCGTGTTGTCGGTCGCGGTGTACATCGCGTTTTCCATTGCGGTCACCGAATGGCGCATGCAGCACGTGCGGCGCATGAACGAACAGGACTCCAGGGCCAACACCCGCGCGGTGGACAGCCTGCTGAATTACGAAACCGTCAAATACTTCACCAACGAGGAATACGAGGCCGGACGCTACGACAACGAAATGGCGACCTGGGAGAAGGAGGCGCTCAAGACCCAGTACTCGCTGTCCACGCTCAACAGCGGCCAGGCGCTGATTATCGCCTTGGGCGTCACCGCCATGATGCTGCTCGCGGGTTACGAGGTGGTGCTCGGCAAAATGACGCTCGGCGATTTCGTCATGGTCAACGCCTACATGGTGCAATTGTTCATGCCGCTGAATTTCCTGGGCTTCGTGTACCGCGAGATGAAACGTTCCATCGTGGACATGGAGCGCATGTTCGTGCTGCTGGAGCGCAACACCCAGATCGCGGATCAGCCGGGCGCACCGGTGCTGCAGGTCACGCGTGGCGAGCTGCGCTTCGAGAACCTGCGCTTTGGATACGGTCCGGACCGCGAAATCCTGCACGGCGTGAGCTTCAGCGTGCCGGCCGGCCAGAAAGTCGCGGTGGTCGGACCCAGCGGCGCCGGCAAATCCACGCTCGCACGCCTGATGTTCCGTTTCTATGACGCCAGCCACGGCCAGATTCTGATTGATGGCCAGGACATCCGCACGGTCACACGCGACAGCCTGCGCCGCCAACTCGGCATCGTGCCGCAGGACACGGTGCTGTTCAACGACACGATTTACTACAACATCGCCTACGGCCGGCCGGGCGCCGCGCGCGCCGACATCGAACGCGCCGCCGGCATGGCCAACCTCGGGCAATTCATTGAATCCCTGCCGAAAGGCTACGACACGCTGGTGGGCGAGCGCGGGCTGAAACTTTCCGGCGGCGAAAAGCAGCGCGTCGCCATCGCGCGTGCCATTCTCAAGAATCCGCCAATCCTGGTATTCGACGAGGCCACCTCGAGTCTGGACTCCAATGCCGAACAGGCGATTCTCGGCGCGTTGCGCGAACTCGCCGAACATCGCACCAGCCTGGTCATCGCGCACCGGCTCTCGACCGTCGTGGATGCCGATGAGATCGTGGTCCTCGATCAGGGACGCATCGTCGAGCGCGGCACCCACCGCGAGCTCCTGCGCGTCGGCGGCCTGTACGCACAGTTGTGGGCGCTGCAGCAGCACGAAACCGAAGCCGAAAAACGCAAAGCCGAGACGGCTGCACCGGTGCGCGCCGTATACGGCTGATCGCCGCGCCGGCTTGTGCTCCGTGCTTTCGGCGCTTGATGCAAATCAAGCGCTCTGCCCGGCGCGCAGGCGTAAAATAAGCACTCGCTAATCGTTCCTCCGTGTTTCCGATCGTCGCCGATCCTACTTTGCACGGATCGCCGACGACCATCGGACGCGGCCCTGTTTCGAAGGAGATCTACCATGAAACTTTACTATTCCCCAGGCGCGTGCTCGTTTGCCACGCATATCGCGCTTGAATGGATCGGCAAGCCTTACCAATTGCATCAGGTCAAGATTCATCCGGATAAATCGCCGGAACTTCTCCAGGCCAACCCCCTGGGCGCGGTACCGGTCATTGAAGAGAACGGCTGGGTGCTCACGCAGAATTCAGCCATTCTGAACTACCTCGCGGATTGCAACCCGGAGGCCAAGCTCGGCGGTGACGGTACTCCCAAAGGCCGGGCCGAAGTGAATCACTGGCTGGGTTTCGTCAACTCCGACGTGCACCCTGCTTACAAGCCGCTGTTCGGCGCGACCGGTTACCTGCACGACAAGAAGATGATTGAAAAGTCCAAGGATGATGCCCGCGCCAAACTGCGGCGGCATTTCGAAATCGTCGACAAGCAACTCCAGGGGCGTGACTGGATAGCGGGCACGCGCTCGATTGCCGACCCGTACCTGTTCGTGATGATTCGCTGGGCCAAGGGCCAGAAGGTAGATCTCGCCGGCCTGAGCAACGTGGAGCGCTTCTTCAAGCACATGGAAGCCGACACCGGCGTCCGCAAAGTCATCGAGCAGGAGGCGGTTCCGGAACCGCGCCTGGAGCGCCACGGAAGCTGATCTCGCACACGGGCGATCCGGCTCAACCCTGATATCCGCTGTCGGGGCTGGGCCGGGGAACCCATCCTTCCTGCCATCGCTGCCATGCAGCCTACAATGACCGGATGCAAGGCACCCGCTCAGTTCTCATCACCGGTTGCTCCAGCGGCATCGGCCTAGCCACCGCAAAGGAATTAAAGAACCGCGGCTGGCAGGTCATCGCCAGCGCGCGCCAGGACAAGGACGTTGCGCGATTGAAGGACATGGGCTTTCAGGCCATGCGCCTCAATGTGGCTGATTCCGAATTCATCGTCGCGGCACTGGATGAACCCCTCACCCTCACCGGCGGCAAACTGTACGCGCTGGTGAACAACGCCGGCATCGCCATCCCCGGCGCGGTGGAGGATTTGAGCCGCGAAATACTGCAACGCCAGTTCGACACCAACTTCTTCGGCACGCTCGAACTCACCCGTGCCGTTCTGCACCTCATGCGCCGTCAGGGGCATGGCCGCATCGTCATGATCAGCTCCATTCTCGGCCGCGTCGCCATGCCCTGGCGCGGCGCCTACAACGCCAGCAAATTTGCACTCGAAGGCATAACCGATACCCTGCGCCTGGAGCTGCGCGGCACGAACATCCAGGTGAGCCTGATCTGCCCCGGCGCGGTCAAAAGCCGCTTCCGCGACAACTCGCTTGCCAACTTCGACGAATACGTGGAGGCTGGTTCCAGTCCACACAGAGAAACATACGCGCGCCTGCGCGCCCAGACCAGCGCCGAGAAAGACAGCCAGTTCT
>JBOIAZ010000131.1:0-4288 GCA_050739175.1 Gammaproteobacteria bacterium
AATCGTCCTCGGCCAACGCCGGCGGGCGCACGTCGTAACTGCGGCGCCAGAGTTTCACCTGCGCTTCGCCGTATTTCTGTGCCATTTCCACTTTGTTGAGGCCTTGCAGTGCACCGTAGTGGCGCTCGTTCAGCCGCCAATCCTTTTCCACGGGAATCCACATCAGATCCTGGTCGTCCAGCACGGTCCAGAGCGTGCGGATGGCGCGCTTGAGCAGCGAGGTGTAGGCGAGGTCAAAGCCGAAACCGGCTTCCTTCAACAGGTGCGCGGCTTCATGGGCCTCGGCCACACCTTCCGGCGCCAGGTCCACGTCGGTCCAGCCGGTGAAGCGGTTTTCCTTGTTCCACTCGCTCAGGCCGTGACGGAGCAGTACAAGTTTGGTCATGTGGTATCCGTGCTGTAACCGGGTAAGAGTATTTTATCCGTCATCATCCCCGTTTTTTCCCACCGCAGGACGGGTGTCTGCAACTCAAGCATCGTGAGAAGTCTTCAGTTTTTGCTCCTGTGCGAAGCGCGCAATGGCAAGTTGGATTAGTCGGTCAATGAGTTCGGTGTAGGAAATGCTGGACAGGCTCCAAAGCCGCGGATACATGCTGATCTTGGTGAAACCCGGAATAGTATTGATTTCGTTCACCAGCAGTGTGCCGTCGGCCTTGAGAAAGAAGTCCACGCGCCCCATGCCTTCGCAGTTGAGCGTCTTGAAGGTGCGGATGGCCAGTTCCTGCACGCGCTTCACGGTTTCCGGCGGCAGCTTTGCCGGCGCTTCGAGGCGTGCGCCATTTTCGTCCACGTATTTGGCGTCGTAATCGTAGAATTCATGGGTGGGGATGATCTCGCCGGGAACGGAAGCGATGGGATCGTCGTTGCCGAGCACCGCGCACTCGATTTCATGTCCCCGGATGGCTTCCTCAACGAGAATCTTGTTGTCGTAGCGGAAGGCGTCCCTCACGGCTTTTTCGAAGCCTACCCTGTCTTTCGCCTTGCTGATGCCGACGGAGGAGCCGAGGTTCGCGGGTTTCACGAACAGCGGCAAGCCCAGCGCGCGCGTCACGCTGTCGAATTCCAGCTGCTCGTTGTGGCGGAACACCAGGAACTTAGGCACCGGGATGCCGGCCTCGCGCAGCAGGCGCTTCATCACGTCCTTGTCCATGCCCACGGCCGAGCCCAGCACGCTCGCGCCCACGAACGGCACGTTGGCAAGTTTCAGCAAACCCTGGATGGTGCCGTCCTCGCCGAACGGTCCGTGCAGAATCGGAAACACCACGTCCACCGATTGCTCGGTGTGTCCACTGTTGAGGCTGGTCAGACGTCCTTCGCTCTGGGGCACCAGCGCCACGCTTTCGCTGTTGACTTTGTTGAGCGCGATAAGTTTCGGGTTGGTGCTGTTAAGCAGAAATTGAGAGGGCTCATTCATGAGCCAGCGGCCGGTCTTGTCTATACCGATCAGCACCGGCTCGTATTTGTTCTTGTCGAGTGCCTCGATGATGTTCTTGGCCGACAACAGCGAAATCTCGTGCTCCGCGGATTTGCCGCCAAACAGGATGCCGACGCGGATTTTCTTTGTCATGTATGTTTGTTTCTGTATGAACGGGTTATCGTCGGTATACTTCGCGGCGATGACCGATACGTACCACCAGAACTGTGACAGCTTCATCTCGAATCCAGGCAATAACCCGGTAATTCCTCACGCGGTATTTCCAATAGCTGCGCAATTCGGGGCCACGTAGTGGGTCACCCAGAGTGCGTGGATTATCCAAGACGGCAACGCGTTGTTCTAGGAATTCGAGAATGCGCGCAGCAACGGGCTTGTCTAACTTGCGAAGCTTTTTTCGTACGTCGTCGGTAAGCTCAATTTTCCAGGCCAAGCTCTTTCTTCACTTCTTCGAGGGTGTGTGTCCGCATTTCTCCTTTGCGGAGTTTTTCCATCGCGACCTCGGCGAGGTAATAGTCTTCAAGATCTTCCAGATATTCCTGGATTGCTTCGCGGGCGTAATAGGTCTTGCTGCGACCGGTTTTTTTGGCCAGCGCTTCCAGGCGTTTTTCAATATCGGGCGTCAAACGGATAGCAAGCATGGCGTTACCCTCAAATGCTATACAAATATAGCACGAGCCGGCCTAGGGATTCCGGCGGCTATCCGCGGGTATTCGTCCGAGCTTGCTTTCGGGCCTGCGTGCCAGTGCCGTCGAAATAAACGCACCGGCTTCGAGCAGCTTGGCCATGTCCACACCGGTTTCAATGCCCATGCCACTGAGCATGAATAGCACGTCCTCGGTGGCCACGTTGCCGGTCGCACCCTTCGCGTACGGGCAGCCGCCAAGACCCGAAGTCGAACTGTCCACCGTGGCGACGCCCAGTTCCAGGCAGGCGTGAATGTTGGCGAGCGCCTGACCGTAGGTGTCATGAAAATGCACCGCAAGCTTTTTCATGGGCACCTCGGCAGCGACAGCGGCCAGCATGCGCTGCGCCTTTACCGGCGTGCCGACGCCGATGGTATCGCCAAGCGAGATTTCATAGCAGCCAAGGTCTGCGAGTTCTTTTGCCACGCGCGTCACGGCTTCGGGTGCGATGGGTCCTTCATAGGGACAGCCAATGACCGTGGAGATGTAGCCACGCACCTTCACGTCGTGCTTCACGGCGAGCGCCATCACCGGCTTGAAGCGCTCGATGGACTCGGCGATGGAAGCATTGACGTTCTTGTGGTTGAAGGTTTCCGAAGCCGCGGTGAAAATCGAGACCTCCTTGGCGCCGGCCGCGAGCGCGCGCTGCATGCCTTTCTCGTTCGGTACCAGTACCGGATAGGACACGCCCGGCTGCTTTTTGATACCGCGGAAAACCTCGTCCGCATCGGCGAGCTGCGGAATCCATTTCGGACTGACAAAACTTGTAGCTTCTATGGTTTGCAGACCCGTTTGCGAGAGGCGGTTGATGAATTCGATCTTCACTGCCGCCGGCACTGTCGTCTTTTCGTTCTGCAAGCCGTCGCGTGGCCCGACCTCGATGATCTTGACGGATTTGGGATGGTTACCCATGAGATTTATGTCTCGCTCTCTGCGGAGAAAAGAAAGAGATGCTGGACGAGATGCGAATTTTAATCCATCCCTTCACTGTCATCTCTTCCCCAAGCAGGAGCGAGGACGGAGACGCCTACGCGCCATTTGCCTTTATTTCCACCAGCACTGCGTCCGCTTCCACCATTTCGCCCTGTTTGCAGAGCACGGCCTCGATCCGGCCGGCCATCGCGGCCTTGACCGTGTATTCCATTTTCATGCCTTCCAGCACCAGCAGCGGCTGGCCGGTTTCCACCTGGTCACCAGCCTTCACGTGCACCGCGACCACGCGGCCTGGCATGGGGCTCACCGGATGGGTGGCGGTGTCCGCGTGTCCGACGGCCTTGGGCGTGAACGGCGAGGTGAGCACGAAATTGAAGGCTTCGCTGCCGAGTTCGACCTGAAACTCGTTTCCATGCCGCAGCACTTGAGCCGCGCGGGGCTCACCGTCCAGTGAGAATCGCGGCCGCTCTCGGTCCGCGCCGCTTACGCGGACCTGGTGTTGTCCGCCGTGAAAATCCAGGCTGAAGCCGGCCGGTCCGCCGTTGATGCGCAGCGGCTGTTCGGTGCCGTCCATCCCGCGCACCAGCAGCCGCTGGCCGTGTGAGCCATCCACGCGCCAGCCGTCGGCTTGCCATGGACCGGCCGCAGCATCGCGCCCGGCAAGCCTGCTGGTCACCGCGGCCGCCACTGCGGCCGGCGTGAGCGCGGGCTGGGCAAGCAGGCCGGTGAGTTCACGTTCGATGAAGCCGGTATCGAAGCGGCCGGCCGCAAAGTCGGGGTGCCGCGCAATGCCGCGCAGCAGCGGCAGATTAGTGATCAGGCCTAACACGGCGGTATGCGCAAGCACCTCACGCAGGCGGCTCACGGCTTCGGCGCGGTCCTTGCCGCTGACACTGATCTTGGCAATCATCGGATCGTAAAAGATGCTGATCTCATCGCCGCTGCGCACGCCGGTATCCACACGCGCAAACGGCTGCCCGGGCGCGGTAAATGACTCGATGCGTCCGGTCACCGGCAAGAAGCCCTTGGCCGCATTTTCCGCGTACAGGCGCACTTCGATGGCGCGGCCGTGCTGTTTGATCTCATGCTGCGCGAGCGGCAGCCGTTCGCCGCTCGCCACGCGCAACTGCCACTCCACCAGATCCAGGCCAGTGGTTTCCTCGGTGACGGGATGTTCAACCTGCAGGCGCGTGTTCATTTCCATGAAATGGAATGAGCGATCGGCGCCCACGATGAA
>JBOIAZ010000132.1:0-44484 GCA_050739175.1 Gammaproteobacteria bacterium
CCGATCTCATAGCTTTCGACCAGGGTGTAGGTCGGACTGCGTACCCGCCCGTCGAATCCCAGGCCTTTGAGTACTCCTCTCACCAGCGTGGTCTTGCCCGCGCCCAACTGGCCGCGCAGATACACGATCACACCGCGTTGCAGGGAGCGTCCCAGCGCCTGTCCCAGGCCATCCATGTCAGCGGCACTCGGCGCGTTCAGATCGGTCACGCGTTGAGCACCGTGCGCAGCTTCGCTATAAGGTCGCGCGCCAGCAGCCCGCGTTCTCCGGCCTTGGCGGCGCAATCGCCTGCCAGCGCGTGCGCCTGCACTCCGGCCTGCGCCGCCTCCGCCAGCGTCAGTCCCTGGGCCACAAGGGCCGCGATGACACCGGTGAGCGCATCGCCCGTGCCGGGCGCAGCCATGCCGGGGTTGCCGTACCGGCAGATTGCCGGCGTCTCGCCGTCCGCCGCAACGATGCTGCCCGCACCTTTGAGTACCACGATCGCGCGGTACTTTTCTGCGATCCGCGCCGCCGCCTGCAGCCGATCCTGCTGGACCGCGGCCACGGATTGCTTAAGCAGGCGCGCCGCTTCACCCGGGTGCGGTGTGAGAATCCAGTTACCGCGCGTACGCGGCTGTGCGGCCAACAGGTTGAGCGCATCCGCGTCCACCACCAGCGGCAGCGGCATCTCCAGCACACGCTTGAGGAGGCGCTGGCCCCACTCCCCTTGCCCCAAACCCGGCCCTACGGCAATCACGGTGGCGCGCTCGAAAAGCGCCGCCGCCTCCGCCGCATCCTCCACACCGCGCACCATGGCTTCCGGCAGGCCCGCGAGAAAACCCGCCACATGCTGCGGGCGCGTGATGACGCTCACCAGACCCGCACCGCTGCGCAGAGCGGCTTCCGCGCTCAGACGCGGCGCGCCGCCCATGCCGTGATCGCCACCGATGACCAGCACGTGGCCGAAATCTCCCTTGTGCGCGGCGCGTGCGCGCCGTTGCAGAGGCGTGTGCGCATCAAGCAGGCGCGCACGCGGGGGCACGCCTTCAAATGTCCGCGCAGGGACTTTGAGCGTGTCGAATTCAAGTGCGCCGATACAGGACGGCCCTTCACCGGTGAACAAGCCGGCTTTCAGGCCAATGAAAGTCTGCGTTACGCTGGCGCGCACCGCTGCGCCCAGAATTGCCCCACTATCCGCACTCAGCCCCGAGGGAATATCCACCGCCAGTACCGGCTTGCCCGACGCATTGATCAGCTCGACCGCCTGGACCCAGCAATCGCGCAACGGCCGATCGAGACCGATGCCGAAGAGCGCATCCACGATCACATCCACCTTGGGCGGCAGCGCGCCGGTGAACGGCTGTTCGCGACCCTGCGCTGCCAGAAACCGCTTGCGCACCGTCGCCGCCGCGCCCGCGAGCTTCGCCGGGTCGCCGACGTTCAGCACCGTCACGCGCCGTTTCGCATGCCGCGCCTGTGTGGCAAGCACGTAGCCGTCGCCCGCATTGTTGCCCGCGCCCGCGAACACCACGATGTCGCGCGCTTTCGGCCAGCTTCGTTGCAGCGTCTGCCACGCGCTCGTACCGGCACGCGTCATCAAGCTCAGCGCGGGTACACGCTGATCCTCGATGGCGCGCCGGTCGAGTTCGCGCATTTGCGCAGCGGAGTAAAGCGCGGCTGGAAGTTGCGGCATGGAAGCATCATTATATAGAGTCTGTTCATCCTGCAATTCCCCCTCAGAGGCACCGCCATGAGCCAGGCAAGCGTCCGCGTCCCTACGCCCGTCAACGAACCCGTGCTGTCCTATGCGCCGGGTAGTCCGGAGCGTGCGGAGCTGAAGCAGACGCTCGCGCGCATGGCGTCGGAGCGCCTCGAGATCCCGCTGGTCATCGGCGGCGAGGCCGTGCGCACCGGCAAGCTTGCCGAGATACGCATGCCGCACGACCACCGGCACGTGCTCGCGACCTTCCATCAGGCCGAGGCTGTGCAGGTGCAAGCGGCCATTGACGCGGCGCTGGCCGCGAAACCGGCCTGGGAGGCGTTGCCCTTTACCGAACGCGCGGCTGTGTTCCTGCGCGCCGCCGATCTCCTCGCCACGCATTACCGCCCGATCCTTAACGCCTCCACTATGCTCGGACAGTCGAAGACCGCGCATCAGGCGGAAATTGACGCCGCCTGCGAACTCATCGATTTTTTCCGCTTCAACGTGCGCTTTGCGGAACAGTTGCTGGCCGAGCAACCGAACAGCGCCACGCAGACCTGGAACCGGCTCGACTACCGCGCGCTCGACGGATTCGTGTTCGCGGTGACGCCGTTCAATTTCACCTCCATCGCCGGCAACCTGCCTACGGCGCCGGCGCTCATGGGCAACACCGTGGTGTTCAAGCCCTCGCCGTCCGCGATGTTCAGCAACTGGTACATCATGGAGCTGCTGCGCGCGGCCGGCCTGCCTCCGGGGGTCATCAACTTCATACAGGGTGAGCCAGCGATGATCACCTCGCGGGTGCTCGCACACCCGGACCTCGGCGGCGTGCACTTCACCGGCTCGACCGCGGTGTTCAAGTCCATCTGGCGCACGGTCGGGGAAAACATGCAGAACTATCACCAGTATCCGCGCCTCGTGGGGGAAACCGGCGGCAAGGACTTCATTTTTGCCCATGCTTCCGCGGGCGACGATCTCGAAGCGCTTGCCGTGGGCATCGTGCGCGGCGCTTTCGAATTTCAGGGGCAGAAATGCTCGGCCGCGGCGCGTGCCTTCGTACCCGCGTCCATCTGGCCCAAGCTGCACGAACGGCTCGTGGCACTGACCGGGGAAATCAAGATGGGCGATGTGTGCGACTTCCGCAATTTCATGGGCGCCGTCATCCACGAGGCCTCATTCAGGAAAATCAGCGGCTATCTCGACTATGCGCGCAGCGCGCCGGGCGTGAAAATTCTCACGGGCGGCAAGGCGGATCGCACGCGCGGCTGGTTCATCGAGCCCACCGTGATCCAGAGCGACGATCCGAAGGACCGCTTGATGTGCGAGGAAATCTTCGGCCCGGTGATCACCGTGCATGTGTATCCGGACTCGGCCTACGAGGACACGTTGCGCCTCTGCGACCAGTCCACGCCCTACGCACTCACCGGCTCGATCTTCGCACGTGACCGCAAAGCCGTCGCCACCGCGTCGCGGCTGTTGCGCCATGCGGCGGGTAATTTCTACATCAACGACAAGCCCACCGGCGCCGTGGTCGGGCAGCAGCCCTTCGGCGGCAGCCGCGCCTCGGGCACCAACGACAAGGCGGGCTCGTTCCTGAACCTGGTGCGCTGGACCTCACCGCGTACCATCAAGGAAAATTTCGTTCCGCCCGCCAAAGTCGGCTATCCGTTCCAGGGAGCCGAGTAGCTGCGTACACATGCCGGATTTTGACGCCCTTGCCGGACAGATTCGCGCGTGGGCCCGCGAACTCGGCTTTCAGCAAACCGGAATTGCCGGCGTGGGACTGGCCGAAGACGAGCAGCGCCTGCTCGACTGGTTGCAACAGGACCGCCACGGTGAAATGGAGTACATGCGGCACCACGGCACGCGCCGCAGCCGGCCGGCGGAACTGGTGCCGGGCACGCTGCGCGTGATCTCGGTACGCATGGATTACTGGTCGGACACTGCAGCCGACAGTCAAGCGCTGTTGAACGAAACAGACCGCGCCTATATCGCGCGCTATGCACTCGGCCGCGACTACCACAAGCTGTTGCGCGCCAGATTGCAGAAGCTCGCCGAACGCATACAAAAGGAAATCGGCGCCTTCGGCTATCGCGCGTTCACCGACAGCGCCCCGGTTCTGGAAAAAGCGCTGGCGCGCAACGCGGGCTTGGGCTGGATTGGCAAGCACACCAATCTGATCAACAAAAACGCCGGCTCGTGGTTTTTCCTGGGCGAGCTGTTCACTGATTTGCCTTTACCGCTGGACGAACCCGCTCAAGACCATTGCGGCAGTTGCCGTGCTTGCATGGATGTGTGTCCGACCGGCGCCATCGTCGCGCCTTATCAGCTCGACGCGCGCCGCTGCATCGCCTATCTCACCATCGAGTACAAGGGTTCGATCCCGCTGGAACTGCGCAAACCCATGGGCAACCGCGTGTTCGGCTGCGACGACTGCCAGTTGTTCTGCCCCTGGAACAAGTTTGCCCGACCGACGCAGGAAAAAGACTTCAAGCCGCGCCATGGCCTCGCCGACGCCGAACTGGTGGAACTGTTCAACTGGACCGAAGCGGAATTCCTGCAACGCACCGAAGGCAGCGCCCTCCGCCGCGCCGGTTACGAATGCTGGCTGCGGAATCTCGCCGTAGGGCTCGGCAACGCACTGACCTCACCAAAAATCATCGCGACGTTACAAGCCCGCGCAGAATATCCATCGGAATTAGTGCGTGAGCACGTGCGCTGGGCGCTGGCGCAGCACGCGGCTATTGCTTGAGCGTGGGCGCCGCCTGTCGCAAAACGCGCTAGCCATTCCGCCCGTGGCAATCGCGGAAGCGCAGGCCGCTGCCGCAAGGACAGGGACCATCCGGTTCAGGTACCACCGCCCTGTCGTCCAGGCCGGCGCTCGCCGGGCGCTGGAAATGGCGCTGCATGGTGAGCTTGTCGAAGGGGCCGATGCGCTCGCGGCCGTCGAATTTGAAATCCGTGTACTCACCGTGCGCGTCCACATAGTGCAGGAAGGTCTGCACCCACCATTTGCCTTCGAAGGTGTCGCGCCAGTGGGGCACGTCGGCACCGCGGTAAATCAGCATGTCGCCGGGCGCAAGTTCCAGGGGCTTTTGCACGCTGCCCGATTCCACGCACAACGGCCAGAGCTTGTCGGCCTGGAAGCCGAGCGCCAGTGAGGTGCTGATCTCGCAGGAGGGCCGGTCCAGGTGCTTGGGCAACACCGCACCGCGGCCGTAGATGCGCAGATACGAATAGCACGGCAGCAATTCCAGCCCGGTGGCCCTTTCGACCACCGGCTTGAGTTTCAGGAGCAGGCTTTCGCTGAGCGCGTCCGCATAGCGGCCGATGGCCGCGCGGAACATGTCTTCGTGCTCGTAGTAAGCGGGCCAGTGCTGTTGCAGGAGTGCATAGCGCGTCGCGAGTGCGGCGCTGTCGGCGCTGATGACCGAGCGCAGCACGGTGTAACCGCTCTCGCGGAACTGGCGCGCGGAGTCAGGCGCTGCAGGTGCCTGGGAAGCGGGAACGCTCATGCAAAGCCCCGTGATTGGCTGCGGCCCAGCTTAATCTTTTGGTTTTATCAGTCAACCGGGGACCACTCGCGCACTGCGTCAAAGCCCGACAGATTCCTATGGTCAGGCCCGCGAACGCGGGATTCCATGAATGTTCACATCCTGGATACCGCCCGGCGCAAGCCGGAATCACGTCGCCATGACGTATCAGTCGGAGCCCCAGGCAAACCCGTTTTCAGGCGGCTTGGACGGGGATGGCGTTGGACGTGCGCGTGATCTTGTTGCTCTCGTCGAGGTACACGAGGTGCGGCTTGTGGTTGACGGCTTCCGCGGCGGTCATCTGTGCGTAGGCACAGATAATCACGATGTCGCCCGGCTTGGCATGGTGCGCGGCCGAGCCGTTTACGGAAATAGTACCGGAACCCGCCTCTGCACGGATCGCATAAGTGGTCAAACGCGCACCGTTGCTGACGTTGTATATCTGAATCTGCTCGTAGGGCAGGATACCGGCCGTGTCCAGCAAATTGGCGTCAATCGCACAAGAGCCTTCGTAGTCGATCTCCACGCGGGTGACGCGCGCGCGGTGCAGCTTGGCTTTGAGCAGGGTGAGTTGCATGGAAACTCGAAAAGCAGATGACACGCGGGAAATTTTATACCGGCGAGGCAGTGGCGCTCAAGTCAGATCCCGGCGCGTGATGCCGAAAGATGCACCTGCACGTTGTCTATGAGCCGCGCCTTGCCGAGCCAGGCCGCGGCCAGCACCACAAAATCCCGGGTATCGGTATTTGCTCCTGCCAGCGTGTGCGCCGCGCGGATGGAAACATAGTCGGGCCGCAGGTGCGCCGAAAGTTTCTGCTTGGCGTCTGATTCCAAGCGGGAAAAATCACGCCGACCGGCGCGCAGCGCCGCCGCGGTTTCGGCAAGCGTGCGATACAAGAGCGGTGCCAGTTGGCGTTCCGCAGACGTGAGGTACTGATTGCGAGAACTCATGGCCAAGCCATCGGCCTCGCGCACTATCGGTACACCGACGATCTCCACCGGCAGGGACAGGTCGGTCGCCAGCCGCCGTACAATCTGCAACTGCTGATAATCCTTCTCCCCGAACAGCGCCACGTCCGGCTGCACGATGTTGAACAACTTGAGCACCACGGTGGCGACGCCGCTGAAATGGCCGGGACGGGATTCCCCATCCAGAATTTCGGATAGTCCCGGCACATCCACGCGCGTGACCCGGTCGCGCCTGTCCGGATACATGTCTTCCACGGCCGGCACGAACAGCAGGTCAGCCCGGACCGCCTCCAATCCGGCCTGGTCCGCCTCCAGCGTGCGCGGATAACTCTGGTAGTCCTCGCCCGGGCCGAATTGCAGCGGATTGACGAAGATGCTCACCACCGCGCGCGTCGCATGCCTGTGCGCTTCCTCCACGAGCTTCATGTGGCCGGCGTGCAGATTGCCCATGGTGGGCACCAGCGCGATGCGCTCGCCGGCACGGCGCCAGCGCTGCACCTGATCGCGGAGTTCGGTTACACCGTGAACGGCAAACATGCGAAGTCTTGAGAGCGTTGAGTGTGGTGCTGACTAATCAAAACAATGTTCGGGCGCCGGGTAACTTTTATCCTTCACCGCCTTAACGTAGGCTTCGACCGCGGCACGCGGGCTGCCCGCGCCCTGCATGAAATTGCGCGCAAATTTGGGGCGCCGACCAGGCGTGATGTCGAGCATGTCGTAGAGTACGAGGATCTGGCCATCCACCCCGGGCCCGGCGCCGATACCGATCACCGGAACCTTCACCTTCGCGGTGATTTTGGCGGCCAGGGTCTGCGGAATCAGTTCCAGCAAAATGATGTCGGCGCCCGCCTGCTCCAGCGCGAGCGCGTCTTTGAGCATCTGCCGCGCGGCCGCCTCGCCGCGCCCCTGTACCTTGAATCCACTGAGCTTTTCCACCGCCTGCGGCCGCAGACCCAGGTGCGCGCACACCGGCATGCCGTTGGCCGCCAGGGCCGCGACGATCTCGGCCTGCGCGCCGGTACCCTCGAGCTTGACCATGCGCGCGCCGCCCTCCTGCATCATCCGTCCGGCGTTGCGCAGCGCCGTCGGCACGTCCACATAGCTCAGAAACGGCATGTCGCCAATCAGATACGCGCGCGTGAGGCCGCGCGTCACCATGCGCAGGTGGTAGACCACGTCGTCCACCGTCACCGGCACGGTGCTCGCATGTCCCTGCACGACCATGCCGAGCGTGTCGCCTACCAGCACCACGTCCACGCCGGCGCGGTCGAGCAGCGCGGCAAAGCTGGCATCGTAAGCCGTGAGGCAAGCAATTTTTTCGCCCGCCGCTTTCATCCTGGTAAACGATGCGAGCGTCAGTTTTTCAGCGCCATCGCGCTTTTCCGGCTGGGTGTACACGGAAACTCCTGTTCATACCGGCTCCAGCATGACGGGCCGGAGCGCAAACATCAAGCCCGGCGCGCCACCGGGTTGAAATAATGCCGGCCGCTGCGCACGCGCTGGATTTCGCCAACCAGCTGCGCGTAATCGGCCTCACTGTCCACAACGTTGATGTCACTCGCGTTCACGATCAGCAGCGGCGAGCGGTCGTAATGGTGAAAGAAATAGGCGTACGCACCGACAACGCGCTCGAGATAATCGCGCCGGATGAAGCGCTCGTAGTCCGCGCCGCGGCGTGCGATGCGCCGTGTGAGTACCTCGACCGGCGCCTGCAGGTACACTACCAGATCCGGTGCGGGCGCATCCACGGTGAGATGCTGATACACCTGTTCGTACAGGGCGAATTCAGCGTCATCCAGGTTGAGCTGGGCGAACAGGCGATCTTTTTCCAGCATGAAATCCGCGACGCGCGCGGGCGTGAAGATATCGCCCTGGCGCAGCTGCTGCAGTTGGCGGGCGCGCTGGAACAGGAACGACAGCTGCGTGGGCAGCGCCGCGTGCACGGGATCACGGTAAAAGCGTTCCAGAAACGGATTTTCCTCGGCATGCTCCAACAGCAGTTCCGCGCCCAGCGTTTCCGCCAGAAGTTGCGCCAGACTGGTCTTGCCCACGCCGATGGGACCCTCGACGACCAGATAACGGGATCGGGCTTCAGGCACGTGCACTCTCCTCGTAAAGCCGGATCGCCGGCGAGCTGCAATGCTCGCGCAGCACGCGCACCGGACCGTGACCGGGAATCACCAGGTCCGGTGCCAGCTCGGCCAGAGGATACAGAACGAAGCTGCGCTTATGCAGCTCCGGGTGCGGCAGCGTCAGTTCCTTGGTCTGCAACACGAGCGCGTCGTACACCAGCAGGTCGAGATCCAGGCTGCGTGCGCCCCAGCGGCTGCCGGGACTGCGCTGCCGGCCGTGATGCATTTCGATTGTCAGCAAATGCCGCATCAGTTCCCGTGGCTCAAGGCGCGTCTCCAGCGCGGCGACGGCGTTGAGGTAATCCGGCTGATCCTTGGGTCCCAAGGGCTTGCTCAAATAGAAGCGCGAATGCGATGCGACCCGCGTATGCGGCAACTGCGCGAGTTCAGCAAACGCAGCGCGCAGTTGTGCGGCGGGATCGTTCAGATTGGCGCCGAGGCCGATGTATGCGCTGACCGGCGCGCGCATGTTCAGGCCGATTCGGACACTTTGTGCCGCCGCCGGCGCCGCGCACGCCGCCGGCGGCCGCCCGGTGCGCCCGCCGCAGGCATAAGCAGCTCGCGCTCGACATCGGTGCCGGCGGATTGCAGGCGCGTCCACCAACCGGCCAGTTCCGTATCCACTTCACCGGCTTCGGCACGCAGCATCAGGAAATCGTAGGCGGCGCGGAACCGCGGATGCGCCAGGAACCGCGATGGCCGCTTGCCCTCGCGCTGCAGAAACCGCGGCTGCATCTGGTAGATCTCGATCATGGGCGTGGCGAAGCGCCGCGGCAGCGCTACATGTGCAACCTGTTCGAACACCAGCTCATCCGCGGCCTGGCGCAGGGCTTCGACCGGATGCGTAGCCGCGCTTTCCAGCTTGGCGGCCCGCTGGCGCACCGGTTCCCACAGGAGTGCGGCGAACAGGAATGCCGGGGTGACCGGTTTGTCTTGCGTGACGCGCGCGTCGGTGCTGGCAAGCGCACGGCTTATGAAGGTGTGCGGAAAACCCTGGTCCTCGGTGTCCAGCAGCGCGTCGGTGCGCGGGAACAGTCGGTTGAACAGGCCATAACGGCGCAAATGCTCGAACGCCTGGGCGCCGAAGCCGTAAAGGAACAGCTTGAGGATTTCTTCGAACAGCCTGGCCGGCGGAATGTCCGCCAGCAGGGGGGCGAGTGCCGCAATCGGCGTGCCGGTATCCGGGTGCACGCGGAAACCGAGCTTGGCTGCAAAGCGCGCGGCGCGCAGCATGCGCACCGGATCCTCGCGATAACTGGTCTCGGGATCGCCGATCAGGCGCAGCACGCCGGCATGCAGGTCTGCAAGCCCGTGCACGTAATCGCGCACGGAAAAATCGCGGATGTCGTAATACAGCGCGTTGACGCTGAAATCCCGGCGCAAGGCGTCTTCTTCAAGCGTACCGTAGGTGTTGTCGCGCAGGAGGCGGCCGTTTTCGCTGGCGCTGCCGGCGGCCGCTGCCTGCGTCACCGGCCGATTCGCGCGGAACGTGGCGACCTCGATGATTTCGCGGCCGAACTGCACGTGTGCGAGACGGAAGCGCCGGCCGATGATGCGGCAGTTGCGGAACAACGCGTGCACTTCTTCCGGCCGCGCGTTGGTGGCGACGTCGAAGTCCTTGGGCTCACGTCCGAGCAGCAGGTCGCGCACCCCGCCGCCCACCATGTAGGATTCATAGCCGGCACTCTTCAGCCGGTACAGCACCTTGAGGGCGCTTTCGGAAATTCGGGAGCGCGAGATGTTGTGCTCGGCGCGCGGAACGATGACGGGGGAAATAACGGAGGGTTCCTGTGTGTGCATGCAATCCGGAAGCTTGCCTGGTATTGGAATTGAACTTGAGCAAATCCGGGCTGCCCGTATAATACCACTCCCTTTCCATCCCCGCTCCCTTCGTCTAGAGGCCTAGGACGGAGCCCTCTCAAGGCTTAAACACCGGTTCGAATCCGGTAGGGAGCGCCAGCTGTGTTGAAAATTTTTTTCACGGAGCCATCCCTGGCGGGCTTATCCAGCCTGCACATCGTGTGCAGGCGCGCGGTCGGATCGGACTGCCACCGGCAGTCCGATACAAGGCGCCGACCACGCCCGGTAGGGAGCGCCAAACGCATCTCCTCTGCATGAATACGTTGCACAGCTCTCAGTCCATCACGGAAGACGCCGCGCTCGCCGGGCCTGGATTGCTGCGGCGCTGGGCCTCCGGCTTGTACGACGCGCTGATTGTGTTGGCGATCTGCATCCTCGCCACTTTCCTGGTCATGCCCTTCACCCACAGTCGCGCGCTCGAAACGCTTTACGCGCACAGCGGCGGACTGAAAGTGTCGTACCAGGTAGGACTGCTGATATTGGGCTATGTATTCTTCGGCGGCTTCTGGACGCACGGCGGCCAGACCATCGGCATGCGCACCTGGAAACTGCGGGTGGTGCGTCTTGATGGTGCGCGACTCGACTGGTACCGCGCACTGCTCCGCTATCTCGGCATGCTGATTCCCTGGCTGCTGTTGCTGCTCGGCAGCGAGCTGTTGATGAGTGCGGTGCAGTCGCCGCAGGCGCTCGCCTGGCGCCTGGCCGGCGCGCTCGCCTTGCTGGCGGCACTCGCGGCCTTCCTGTGGCCGGCTTTTAACCGGCGACGCCTCGCCTGGCATGACCGCCTGTCCGGCACGCGTCTGGTGTTGTCCGGCAAGGCGGGCGGGGTCCCGTCCACCTGACGATTGCACCGCATTGCGTGCGCGCGCATTTGAGGTCTCATTGCAGATTGCTTATTATCTGTGCACCTTCAACTGGTATTCCGTACCGCTCGTAATCCGGCACGCGGACACCCGAGGACTGCCATGAACAAACCCATATTGTCTTTTGCTTTCGCCATCGGCCTGATGCTCACGGTTCCCTGCAGCTTCGCGGCCGGGAATGCGAGTCAGGAAATCGCCACCGCGGCTGCGCACGCGCAAATGGCGGCGGCCGCTGCCAACAAGTCGACGGCGGACATGCACCTGCATCACGTGATCAACTGCCTGGTGGGATCGGGCGACCGACGCTACGACGCCCAGGCCGGCGATCCATGCAAGGGCATGGGTAACGGCGCAATGCACGATCTCGGGCATACTCCTGCCGAACATGTCCGGCTGCAACAGGCTCTCATGCAGGCGGAACTCGGCCTGCATGCCGACAGTCTGGACACGACCCATGAAGCAGCAAAGCGTGCCGCCGAAGCACTGAAGGCCTCCGGCCCGAACGAAGAATGATTGCGGAGCGGCGGCCTTCAGCGGATGCGGCTGACCGCAATGACGCTGATCGCGGCCAGCACGGCGGTGGGTAACCAGGCCGTGAGTATCGGATTCAGCCCGAAGACCACACCGCTCTGCATGAAGATGCTGTCGAAGATGAAGAAACCGATGCCGATGAGCATGCCGGTGACCAGACGCTGACCGGTGGTGGCGGAGCGCATCGGGCCAAACACGAACGGCAGCGCCAGCACCACCATCACCAGCAGGGACAAGGGCTGGGCGATGCGGCTCCAGAACGCGGCCACGTAGCGATCAGCATTGATGTCATTGTTGCGCAGATACCTTATATATTGGTAAAGCCCGCGCGCCGACAGGCTGCCGCTGTCCACGGTAAACAAGCTCAGCAGGCCCGGACTCAGGAAGGTGTGCCACTCGCGGCTCGCGGCATTGACTGTGACCGCGCCCGCTGCGCCAAGCTCGGTACTGCGCACGTTCTCGAGTATCCAGCTGCCGTTCCTGAATGCGGCCGAGGTGGCGGTGCTCATCGCCAGCAGGTGATGCGCATCGTCCACGCGGTAAATGAAAATCCCCTGGGCCGAATTGCGTCCGCTCATTTCACGGATATTGAGAAACACGCCGCCGTCGCGGGCCCAGATGCCGCCCACCGTGCTGTTGGGGTTGTAGCCGGTGAGTTCGGCACGCCGCGCGTCGGCGTAGCGCTGCGCCGGCGGCGCCAGCCATTCGCCCAACGCCACGCACAGCACCAGCAGCAGCACGCCACCGACCAGCGCCGACACGCCGAGGCGCGCCACCGACACGCCAGAGGTGCGCATCACCATCAGTTCGTTTTGGCTGGCGAGTTCTCCCAGGCCCAGTACGGTGCCGATCAGGGCCGCGATCACGCACATCTGATAAGCCTGCGTCGGCACGTAGAGCAGCGTGTAGAGCGCGGCATCTGCCAGCCGGTATTGCCCTTCGCCCACACTTTTGAGTTCGCCGACGAAAGTGATGATGCTCGCGAGCGCCGTCAGCACCAGCAGCACCAGCAGGCTGTTGAGGATGACTTGCCAGGCCAGATGCCGGTCAATGACCCGTATGCGCATCACACCGTCCTGAACCTGAACCACAGGCCGCGCCAGCCGTATTGCCTGTACAGCAATACCAGCGCTGCGATCAGCAGCAGGGCCAGCACCCACCACACACCAATGGCCGCAGGCACCAGGTCCTTCTGCAGCCAGGCACGCGCCACTCCCAGCAGATTGCTGTAAATCACGTAGGCCAGAATCGCGATGAACAGGCGCCCATAGCGGCCCTGGCGCGGTGACGTGCGCGCCAGGGGCACGGCCAGGAACACCAGCAACAAGGTCGAGAGCGGCACCGACACGCGCCACTGGAATTCCGAGAGCGCGTCGGGCGAAGCCTCGCGCAGCAGCGCGTAGGTCGGCATGGCCGAATAGCTCGGCGTTCCTGCGGCGGGTGCACCCGGCGACAAGCGGATGCTGTATTGCGCAAATTTCACGATGCGGAAATCCGCCTTGCCCGGTTCGCCGTCGTAGCGGTAACCATTGTGCAACACCAGCGTGCCCTCGCCCTGCGGGCCGGTAATCTTGCGCGTGCCGCTTGCGGCGGTGACCACATCCTGGCGTACACCATCGGGTCCGGCCATGAATACATCGCGCAGTTCGCGCCCGCCGCTGCCGACACCGGCGGCATACAGCACGCCGCGGCCCTGTTGGTCCTGCTTGAAGCTGCCGGATTCAAAGCTGCCGACCTGCGCGTTGTGCTGGGCGTAACTGCGGATGATGTCGCTGGTGCGCGCCGCCCACGGCGCGACCTGCAGTGACAGCAGCGCCATTACCACCGCCAGCAGCGCAGCGATGACCAGCAGCGGGCGGTAAATCCCCATCGGTCCGACGCCGCAGGCCATGAAGGTGGTCATCTCGCTGTCGCGGTACAGACGTCCCAGCGCCAGCATCACCGCCAGGAACAGCGCCACCGGCACCACCACGATGAAATAACTCACCGAAGCCAGGCCGAGCAGCGCAAACACCGTGTCGCGCGGCAGCCGGCCGGCGGCGGCATCGCCGAGCAGGAGCGCAAAGCGATTGCTGAGCAGGATCAGCATGAGTATCACGGTGACCGCAACCCAGGTGAGCACGGTTTCACGCGCCAGATAGCGATCAACAATGCGTAGCACTCGCGCCTCCGCCGATGCCGGGTTGGGTTAGAATGACGCGGTCTCAAGCCACGCCCGGCCGCGACAACCACGAACCGCATGATACGCCAGCCGCGCGTTCCGTCCGGGCGCTGGCACAAGGAATCCCTCATGGAATTTTCCAGCAAATTTGCCGAGCTTCCAAGCCTGGCTTCAGGCTGTGTGGTGGTGGGCGTGTTCGACGGCGGCCGACTCACCCAACCCGCCCGCACGCTGGACCAGGCGAGCCGCGGACAACTCGCCAAGCTGGTCAAGAGCAGCGCATTCACCGGACGTCTCGGCCAAAGCCTGATGCTGTTCCAGGTCCCCGGCGTGGCCGCGGAGCGCGTGCTGCTCATCGGCTTGGGAATGGAAGACGAATTCACCCTGCGCAACTACCGCAAGGCGGTGCACAAATCCGTGCAGGCAATGCTCGACAGCGGCGTAAAGCATGCAGCGCTGACCCTGGGCATGCTGAGCGTGCCGGATGCCGATGCGTATGCATGCGCCCGCCATGCGGTGGAATGCGCCGCCGATGCCGCTTACCGGTTTGAACAGTGCAAGAGCCAGCCCGAGAAGCCCAAGCCCGTGCTGCAGAAAATCAGCCTGCTTGTGTCCGGGCGCGACCAACTGGGCGCGGCCGAGCGTGGCATCGGGCACGGCGGCGCGATTGCCGAGGGCGTGGCCCTCGCCAAGGATCTCGGCAACCTCCCGCCCAACATCTGCACGCCCGGTTATCTCGCCAACGAGGCGCGCAAACTCGGACGCGGCACCAAGCTCAAGGTCACGGTGCTGGAAGAAGCGCAGATGAAAAAACTCGGCATGGGAGCGCTGCTGGCGGTGTCGAGCGGCAGCAGCCAGCCGGCCAAGCTCATCATCATGGAATATCGCAGCGGGCCGAAAAACGCCAAGCCGCAGGTACTCGTGGGCAAAGGCATCACCTTCGATTCCGGCGGTATCTCCATCAAGCCCACGGCCGCGATGGACGAGATGAAATTCGACATGTGCGGCGCGGCCAGCGTATTCGGCACGCTCAAGGCCGTCATGCGCATGCAACTCAAGCTCAATCTCGTGGGCATCGTGCCGACATCCGAGAATCTGCCGGATGGCAAGGCGGTGAAACCCGCGGACATCGTCCGGACCATGTCCGGCCAGACCGTGGAAATCCTGAATACTGACGCCGAGGGGCGGTTGATCCTGTGCGATGCACTCACCTACGCGCAACGCTTCAAGCCCGCGGCGATCGTGGACATGGCCACGCTTACCGGCGCCTGCGTGATTGCACTCGGCAACGTCGTATCCGGCCTGTTCGGCAACGACAAAACACTGGTCAAGGAATTGTGGAATGCCGGCGAGAAAGCCGACGACCGCGCCTGGCACATGCCGCTGTACGATGATTACCAGGACGGCCTGAAAAGCAACTTTGCGGATTTTGCCAACGTGGCCGGGCGCGAAGGCGGAGCCATCACCGCGGCCTGCTACCTGTCGCGCTTCACCAAAAGCATGCGTTGGGCGCATCTCGACATCGCCGGTACCGCCTGGAAAAGCGGGGCAGAAAAAGGCGCCACCGGGCGCCCGGTGCCATTACTGGTGCAGTACTTGCTGGATCGTGCGTAGCGCACAGCTAGGCACTCTTTGTCCCCTCTTTCTTCGAGGAGAGAGGCTGGGGTGAAGGTAAGATGACCCAGATCGATTTCTACGTGCTCCCGGATACCACCCCGCGCGCACGCGCGTTGTTCGTGTGCCGGCTTGCGGAAAAAGTCTTCCACCTCGGCCAGCGCAGCTTTATCCACCTCTCCTCGGAGCGCGATGCGCGCGAGCTGGACGAACTCCTGTGGACGTTCCGTGACCGCAGTTTCCTGCCGCACGCGCTCGCCGCGGCCGCCGACGATGTGCCGGTGGTGCTCGGCTGCGGCCCGGAGCCGGCCGCGGACTGCCAGCTGCTCATCAACATGAGCGCTGCGGTACCCGAGTTCTTCAGCCGCTTCGAGCGCGTGGCGGAGGTCGTGGATGCCGACCCGCAAATCCGCGCCCAGGGACGCCAACGCTTCCGTTTTTACAAAGATCGCGGGTATGCTGTGGAGACCCACCAGCTGTGAGCATATCCATGCCGCCCGTCAATCCGTTAGATACCCCAGCGATGCCGGATATCCCGGTACTGAACGAGGTCGTCACGCCGGGCAACGGCAAGCCGGTGGCGCCGAAAAACGGTACGGCAGCGGCCGCGCCGGCTGTAACCGCCCGACCCGAGGTCCGTCAGGATCTGCTGACCGACATGCTGACCGAGCGCATCGCCGCGCTTACCGATCGGCTGTTGCGCGATGCCTCGAATGATATCCAGGACCTGCTCATGGACAAAATCTGGGAAAAACTGCGCGTGGAAATCCCCGCCATCGTCGCCGAAGCGCTCGGGAAAAACGGTAACGACCGCTAGCATTTCCAGGTAACGCCATCCGTGGCGTTACTCGCTCGCACCGCCCAGACACGCACGCGCCGCACGTGCATTTGAATGCATCCGGCCCGCCATCCACGCCGGGTGTTCGCGGCTTGCGCCGCTCACCCACTGCTATAATCCCCCGCGCCGCCACGCAGCGGCTGCCCGTCTCGCGCATGGATAAAAACTACAACCCGCAGGCCATCGAGCGCCGCTGGTATCAGCATTGGGAACAACTCGGCTGCTTCGCCCCGCGCGGCGCAGGCGCGCCCTACTGCATCCTGCTGCCGCCGCCCAACGTCACCGGCACGCTGCACATGGGCCACGCCTTCCAGCAAACGCTCATGGACGCGCTCATCCGCTATCACCGCATGCGCGGCGAGCGCGTGCTGTGGCAGGGCGGCACCGATCACGCCGGCATCGCCACCCAGAAAATCGTCGAGAACCAGTTGGCCGCCGAAGGTAAGTCGCGCCGCGATCTCGGCCGCGGGCCATTCATCGCGCGCGTATGGCAATGGAAACAGGAATCCGGCTCCAGCATCAGCCGTCAGATGCAGCGGCTTGGTGCCTCGATTGACTGGTCGCGCGAACGCTTCACCATGGACGAGGGCCTGTCGGCTGCGGTGCGCAAGGTGTTCATCGAATGGTATCGCGCGGGATTGCTGTACCGCGGCAAGCGCCTGGTGCACTGGGACCCGGTGCTAAAAACCGCGATATCCGATCTCGAAGTCAACAACGAGGAACGCGACGGCCATCTGTGGTTCATCCGCTATCCGGGCGCAGATGGAGGTGAGGGCGTCGTCGTTGCCACCACACGTCCCGAAACCATGCTGGGCGATGTGGCGGTGGCGGTGCATCCCGAAGACACGCGCTATCGGAAGCTCATCGGAAGAAAACTTAGATTGCCGCTTACCAGCCGCGAAATTCCGGTTATCAGCGATGAGTATGTGGACCAGGAGTTCGGCACCGGTGCGGTGAAAATCACGCCGGCTCATGATTTCAATGATTATAATATTTGGGAACGCCATGTCGCATCTGGAATATTCGATCACCTCCACCAAAAAGGATTACTGGAAACCCTTAGTCCTAGTGCAAAAATTGCACATTCTCCAGATTTAACGGAAGGCGGCGATTGGTGGGGGGGCTATACGCAACGCCCTGATCAAGTTGTATCCCAAGTTCAACCATTCAGCCAGCTGTTAAAACTCATACCAGAAAAATATCAAGGTCTTGATCGCTTCGAAGCACGCAAAGTAATTCTTGCCGATTTGGGCAATGAAAACTTATTGATAAAATCAGAACAACACAAGATCAACGTACCAATAAGCCAACGTTCTGAAACGATTACTGAACCCATGCTCACCGATCAATGGTTTTTGGACCTGACCAGTGAAAAAGGTCGCAAAGCCATCACCGATCCTGCGCTGAACGCGGTACGCAGTGGCGCCATCAAATTCGTGCCGGAAAACTGGGCAGCCACTTATATCCAATGGCTGGAAAACATCCAGGACTGGTGCGTGAGCCGCCAGCTCTGGTGGGGGCACCGTATTCCCGCCTGGTATGACGAGGCCGGCAATATTTTCGTGGGCGAGAACGAAACCGATGCTATCGAGCACGGCAACAAGAAGCCCGTTGGAATACTAAAACAAGATGAAGACGTGCTGGACACCTGGTTCAGCTCAGCACTGTGGCCGTTCTCGACCCTCGGCTGGCCGGCGGACGTCCCGGTGAAAAACGAGCGCGGCGAAATTGTGGCCGACTGGTCGAGCGACCGGCAGTTCCTGCCTTCCTCGGTGCTGATCACCGGTTTCGACATCATTTTCTTCTGGGTGGCGCGCATGGTCATGGCCACTCAGTACTTCACCGGCCGCACGCCCTTCCGCGAGGCGTATATCAACGCCATCGTGCGCGATGCCGAAGGCCAGAAGATGTCCAAGTCCAAGGGCAATACACTGGACCCGCTGGACCTGATGGACGGCATCGGCCTCGAAGCGCTGGTGAAGAAATCCACCGACAGCCTGCTGATACCGCAGGTGCGCGACAAAGTAGAAAAACGCATCCGCCGCGATTACCCGCAGGGTATTCCGGCCGTGGGCGCCGACGCGCTGCGCTTCACGTTCGCGGCGCTCGCCACCTATGGCCGTACCATCAATTTTGATCTCAAGCGCTGCGAGGGTTACCGCAACTTCTGCACCAAACTGTGGAACGCCACGCGTTTCGTGCTCATGAATACCGAAGAGTTCAAGGCACAGGGCAAACTCAATATCAAAACCGAAGCTGAGCGGTGGATTCTCAGCAAACTTCAATATCTATTGCAAGAGGTCGAGGAACATTTCCAGAACTATCGCTTCGATCTCCTCGCGCAGGCGCTTTACGAGTTTACCTGGAACGATTTCTGTGACTGGTTTATTGAATTGTCTAAACCTGCGTTGAACGGCCCCGATAAATCAACCGCCGATTCCACGCGGCATACACTGCTGCATGTACTCGAAACCCTGCTGCGTGCTCTGCATCCGATTATCCCTTTCATAACGGAAGAACTCTGGCAACAGGTAGCGCCCCGGCTCGGCCCCGACACCGAAGGCTCTTCAGTCTCTCTGAAAGCCTACCCATCTTATCAGCAGGATTTGCGCTGGCCCGGCAGCTCAACCGGTGACATTGAGCGCTTGATCGCCGCCGTCATTCAAATCCGCAGTATCCGCAGCGAGATGAATCTGTCACCGGCGCTGAACGTACCGCTGCTGATCGAGGACAAAAGCAGCGATCCGCAGGTTTGGCGGCGACTGGAGGCATCGCTGAAATTCCTGGCGCGGCTGGAATCATTGCGCGTATTGAAGCCTGGCGAAGCGCCGCCGCCCGCCGCTACCGCAGTGCTGGGTCACGCGACGCTCATAATCCCGCTCAAGGGGCTTATTGACCTACCCGCAGAGATCGCACGCCTGGAAAAACAACTCGACAAGCTGCGTCAGGACCGCACACGCACTGCATCCAAGCTGGGAAACGACGCCTTTGTCAACAGTGCGCCGGCCGAGGTGGTGGCCGGTACGCAAGCGCGTGTCGCCGAACTCGACGCGATTATCGGAAAATTGCAGGACCAACTGGCGCGCTTGCGAACCTTGGATTAAACCCCTGAGTGAGACAGGTACCGGTAGACTTGGGATTTGCCTATTCGGCTATCCACGGTCACGCGGCATCGCTGCCGGCGTCGCGGACCGGAAGCAACACGCGACGCTCGCGCGCGCACCACGAGATTATCAAACCGAATAAAACCATGGCCAGCAAGTTTTCGATGAACTCCCGCACGCCAAAATGGTGTGCCGGGAAGGGCGCTGCCGACAGCGGCACCACCACGTAATTCATGACAAAAAATACCACGACGCCATAAGCGATTCCCGCAAATACCCAGCGCCGCCGCAACCAGGCGAGCCTGGACGCCATGAGCACGAAAATGGCCGCGATCAGCAAACCCATGAACCATTGCAGCACCAGACCCAGAACGGCGGCCCCTGCGCCCCCGGCAAACGACGCTTTCCCGAGCGCGCCGCTGGCAATAGCGTGGAGAATGATGACGGGGCTGAGCCAGTTGATGAGTGATGCAGCGCCGATATCCACGGTGGCGGCAATCAGCCCGCCGGCCACAATCGCGCGCCAGGAAACCGGATTTTGATCCCGCATGTCGTGTTCCCCGCAGATTCCGGCGCATCGCCAGTACGTACACGGAACTATAGCGCCTGCCCGCCGGTGCACACTCCGGAGATTCTGAAAACGAACTGATTCATTTCTAATGCGGTCGCGATCCGGCCGCATCCGGAGCTATCAACCCCCAGGGCCGGGCGAGGTATTAAACATCATGATCGCGAGTTTCCAGTCACCGGACTGCCGTTGCCAGACCGAGAGATATTTGCCATACGCGGCCGTAGCCTGGCCGCCGGCATCGTGGCCCGTGAGCGTGTAGATTCCCCACGTATAACCGAGGTCGCCGGACGCATCCGCGCCCTGGAGTGTCCAACTCAGCTGGGTACCGGCAGGCAGGGCCTGCAGGCTCTGTTCGATGACCTTGCGGTTCTGCAGCGGCGCGCGCTGCTCCGGCAGCAACACGGCGTTATCCAGTGCATAGCGCCGGAATGCGGCGGCAAATCCCTGCTGTGCGGACAACGTGGAAAATGCGTTGTCGGCACGCGTCAGTGCCTCGGTCGCCGCCGCACCACCATGGTTACTACAAGCCGCGAGCAACACGCAGGCAAGCAGCACGACACAGACCGCTCGTCGGGAATTCACGCAATCTCCGGGTGGTTGGGGCACGCATATTGTGGACGCCCAGCGGGTTTTAGCATAGTGTGAATCCTCAGGGAGGAATTGCATGCCCAACGATCAGCCGATTCCCATCCGCGAACTGCCGGTGTACAGCCTGGTAGACAAGGTCGCCATGGCCATCGCCGCGGCCAACCGCATCATCCTCGGCAAGGAAACCCAGATCCGCCTGGCACTGGTGTGCCTGATCACCGGCGGCCACCTGCTGATCGAGGACATTCCCGGCGTCGGCAAAACCATGCTGGCGCAGAGTCTCGCGCATCTGCTGGGACTGTCTTACCAGCGCATCCAGTTCACCAGCGATCTGCTGCCGGCGGACATCATCGGCGCGTCCATCTACGAACGCCAGAGCGGCGAGTTCCGTTTCCATCCCGGCCCGATTTTCGCGCATCTGGTACTCGCCGACGAGGTCAACCGCGCCACACCCAAGGCGCAAAGCGCGCTGCTCGAAGCCATGGAAGAGCGCCAGGTGACCGTGGACGGCGTCACCCGACCGCTGCCACAGCCGTTCTTCGTGATCGCCACGCAGAATCCGCTGCACCAGGTGGGCACCTTTCCCCTTCCGGAATCGCAACTCGACCGCTTTCTCATGTGCATCGGTCTCGGCTATCCCGGCGAGCAGGCCGAGCGTGAACTGCTGCGCGGGCGCGATCGCCGCGAATTGCTGCGCGATCTGAAACCGGTGTTGAATGCGCCCGAGCTGATGAGCCTGCGCAGCGCAGCCTTTGGCCTGCATGTATCCGACGCATTGCTGGATTACCTGCAGGCCCTGGTGCGTCACACGCGCGAATCCCCGCGCTACGAGAACGGCCTGTCACCGCGCGCCGCGATCGCACTCAAGCATGCCGCCCAGGCCTGGGCGCTGCTCATGGGCCGCCCCGGCGTGATCCCGGAAGACCTGCAGGCGGTGCTGCCGGGCGTGGTCGGTCACCGGCTGCGCATGCAGGCCACGCATGAAAGCGGCACGCCCGCGAGGGTTGCCAAAGAGCTGCTGGAAGCCGTACCGATTCCCTGAAAATACAGCAGCGAGTGTAAATTGCGGGAACGGCGGTCCGCGCCGCGACGATAAATCGCGGTCGGGACGACCACACCCACAACCCAGGCACAACCGGGATTCCCATGTTTTCCGCCACGCGCAAATTCCTGAGCCAGCACGTGTACGAATGGGCGCGCCGCCGCCAGGGCCAGGATGGCGACAGCCTGCGCCTGGACCACCGGCGCATCTACATCCTGCCCACGCGTCAGGGCTGGATCTACGGATTGGCGCTGTTGTTCATGCTGCTCGCTTCCATGAATTACTCCAACAGCATGGGCTTCATGCTGGTGTTCGTGCTCACCGGCCTGGGCTTCACCGCCATGTATGCCTGCCACGCCAATCTCGCCGGATTGGAAATCACCGCCGGCAAACACCCCGCGGTGTTCGCCGGTGAGACCGCACGCTTCGTGCTGCACCTTGACAACCCGGGCCGCAGCACGCGCACCGCCGTCAGCCTGAGCGCAGCGCGCGGTGATGCCACGGTCACCGGCGATATCACCGCCGGCGGTCACGGCAGCGTGGCCGTGCCGTTGCACGCCGAACACCGCGGCTCGCTCAGTCTCGAGCGCCTGGTGGTGGAGACCGATTATCCGTTCGCCCTGTTCCGCTCCTGGAGCTGGGTGTATATGGATCTCAGGGTACTGGTGTATCCCCAACCCGCGGAGGACGCGCCTCCCCTGCCTTGGCCTGAAGGTGGACGCGGCGGCGGCCGACCGACGAATCTCGGCGAAGAGGATTTCAGCAACTTGCGTGGTTACCGGCCCGGGGATTCGCCGCGGCACATCGCCTGGAAGGCTTCCGCGCGCGTCCAGAAGCTGCTCACCAAGCAATTTGCGGGCAGCGGTGAAGAACAGCGCTGGTTGGACTGGGACCAGCTGGCGGAACACGACCCGGAAAAGCGCCTGTCCATCATGTGCCGGTGGGTCCTGACGGCACACGCCGAAAACCTGAATTACGGCCTGCGGTTGCCGGGCAAGACCATCGCCGTCGCCGGCGGTGCAACGCACCGCGACTACTGCCTGGAAGAGTTGGCGCTGTTTCAGGTACCGGGAGCACACGCGTCGTGAACGCGGTATTGCCGGTCAACCCCGAGCCGCGCCTGGAGCGTACGCGCCTGTTGTGGACGCTCGCGGCACTCGCGGCCATGACTCTGCCGCACGCGCTGCACCTCGCGCCCTGGATTGTGCTGACCGCGGCGCTCATCGCGATGTGGCGCCTGGGCGTGGACTACTTTGGCTGGCCGCTGTTCAGCCGCTACACGCGCATCGCCTTCGGAGTGCTGGCCTTCGTTGGCGTGTACGCGACCTATCACACCTTCAACGGCCCGGAGGCCGGCACGGCCCTGCTGATGCTGCTGGCCGGGCTCAAGCTCATGGAAGCGCGCGGACTGCGCGACTATTTCCTGCTGCTGGTGATCACCCTGGTCATCGGCTTGACCAACTTCCTGTACGACCAGACAATTCCGCTGGCGATCTACATGGTACCGGCCGTGTGGCTGGCGGGTACGGCGCTGCTCAATATCGCCCATCCGGACACCGGACACACGCCGCTGGCCTCCGCAAGAACCAGCGCACGCATGCTGCTGTCGGCGCTGCCGGTGGCGCTGGTGCTGTTCCTGCTTTTCCCGCGCATTCCCGGCCCCTTGTGGAGTCTGGCGCTGCCGCAGCACTCCGCGGTCACCGGCCTGTCCACCAGCATGTCGCCGGGCAGCCTGAGCCGCCTCGCGCAATCGGACGCCATCGCTTTCCGGGCCAAATTCCTGAATGCCGCACCACCACGCTCGCAGCTCTACTGGCGCGCGCTCGTGCTGCACGATTACGACGGTCAAACCTGGACCGCCGGCAACATCACGTGGGATGGCAGCAACACGCTGTCCGCGCGCGGCGCGCCTGTGAACTATCAAATCACCCTGCAGCCCAATCATCTGCGTGTGCTGTACGCGCTGGACTTGCCGGCCCAGGGGCCGGCAAACACGCGCCTGACCGCGGACTACGAAATGCTCGTGCCGCAGCCGGTAACGGAACTCAGGTTGTATGACGCAAGTTCCTACACCGATTATCGCTACGGCCTGGACATCCCGGCCTGGGAGCTGCGCCACGATATGCGCCTGCCTCCCGGGATTGATCCGCGCGCGCGACAGCTCGCTCAAGGCTGGCGTGCCGCGGCCGCGGCGCCGGACCAGATTGTTCAGGATGCGCTGCACATGTTTCACCAGCAGCCTTTCCGATATACGCTGCAGCCGGGGGTGCTAAACGGTCCGAATCGCATTGACGAATTCCTGTTCA
Source organism: Gammaproteobacteria bacterium (assembly GCA_050739175.1). Classification (GTDB taxonomy): domain Bacteria; phylum Pseudomonadota; class Gammaproteobacteria; order Natronospirales; family REEB76; genus REEB76. Next base: position 23,797 of record JBOIAZ010000132.1, read on the forward strand.
GCACACGCCGCGGTTTCTGCGAACACTACGCCAGTGCCTTTGTGTTCCTGATGCGCGCTGCCGGCATTCCGGCACACGTGGTCATCGGTTATCAGGGCGGCACGCGCAATCCGGTGGACGGTTATTACGTCGTGCGTCAGGAAGATGCGCATGCGTGGGCGGAAGTGTGGCTCGCAGGCCGGGGCTGGGTGCGTGTGGATCCGACCGCGGCCGTGGATCCGGCGCGTGTGGACCAGGGGCTGGCCGCCGCTCTGCCGGGCGAAGTGATACCCGGATATTTTTTCAACGCCCATCCATGGGTGGGACAGTTGCGCAACGCCTGGGACGCACTCAACAACGGCTGGAATCAGTGGATACTGGCCTACGGTCCGGAACTGCAGAGCCGCTTTTTTGCTGAATTCGGACTGGCGTCTGGCAACTGGCTGCAACCGGTATTGGTGCTGCTGGTTGCAATCTGCGCGATTCTGCTGCTTATCTGGCTGGTGCTATGGTGGCATCACCGCGCCCCGCGGCCTTCGGGCGTGCAACGCGACTATCTGCGCTTCTGCCGCAAGCTCGCAAACCGGGGGCTGGCCCGCGCCGGCAGTGAGGGTCCGCTGGATTATGCGCAGCGCGTGATCCGTGCGCGGCCGGATCTGACGTCTTCGGTGAGCGCCATCGTCACGTTCTATGTGAACCTGCGTTATGCAGGGAGCGGCGATGCCCGCGCATTCGCGAGACGGGTACACGCCTTCCATCCGTGAGCCAGAACTCCGGCGCAGATACGGCAATCATATGGGCTGAAAACAATTTGGTGTACCCGCGCGGAGGAAAACCTCCGCGCGGGTACACCTGTGCTGAATTTGCGCTCAGCCGGCGGCCGCCGCGCTCAACCGCAGTGCTTTGCCACGCCTCAACTGCCGCTCGGGGCCGCCTGCGTGTAAGTTGCGGGGAATCCGCTTGGTGGCTTGGCCAGATTCCAGGTCCCGGGTTTCTGGGAATCCTGGATGAAATTCAACGTCCACGACACCTGGGAATACGCCGTGGAGATCAGCGAACCCGGGATGGCGATGGAAATTGAATTCGCGCTCCAAAACGTCAAGCCGCAGGGCATGCTGACCGGCGTGTTATCCGCTACCGCAGTGACCGTCAATGAGCAACGCACGCCGCTGACATGCACGGCCAGCCCGGAATATATGGCACCGGCCACGCTGCTGTTGAAAATCCTGTCGGCAGCTGGTGCGGATATCGTCCAATTGGTCGGCACATACATGCCAATGTCGGGAACGCTGGAAGCGGAGAGCGTGTTGTTGCCGAATTGCCTGAGCGTGAGGATCTGCTGGCCCTTGGGGGTGTTGAAGCCGATTTCCACATACGAATGCGGTGAACCCAGCGCATTCTTCTTGTCCTGCAACACCGTACAGCCCATACCGACTTCGGGCGGGTTGGTTCCGTCCCCGCGGTAGGTGTAGTAATTGCAGGTCTGGCCGCTGATCAGGAAGTTGGCACTGTCGGTGTATGAGGCCTTGGTGGGCACGCCGATGAGCGCAAACGTCGAACCAGACGAACCGCAAGCCGCGAGCAGCATGACTCCGCAGGCGCAAAGCCCACCCATTAACATCCGCTTCATAAACCCTCCACGACGGTTTGAAGGCGGCAACAGGCCGCTTTCGGAATCGAATTCTGCCACGACTGGAGCGATTTCGCAGGTCCGCCGGTTCAATCCGGCGCGCCGGGCGCGGCCCCAGCGGTGGCGGCCGGGCGCCCTTCCGCCAACGCCAGCAGCACCGCCCCCACCACAAACAGCAGAATTACCGACAAAATCGACAGCCGCGGGCTGCCGCTCAGGTAACTCACCAAGCCGATCAGGAACGGGCCGATGATGGCGGCAAATTCACCCAGCATATTATAGAAACCGAAGAATTCGCCGGCGCGCTCGGCCGGCACCAAGCGCGCGTAGTACGAGCGGCTGAGGAGTTGCACCCCGCCCTGCACCAGGCCCACCAGCGCGGCCAGCACAAAAAACTGCCAAGAATGCCGCATGAAGGCGGCGAACACCGTCACGAACACGTACACCGCCAGACCGATGAAGATCGCGATTTTCGGGCCGATGCGCTCGCCCAGGCGCCCGAACAGCAGTGCCGCCGGCACGCCGATGAACTGTACCATGAGCACCGCCAGAATCAGGTCGGTGGTGCTGAAGCCTATGGCCTTGCCATAATCCACTGCCATCTGAATGATGGTGTTCACGCCGTCGATATAAACCCAGTAGGCGATCAGGAACATGAACACCGGCTTGTAGGCGCGCACGTGGCGGAAGGTTTCCGCCAGTTGTCGCACGCCGGCCTTGGCCGTCCTGAACCATCCCGTTCGGTCCTGCGGCTTTTGCGGCTCGGGCACCCAGAACAGCAACGGCAGGGAAAACACCACCCACCAGATGGCGGTCAGTATCAGGATCAGCTTTACCGCCGCGGTGGCGTCGGCCAGACCAAACCATTGCGGCTTGAGACTCAAGACCACGCCCACGGCCAGGAACAAGCCGCCACCCAGGTACCCGGCGAAATAGCCGACGGCGGAGGTCATGTCGAGTTTGCCGGGCTCGGCCACCGACACCAGCATGGAGTCGCCGAACACGTTGCCCCACCAGTAGCACATGGAGGCGATCACGTAGAACAGCCACGCCCACTGCCACTGCCCCATATTCACGAAGTGCAGCGCCAGCACCATGACCGCGCCCAGAAACGCACTGGTAATCAGAAAGCGCTTCTTGTATCCGCCGCGGTCGGCAATCGCGCCCAGCACCGGCGCCGACAGCGCCACCGCCAGACTGGCGATGGAATTCGCCAGACCCAGGCGGAAGGTATTCACCGTCACCGAGCTGCCGTGGTCCCAGTACTTCTGGAAAAAGATCGGGAAAAAAACCGTGATGACCGAAGTCGTGTAGGCGTGATTGCCCCAGTAGTAGGACGCCCACCCCCACAGCTTGCGGCTCTTCGCCAACGGCATGCGCCGGCTCCGGAAGACAACCGCCACAGGCTAGCAGGAATGTGAAGATGCCGCTATCTCTTGGCAGAACTGCAGGTCGGCGCACCCGGCATCAACGCGGCCCGCGTGTTTTCCGTCGTCAGGCAACCAGTGATTCGATGCCGCGTTCGCGGGTGGTGCGGAAGCGCACCTCGGGCCAGCGCTCTTCGACGAGTTGCAGATTGATGAGTGTGGGCGCCACGTACACCAGACTGCCGGTGTGGTCCAGCGCCAGATTGTCAAAAACCCTGTTGCGAAATTCCGTGAGCCGCTTGGCGTCCTCGCACTCCACCCAACGCGCGGTGGCGACGTTGATGCTATCGAACACGCAGTCCACGCCGTATTCTTCCCGCAAACGGTAAGCCACGACATCGAATTGCAGTAAGCCGACCGCACCCAGGATCAGCTCATTGTTGCGCAGGGGTTTGAACAACTGCGTGGCGCCTTCCTCGCAGAGCTGGGCCAGGCCCTTGGCCAAGGCCTTGGATTTGAGCGGCTCCTTGAGCACCACGCGCCGGAAGATTTCCGGCGCAAAATTCGGGATACCGGTGAAGCTCAGATCCTCGCCCTGTGTGAAGGCATCGCCGATGGCCACGGTGCCGTGGTTGTGAATGCCGATGATGTCCCCGGCGTAGGCTTCCTCAGCACGCTCACGCTCGGCGGCCATGAAAGTCAGGGCGTCGGCGATTTTCATCTCGCGCCCGAGGCGCACGTGCTTGACGCGCATGCCGGGCGTGTAACGTCCCGAGCACAGCCGCAGGAAGGCGATGCGGTCGTGGTGCTGCGGATCCATGTTGGCCTGGATCTTGAACACGAAGCCGCTGAGCTTTTCTTCCAGCGGCTCCACTCGGCGCGTCGTGGTCGCACGCGCACGCGGCGGCGGCGCGTGCTCCACGAAGGCGTCCAGCAGCTCGCGCACCCCGAAGTTGTTGATTGCCGAGCCGAAATACACCGGCGTCAGCCGGCCGGCCAGATACTCATCCTGGTCGAAGGCATGCGCGGCGCCGCGCACCAGTTCAATTTCTGCACGCAGTGCTTGCGCGTCGTCACCCAGCAGTGCATCCGCGGTCGCACTCTTCAGACCGCCGATCACCCGTACTTCACCCAAACGGCCGGTTTTGTCACCCTCGTATATATAGATACGGTCCTCACCCAGGTGATAAATGCCCTTGAGATCGCGCCCCATGCCGATCGGCCAGGTCACGGGCGCGCAATGGATTTGCAGCACCGACTCCACCTCGTCCAGTAGCAACATGGGATCGCGGCCGTCGCGATCCAGCTTGTTGATGAACGTCATGATGGGCGTGTCGCGCAGGCGGCAGACTTCCATGAGCTTGATGGTGCGCTCCTCCACGCCCTTGGCGCAGTCAATCACCATGAGCGTCGAATCCACCGCGGTGAGCGTGCGGTAGGTGTCCTCGGAAAAATCTTCGTGGCCGGGCGTGTCGAGCAGATTGATTACGCGGCCGTGGTAGGGAAACTGCATTACCGAGGAGGTCACCGAAATGCCGCGCTGCTGCTCGAGCTTCATCCAGTCGGAAGTGGCGTGGCGCGCGGCCTTGCGGCCCTTGACCGCGCCCGCCATCTGGATGGCGCCGCCGAAAAGCAGCAGCTTTTCGGTAAGTGTGGTCTTGCCGGCGTCCGGGTGCGAGATGATGGCAAAGGTGCGCCGCCGGCCGATTTCCTGGTCGAACATGACTGGGGAACCCGTGGAAAAAAGCGCGCCATTTTACCCGAAGCGCGCTTTCAGACTGCAGCGTTACAACGGCAAACCGAGGATCAGGGCGTCCTCGCGGCCGCGCTCGCCGGGATAATAGTTTTTGCGCATGCCGACCTGCGCGAAGCCGCGCGTGTGATAAAGCCGCAGCGCCGGCTTGTTGGACGGACGCACCTCGAGCAGCATCTGGTAGGCGCTGCGCTCGCGCGCCAGCTCGATGAATTGCTCGAGCAGCAACCGGCCATAACCCTGACCCTGCCATTCGGGCGCCACGCAGAGGTTGAGCAGGTGCGCCTCGCCCACCACCAGTGACAGCACGCCGTAACCGCCGATGCTGCCGCCCAATTCCATGATCCAGCAGCCGTAGCCCACGCGCAGGCAATCGCGAAAGATGCCCTCGCTCCAGTGGAACCGGTAGGCGCGCTTCTCTACCGCCATGACCGCCGCCACATCGTGGTCGCGCATCGGACGGTAGACCGGCGATTCGGGAATTGCGACTACCGCGCTCATGCCGTGAGCTCCCTGAAGGTGCGTACCGCAAACTGCAGATCCGCCCAGGCTTTGCGCTTCTCTCCCGGTGAGCGCAGCAGGTACGCCGGATGATAGGTGACCACCACCGGGATGCCGTGCAGCTCATGTACGCAGCCCCGCAGCCCGCCGATGGGGGCGGAGGTTTGCAGCAGGTTCTGGGCCGCGACGCGGCCCACCGCGAGAATCAGCTTGGGCCGGATGAGCGCGATCTGCCGATCGAGGAACGGCCGGCACGCCGCGGCTTCGTCCGGCGCAGGATTGCGATTGCCGGGCGGACGGCACTTGACGACGTTCGCGATGTACACCGCTTCGCGCTTCAGACCGATGGCCGCGAGCATGGAATTCAACAGCTGTCCCGCGCGCCCCACGAACGGTTCGCCCTGGCGGTCTTCATCGGCGCCCGGCGCCTCGCCGATCACCAGCCATTCGGCCTGACGGTTACCCACGCCGAACACCGTCTGCGTGCAGCCGGCGCGCAGCCGGCAGTGCGTGCAGGCTTTAACCGCCGCTTCGAGTTGCTGCCAGTCCATCTGTGCGATGGCGGCGGCACGTGCGCCGTCTGCCACAGGTGCATCGCTCACGCTCTCGGCATCGGCAACCGCCGGAATGTGCGGCTGCCCGCGCCGCTCCCATACGGTGATGCCGAGATCGTGCAGACAGCTGGCGCGCTGTATGTCCATGATCGTCAATGTGCAGCGCGACGTGTCCAACGGCGGCGCAAGCGCCACAGCGCCATCACCGGACCGGAACAGGCGTACAGGAAGAACGCTGCGAACAGCACCCACGGCGGGCTCAATGAAATCACGATGATGGCCACGGGCACGATGAGCAGCATGGCGAAGGGAACGCGGCCGTACAAATGCAGATCCTTGAAACTGTAAAAGCCGATGCTGCTCACCATGAGCACGCCGGCTGCGACCGTGATGACGTACGCCGGGATCACCAGCGCCGGGCCGGGAATGCCAAGATCAGTGCCCAGCCACACCGCGCCTGCCACGATGCCGGCGGCCGCCGGACTCGGCAGGCCCTGAAAGTAGCGCTTGTCCACCACGCCGGTGCGCACGTTGAAGCGTGCCAGACGCAGTGCCGCGGTAATCGCGTAGAAAAACGCGCCCAGCCAGCCGATCTTGCCCCAGGCCCAGCCGAAACTGATCATGTCTTTGAAGGCCCACTCGTACATCACCAATGCCGGCGCCAGGCCAAAGGACACCATGTCGGAAAGCGAGTCGTATTCCTTGCCAAAGGCGCTTTCGGTGTGCGTGAGACGCGCGATGCGGCCATCCAGGCCGTCGAAGATCATGGCCACGAACACCGCGACCGCGGCCGCTTCGAAGTGGCCGACGATCGCGGCCACGATGGCATAAAACCCCGCGAACAGGCCGGCGGTGGTAATCAGGTTGGGCAACAGATAGATGCCGCGGCGGCGCGGGCCCTCGATGCCGGCTTCCGCGGCTTCATTCACCTGCTCGTCAATGCCAACTTCGGTATCGACGTCGGGATCGGGCGTGGTGGGCACGTGCATGGACTGGCCTCTGATGTAATGGCTTATCATGCCATGGGCGGCAATCGCGTGCGTACGCGGACCGTCAGCCGCTGCCGCCGTGGGCATGCATGTGCTCGCGCAAGCGTTGGCCCACGGCTTCGATCAGCTGCGCACGCGCGCGCACCCGCTCGGCCTTGATAGTCGGCAAACCGGCATGTAATTCGCGCTCCAGCTCCGCGGCAAACTGGCCGTTCTGGATTTCCTTGAGGATTTGCTGCATCGCCGCACGCGTGGGCTCGCCAATGATGCGCGCACCGCGCGTGTAATCTCCGAACTCGGCGGTGGTGGAAATGGATGCGCGCATGCCGGCGATACCGCGCTGGTAAATCATGTCGGTCATGAGCTTCACTTCGTGCAGACATGCGAAGTAGGCCACCTCCGGTGTGTAACCGGTCTGAACCAGCGTGTCGAACGCGGCCTGAATCAGATGTGTCAACCCGCCGCTCAGCACGGCCTGTTCGGCAAACAGGTCGGTTTCAGTCTCCTCGCGGAAGCTCGACTCGATGATGCCCGCGCGCCCATGGCCCTGTGCCCAGGCGTAGGAGAGTGCCAAATCGCGCGCCTGGCCGCTGGCGTCCTGGTGCACCGCCACCAGCGCCGGCACGCCGTGCTGCTCGAGGTATTGCGCGCGCACCTGCTCGCCGATGCCGTTTGGCGCCACAAGCATCACGTCGAGATCGGCGCGCGGCACGATGCGCTGGAAATGGATGTTGAAACCGTGGGCAAAAATCAACGCGCCGTTCTTGCGCAGCCCGGGCGCGACAATCCCGGTGTAAATCTCGGCCTGCACTTCGTCCGGCACCAGCATCACCACGACGTCGGCCCCGGAAACCGCTGCCGCCGGTTCCGCCACGCTCAGCCCGGCGGCGCTCGCGGCCGCGCGTGACGCCGAGCCCGCCCGCAAACCGACGCTCAGATTGACGCCGGAATCCTTGAGGTTGAGAGCCTGCGCCCGTCCCTGGGCGCCGAACCCCAGGACGGCGACGCGGCGTGCACGAATCAGCGCGGGATTGATTTCGGTGTCGTACAGAACTGTAGGCATGCGGTCTTCCGGTAACGGCACCGTGCTTATTGTACCCAGCCGGCGCAGGCCATGGATATCATCGTCATCAAAGTACTGCATCGTGCTGTACGCCATCGCGCATCAGCCATTAGAATACGACTTTAAACATAAAGCACTCACCGATGCTGACTTCCCGCTTCCCCTTATGCACCATCAAGGAAACTCCGGCTGACGCCGACACCGCCAGTCACCGGCTGATGCTGCGCGCCGGAATGATCCGCAAGCTCGCGGCCGGCATTTACTCCTGGCTGCCACTCGGTCTGCGGGTATTGCGCAGGGTCGAAGCCGTGGTACGCGAGGAGATGCTCCGCGCCGACGCCGCCGAACTGCTCATGCCCTCGGTGCAGCCCAGGGAACTGTGGGAAGAATCCGGCCGCTGGGGAAAATACGGCCACCTGCTGCTGCGCATGCAGGACCGCAAGGAACAATGGTACTGCTATGGCCCGACGCACGAAGAGGTCATCTGCGACATCGTGCGCAACGAAATCCGCAGTTACAAGCAACTGCCGCTCACGCTGTTCCAGATCCAGACCAAGTTCCGCGACGAGATCCGGCCGCGCTTCGGCGTGATGCGCGCACGCGAGTTCGTGATGAAGGACGCCTATTCATTTCACCTGGACCAGGCCAGCCTGGATGCGACCTACCAGGTGATGTACGACGCTTATGCGCGCATCTTCACGCGCCTTGGCCTGAAATTCCGCGCGGTGCAGGCCGACAGCGGCGACATCGGCGGCGACATCAGTCACGAATTCCAGGTGCTGGCCGAGTCCGGCGAGGACGCGATTGCGTTCTCCGACCAGTCGGATTATGCCGCCAATATGGAAATGGCCGAGGCATTGGCACCATCCGGCGAGCGGCCAAAGCCGTCAGAGGATTGCCGGGAAATGCCTACACCGGGTAAAACGAGTTGTGAGGAAGTGGCAGAATTTTTGAATGTGCCCTTGACCAAAACCGTAAAAGCCATTGCGGTCGTTGGTTCAGGTGGATTTGCTTTGGTGCTGGTACGCGGCGATCACGAGGTAAATGAAACCAAGCTCAGAAAAATACCCGGTTTTGAAAATCACCGATTGGCCACAGAAGACGAAATAAAAGACCATCTGGGATGCCGTCCAGGGTATATCGGACCGGCTTATCTCAATTTATCCAAAGACATCGCGACAGGTCGGACTTTATATAACCGAACATCCGACAAAGCCGAGCCCATTCCCTTTCGCCCATTCACGATAATCGTTGACAGAACAGTCAATCAGATGGCGGACTTCGTCTGCGGCGCGAATAAAGACGGGTTTCACTGCCGCGGCTTCAACTTGGATCGAGACGTAAAGCCCGGATACGCCGTTGCAGATATTCGCAATGTAGTGGAAGGCGATCTCTCACCGGACGGTAAAGGCACGCTCAGGATCGCCCGCGGCATCGAGGTCGGACACATTTTCCAGAACGGTCGCAAGTACACCGAAGCCATGCACGTCGGCGTGCTCGACGAACAAGGCAAGCTGCAAACCCCGCTCACCGGGTGTTACGGCATCGGCGTTTCGCGCATCGTGGCCGCCGCCATCGAGCAGAATCATGACGAGCACGGCATCATCTGGCCGGAACCGCTGGCGCCGTTCCAGATTGCATTGCTGCCGCTCAACATGCACAAATCACCGCAACTGCAGGCGGCGGCGGATGAGATCTATCGCGAGCTCGTGGCTGCGGGCTGTGACGTGCTCATGGATGACCGCGAGCTGCGCCCCGGACCGATGTTCGCCGACATGGAACTGATCGGTATCCCGCACCGGCTGGTGCTCTCGGACCGCGGCCTCGGCGCCGGTACGGTCGAGTACAAGGGCCGGCGCGACGCCCAGCCGCAAGACGTCGCACGCATGAATCTGTTGCCGTTCCTGAAAGCACGCCTGCAGGCATCAACCTAGACGTGCCAATGCGCTGGCTGCCTGCTCTGCTATTGTTTGCGGCTGCTCTCGCAGCCGGTCTGCCGGCCAATGCACAGAAATTGACGCCGCCCAGCCCGGAACTGATTGCGCTGGTGCAGAAAGCGGCGGCGGATCACACCAGCTTCAAGGACAAATACGACGCCCAGGTGTGGCTCATGACCATGTCCAATCGCCTGGCGCCGATCGTCCCGGACGTCAACAAACGCATGGCCCTGCTGGAATTGATCCATGCGGAAGCCACGCGCGCCGGCGTATCGCCGGAACTGGTGCTGTCCATCATCAACGTGGAGAGCAACTTCAAACGTTTCGCGGTGTCCGAGGCGGGGGCCCAGGGACTCATGCAAATCATGCCCTTCTGGCTGAAATTGAGCGGTCAGCCGAACGGCAACCTGTTCCATGAGAACACCAATCTGCGGCTTGGCTGCACCATCCTCAAGTACTACCTGCAGCGCTCGCATGGCGACATTCGCGAAGCCCTGCAGCGCTACAACGGCGCCACCGTCGGCATTGATTACTCGGACCGGGTGCTCAAGGCCTTGACCAACAGGTGGCGCTGGGATTAGCGCTGCGTTTCTGTCTCGCGCACTGCTTTCAATCACTGGATAATTTATGCAGGGCTTTCGCGCCCCTGCGACGAGCCCCTTTGTCTTTGCTGGTCCAAAGAATAGGGCCAAAAAGAAGGGGCGCCCGCGAATGCCGCTGCCTGCGGCGGTCTCCTGCGCGCTGCGCTCGCCGCGAAGTGCGACCGAGAGGAGGTCCTGCGCCTCGCGGCCGGAACGTCGCCCTCCCTGGCGGCACCCTGTGGTCTGACCGGGGGCGCTCCACTGCTCGGCGGCCTCCGGGGGTTGGGACGACAAAGTAAGGATGATCGCCCGCATGCGGTGTGAGCGTGTCTTACGCTTCCCGCGGATTCCGCTGAACGCACAGCGCCCGCAGGGACAAGCCTGCGAAGCAAATCGGGACGAGGGGCGCCCCGATCTGCTCGGTCTCTCCCAGAAAAGGGGGTAAGAACTGGATTCCGCGTTTGCCGGAGTGACGGTATTGCGTTACAGCCGCACGAGATTTATCGCGTGGTAAACCCGTGCGGAATCTCCGTGCACTGCACTTCCCGCACCACCACCTCACTCACCTTCGCGGCCTGCGGCCCGTGCCACAACCAGTCGCAGAGCGCGTCCACGGCCGCCAATTCGCCGCAGGCCAGTACTTCCACACGCCCATCGGCCAGATTCCTGGCATAACCCGTGACCTTGAGTTCGCGCGCGCGCTGGCCCGTGCTGGCGCGGTAAAACACGCCCTGCACGCGACCGGATACAAAGCAATGCTTGCAGACGATCACGGACCCCTTGTGCATGCAAAAAAAGAAAGGGCCCGTGAGGGCCCTTTCTCCGAGTCGTCAATCGACACTCAGCCGCCGCTGGCCGGCGGTGTGAGCGTGCCGTTCAGCCATTCCTGATCGCGCTTGTCGGCCTTGTGGTTCTTCCACGCACCGCGGTGCTGCGCATACCAGGTGGCAGAACCCACATCGGTTTTGAGCGGATTGGTCACCACATTGAGGTTCTGCTTCGGATAAATCAGGTCCGCGTGCTTGATGGAATCCGAATTGGCCTTGAAGATCAATGGCCACTCCAGCGAATTGCCATACACGTCGGATTTGCCGGCAATGCGCCACAAGCTGTCACCACGCACCACGGTGTAGGTGCTCTTGGCCGCCTGCAACTGCGCCACCAGCGCCGAGCAGGTGTCATACGCCGGTTTGCCCTGGTTGTTGTTGATGTCGGTCTGGCACTGATTCAGGCTGTTCTGTTCGTCGGTATTCAGGTTGGTATAGCCCTGAGCCTGAGTCAGCAGATCCTTGGCGTGATTCAGATAGCAGGCATTAAGTGCGGTTTCCGCATCCTGCTTGGCCTGGGCAGCGAGCTGCTGGGCTTTGGCATTGTCGCCGGCCTGACCGGCCGTCTGCGCCTGCGCCAGCAGTTGCGAGGCATCCCCGGTGTCGGTGCACGGCGCCTGCGCACCGTTGATCACCGCCTGGGCGTCAGCAATCGCCTGTGTGGTCGCTGCATTCGGTCCCGGAGGCGGCGGCGGTGCCACCTGGGGTTGCACTTTGTGCGTCGCACAACCGACGGCGATCCCGACAGTCAGTAACACGATAGCAAGCTGCTTGGCGTAATTTTTAATCATGGCAATCGTCTCCAACCTTGTTGTTTTGACAATGGTTTAAAAAACCGGGGGAACCCGTTAGTCGGGCTGGGGAAAAAGGTGGCACAAGGGTAGCGCGGTGCCGGCTCGGGGTCAAGCAAACCCCAAGTCTTTGCCCATGAAATCCCGTGCAAATTCAAGGAGGTGAAGGTCCGCCGGAACCTTGCTGCTGGGCAATGCGCAGTGCCTTGACGGCGTGATCACGCGCGTGCATGGCATCCGCGCGGGCGGTGCCGTAATCCCCTTTGTCCAGAGCAGCTTGCGCTGCCTGCAAAAGGCTTTCTGCCTCGGTCATTTCCCTGCTTGCTGTATGCGCCGCACCCATCTGGCGGGCCGCAGCTACCGCTTGTCGGGCATTGCTCATTTCCTGCACCGGCGCTCCGGCACAAGCGACCACCGCCAGCACCACCATCATAGGCACGAGTCGCCCGACTGCTGAAATACGAAAGCGCACTTGTTCGGTTCCGAGGGGGAAAATCAGCGGGACGTCAAGCTACCAACCGCCTCTCTACCCGTCAAGCGCGGCACGTGGGGTATATTTGGTGCGGCGTTCGTGCGCGGGCGTGAGGTCCGATGTATGGCAAAAGTCACAATCTGGCACAACCCGCGCTGCACGAAATCACGCGAGACGCTCGCATTGTTGCAATCGCGCGACAAAAAAATCCACCTAATCGAGTACCTCAAGAACCCGCCATCCGTGGCGGAAATACAAAAGGCTTTGGAGCTTTTGCGCATCGAGCCGCGCGCCCTGATGCGCAGCAACGAACCGGAATACCGCGAGCACCAGCTGGACAATCCAGCGCTTGGTCGTGCACAGTTGATTGAGGCGCTGCATGCACATCCCATCCTGATACAGCGCCCGGTGGTGTTCGCCAACGGTCAGGCACGCATCGGCCGGCCTCCGGAATGCGTGCTGGAAATTCTCTGAATGGACATCCTGGTTCTGTACTACAGTCGTTACGGCGCCACCGCCGAGATGGCGCGCCACGTGTGCCGCGGCATAGAGAGCGTGCACGGAATGAGCGCGCGCCTGCGCACCGTGCCGGCCGTGTCCACGGTGGCAGAAGCCACTGAGAATGAGATTCCCGCGTCCGGTCCGCCCTATGCCACGCACGACGACCTCAAGGAATGTTCCGGAATGGTGCTCGGCAGTCCCACACGCTTCGGTAACATGGCCGCGCCACTCAAGTATTTTTTCGACGGCACCGGCAGCCTGTGGCTGTCGGGCGTGCTGGCTGGCAAACCCGCGGGGGTGTTCACGTCCACCAGCTCGCTGCACGGCGGCCAGGAAACAACGCTCTGGTCCATGATGTTGCCGTTGCTGCATCACGGCATGTTGATTGTCGGTCTGCCCTATACCGAACGCGGCCTGATGGAAACCAAGTCGGGCGGCACGCCTTACGGACCAAGCCATCACGCCGGCATCAACAGCGACCGCCGGCTGGAAGACGCGGAAAAGCAGCTCTGCCAGGCGCTCGGCGCGCGCGTCGCGGACGTGGCGAAACGCCTGCACTCCGCATGAATCTGCGATTTTCCGGGCGCGGCCTGACGCTGAGTGCCTTGGCTGCGCTCGGCGTGTGGCTGGTGCTGTGGCTCGGCTGGTGGACGCACACAACGGCGAGCCAGCATGTGCTATGGACGGTGCTGGCGCTCGCGCCGCTGGTCATCGTGACGTTGTTTGTCGTGCGTGACGTGCAGAGCGGATTCGTGTGGTGCGGGTTCGTGTCACTCGGGTATTTCGCGCAGGGCATTACCGTCACGCTCACCAGCCGGAGCGATGCCGCCTATGGCGCAGTGGAAATTTTCCTGAGCCTGTTGCTGTTCACGGCGGCGAGCGCCACGTTGCGTGCCCGAAAAAAGACACGCCCGGCATGAATGCGGGTTGGGTCGAGGCGCGGCCGGAATGCGGCAGCCGATTCAAACACTGCCGAGGACCGGCAGGGCTCTCCCCGCTTACGACGGCCGCTTGTCGAGAAAGGATTTCACGAACGACAGCGTCAGGCGGCGCTGCGCCACCAGGGACGCGGTATCCAAAGCATCCAGCGTGGCACACAGACTGCGCATGTCACGTTGCTGACGCTTGAGCAGGAAGTGTGCGGTATCGTCCGGTAACTCGAAGCCCCGGCGTGCGGCGCGTTGTTTCAACGCCCGGACTTTTTCTTCGTCATTCAACGGCTCCAACTGAAACACCGGTCCCCAGGAAAGGCGCGAAGCCAGATCCGGCAACAGGCGTTTGATGGCATTGGGCGCGGCGCGCGCGCTCGCCACGAAACTGCCGCCCTTGTCCGCGAGTGCATTGAACAAGGCAAACAGCGCTCGTTGCCAGGGCTCGATGCCGGCAACACGCTGCACGTCGTCCACGCACACCAGCGCGTAGCTGTCGAGATTGTCCGTCACCTGCGGATCAAGCAGCACCGCCTGATCCATGGGCAGGTAAATGGCTCGCCGTCCGCTGGCAGTAGCCAGCCGGCAAGCGGCCTGCAGCAGATGTGACTTGCCGCGTCCATCCCCTCCCCATATAAACAGCGCGTGCTGCCCGCCGGATTGTGCCAACTGCTTGAGCGCATCGACCGCCGCCTGATTGCCGGCCGCGTGGAAATTCTCGAACGTCGCACCCTCGTCGAGACTGATGGGCAACGGCAATTGGCTGCCAAAGGTCTCAACGATCATGTCGTGCCGCCGTCACTTCCCTGGTATAGGCGGCTCTGCACGTAACGTTCGCGCGCATAGTTGAGTAGCACCTTGGTGGCTGCGGCTGCCGGCAGCGCCAACAGGATACCGGCGAAGCCGAACAGCGCGCCGCCCACGAGGATGGAGAAAATCACCAGCGCTGGATGCAGACCGATGCGCTCACCCACGAGCCGCGGTGTGAGCACCAGGTCCGACAGCAGCTGACCGGCAATGAACACGATCACCACGGAGAGCAGCAGCCAGCTCCCGCCCTGCAGCAACGCGGTGAGCAGCGCCAGGCCGACGCCGGTAATGACGCCAAGATAGGGTACGAAACTCAGCAATCCCGCGACCACGCCGATGGCGATGGGATTATTCAGGCCGATGATGAACAGCACCACGCTGTAGAAAACCGCAAGCGCCGCCATCACCAGCAACTGGCCGCGCAGGAACGCGCCGAGGACAGCGTCGCACTCGCGCGCCAGCCGTACCACGATGGGCGCGGCCTTCTGCGGCACCAGTTCCACGAGCCGCTGCATGAGCACGTGCCAGTCGCGCAGCAAATAGAAAGTCACCACCGGAATCAGAACCAGGTTGATGAAAAATTCGAATACCGCAGCCGCTGAACTTGACACCGTCACCAGCACCTGGCCGGCCAGTTTGCCGGCGGACTCGAAATTGGAACTCACCAGGTCCATGAGCTTCGAGGGTTGCAACGCACCGGGTTGGATGCCGAAATGCGCGGTCAGCCACGGCAGCGCATGCACCTGGAACCAGGCGGCGGCTTCCGGCGCGTGCGCAAACAGCGCCGCGATTTCGCGGATGACCATGGGAATCACCAACACCAGAATCAGGCCGAGCACGATAAACGTCAGCAGGAACACCGCCAGCACTGCGACGCTGCGCGGGAATTTCCAGCGCTGCAACCGGTCCACCAGCGGATAGCCCAGGTAGGCGAGGATGAAGCTCGCAAAAAACGGCACCAGCACCGGCCGCAGAAAATGCAGCAGGATGGCGGCGATTACCAGGAGCGCCAGCGCCCAGAGTTTCTGCGCTGCGCTCATGCCGCTCTCCTGCCGGAAGCACGCGCCAGGCGCCATCCCCAGCGGAAGAAATAATCCACGCCGCTGGTGAGCGTGCTCAGGGCCACCGCCACCACCAGCGCCGGCAGCACGCCGCGCGGCACGATGTGCAGGTAATGCTGGATCACCGCCGCCAGCACCAGCAACAACTGCAAAAACGTGTTTACCTTGCTGAGCACGCTGGGTTGCGGATGGAAATCGCCCACCTGCCAGTGATACAAGGCCGCACCGGCGACGATCAAGATGTCGCGCGCAATCACGATCACCGTGATCCACGCCGGTACCAGTCCCGCCCAGGTGGCCGCGAGGAAACTCCCGGCCACGAACAGCTTGTCGGCGAGCGGATCCAGAATCGCACCGGTGCGCGTCACCCAGCCAAAGCGTTTGGCCAGCAGGCCGTCGAGCGCATCGCTCACGCCAGCAATGATGATCAGGGTCAATGCGGCTTCATCCTGGCGACGCACGATGCTCCAGGCCGCGGGCACCACCAGCAGCATGCGCGTGACACTGATGGCATTGGGTATCCAGCGGGCGTTCACGGCGCATACTGGAATTGCAGTACGGTCGCGGTCGGCGGGCTGGCACTGACCGCGGCCGGCGCCGTGGTCTTGAGCAGATCGCCGAGCAGCACGGCTTGCTGCAGGTTGGCAAGGTCCCCACGGGTGTCGAGACTGAAATACACGGTGTGGTTGTCCACCCGCGTTACCTGCACCGACTTCACCGGCGTGAGCTCGCCGAGATAGGCCAGCACCTTGGCGTAGGCATCCACGCCTATGATGCCGCTGACGCTGAGCATCACGCCGTTCAATCCGATGGCATCCGGTGCAAGCGCGAACCATTTGACATCATTGTCCGCGGCTGTCTGCATGCCATCCGCGGCAACGCTCGCCAGATCACCGGGCGGAGTGCTCCAAGCGGCGGTCTGCGTTCCCACGGCGAGCTGCCAGCGCGCCGCATACCGGCCGGGCGTGGTCATGTAGATGCTGCCGACCAGCGTGGCGTCGGATTTATAGCGCTGCGATGCCTGCTGGATGCGCGCGCTGTTGTCCTGAGTGATGTCGGGAATACCGATGGCCTGCTGATCCACCGCGTCCATGCTGGGGAAAATCAGCGGCACGCCGCGCTGCTGCGCGGCACTGTTCATGGCCTGTGCAATCACCGGATTGTTGGAGTCGGAAACGATGCTCACCTGGGCGCCATCCTGCAACGCGATCCACACCAGCGTCATCGGCCGTTCCCGGCCCCAGAGCGGCTCATGCGCGGCACGCACTGCCTGGTCCACCACCTCGGGATCAAAGCGCGCCGAAAGCAGCAAACCGGTGGGCGGGATGGCCGGCGTGCCGGTACGCGTCAAATCATAATAAGTCAGCGCTGGCGCACCCCCGGTCTTGGGCACCTGATCATAACGATATTGCTGCAGGAACTGCGCAGGGTTCTGAACAAGATTCGCCAGCGCCGGCACGTCGCCCGCACTGCGTTCGCCGGTGATTTTCACCAGCACCGCCGCCAATGCCTGTTGCAAGGCCACCCGCCGCGTGGCAGGGGACTGATCCGGCACCGGCACGCTGGCTTCATATAAACCCGTGACTACGGTCGCGTAAGCGTTCATGCCGGCGCACAACAAGATCCCCATCAGCAAAGCGCTTATCCATACAAGCGTGTGACGCACCGGCTTCTCCATATTTGGGAACGCCCGCCCCACCCGGAGCAATGGCTCCCCACGTGTAGAATATACAGGCTTACACCATTGTTCGGCGAGCCGCGCTCGCCCCAGCAAGCGGGAAGCTTCCGGGATGTCAAAAAAGCCGCTTACCTACCGCGACGCGGGCGTGGATATTGACGCCGGTGACACGCTGGTGGAGCGCATCGCACCGGCTGCGGCGCGCACCCACAGGCCCGAGGTGCTGGGCGGCATCGGCGGTTTCGGTGCGCTGGTGGAGATCCCTGCCGGTTACCGCCATCCGGTGCTGGTGTCCGGCACCGACGGCGTCGGCACCAAGCTCAAGCTCGCCGTTGAATCCGGCCGTCACGAAAGCATCGGCATTGACCTGGTCGCGATGTGCGTCAATGACATCGTGGTGTCGGGCGCCGAGCCGCTGTTTTTCCTGGATTACTACGCGAGCGGCAAGCTCGACGTGAACATTGCGGAGTCCGTGATCAAAGGCATCGCGCGCGGCTGCGAGCTGGCCGGCTGCGCGCTGGTCGGCGGCGAAACCGCGGAATTGCCCGGCCTGTATCAGGACGAGGATTACGACTTGGCGGGCTTCGCGGTCGGCGTGGTGGAAAAAAGCCGAATAATTGACGGACGCGCGGTCAAGGCCGGAGATGTGGTCATCGGCCTCGCCTCTTCCGGCCCGCATTCCAACGGCTACTCGCTGATCCGCAAAGTCCTGCAGCAGAGCAGCGCCAAATTCGAGCAGCGCATCGCCGGGCGGGCGTTGATCGAGGTATTGCTTGCACCCACACGCATCTACGTGAAAACCCTGCTGGCGCTGATGAAGGAAATCCCGCTGCACGCGCTCGCCCACATCACCGGCGGCGGGCTGCTGGGAAACATCCCACGCGTGATTCCCGAAGGCTTAAGCGTCGCGCTGGATGCCAAATCCTGGCCGCGACCGGCGATCTTCGACTGGCTGGCGCGCGAGGGCAACATCGCGGAGCACGAAATGTACCGCACCTTCAACATGGGACTGGGCATGACGCTATGCGTCGCAACCGCGGACGCGGACCGTACACTCGCCTGGTTGAAGCGCGCCGACGAACCGGCCTGGCGGATCGGCGAAGTACGCGCCGGCGGCGCAGGCGTCACGATTTCCTGATGGCAAAATCCAAGACCGTGCGCCGCATGCAGCTAGCGGTGCTGATTTCCGGTGAAGGCAGCAACCTCCAGGCGATACTCGACGCTTGTGCGAGCGGCATCTTACCCGCCGAAGTATGCGCGGTCATCAGCGACCGGGCCGATGCAAGTGGATTGCGACGTGCCATCGCAGCAAATGTACCGGTGCATACCATCCAGTCAGCAACACGAGCTGAGCGCGCCGACTACGATATGGCACTGCGCCTCCTTATCGAACGCCGCAATCCGCAGTTGATTTTGCTCGCTGGCTTCATGCGCATTCTGAGCGCTGGCTTTGTGCAGAATTACCACGGCCGGCTTTTGAACATTCACCCCGCACTATTGCCCAAATATCGTGGGCTGCATACTCACGGGCGAGTGCTCGCCGCCGGTGAACGCGAGCACGGTTGCAGCGTGCATTTCGTCACCGAGGAACTGGACGGCGGCCCCGTCATTGCGCAGGCGAAAGTCGCCGTGGAAACCAGCGACACCGAGCAAACACTGGCCGCGCGCGTGCGGCAGCGCGAACACGCACTCTACCCGCTGGTGGTGCGCTGGCTGGCCGAGGGCCGGGTTAAACTGAATGAAGACCGCGTATCATTCGACGGTCAACCGCTGTCCGCACCGCAGGTTTTCGGAATCAACGAGGACATAGTGTGAGCATCGGTCAATTGAGCTCTGTTTCAGAAAATCCCCCCGTGCGCAGCGCATCCCCCCTTTTTCAAAGGGGGGTGAGAGAGGGTTTCCGCATTCATTCAAGCAAGACTGACGGCTGCCTTATCGACACTGGCAGGGATTCGTCAGCGCCGCGCAGCTTGTCCCGACGAAAGTGGGAAACTGCGTTCAAGCATTCGAATTTCTGGAATCTGATGAGATCCGCCCTCGCGACGACCATGGCGGGAATGACGATCCTGCTGCTCGCGACGGCCAGCACCGTCGCCCACGCCGCCGCGCCCGCGGTTCCCCTGTACCACGCCATCTACTCCCTGGAGCGCAATGACCTACACATCGGCAACGCAGAGTTCTCGGTGACCCGGAACCCCAACGGCACCTACACCTACCAGTCCGTGACCCGGCCCGCCGGACTGTTGTCGCTGTTCCTGCACACGGTCATCACCGAAACCAGCCACTTCACCATGACCAACGGCCAGCCACGGTCCCTGTTCTACAGCTACCAGGAAACGGGCGACAGCGGAAAATCCGAGCTGATCCGCTTCGACTGGAACAAAGGCGTAGCGTACAGCGATCGCAATAACGACAAACAGACTTTGCCGCTGAAACCCGGCACCGGTGACGTCATGCTGGCGCAGCTACGCATCTCGCTGAGTGCGGCCGCGGGTCGTCTGAACAACGATTTCGCGGTGCTGGACCACGGTGAAATGCAGACCTACGACCTGCGAGAGGTTGCAAGGGCCAGAGTTGACACCGGGGCCGGAACATTCGACACCCTCGAAGTATCCCGCAAAGACACCAGGAAAAACCGCACCACCAGCTTCTGGCTGGCGCCCAAGCTGGATTACCTGCCGATACAGATGCAACAAACCGAACCCGGCAAAGCCACCATCAGTCTGGTGCTGACGGAAATCAAATTCGACACGGCCTCAAAGTAGGTTGGGCTGGTCCCGGACTTGATCCGGGGGAAGCTCAATGGAATGAGCATGTTGGGGTTCGAAGACTCACCCTAACCTACACACTTGATTACTTAAGGCTTGAAATGACGGGTCCCGCCGGGAGCAATGATGCCGGCTTTTACTAATTCTTTAGAAATGTGGTAACTGCTATGTTCAATCGTACTATCAGGGTCACCGCTTGCGTCGGCGTTTGCATACCAAATGGCTGTACCATCAGTGACATATAACTTCACAGAATAGTTGGCCCAATTCACTGCGACCGGACCACCATATCCAATGGTAGTAAAAAAACCTGGCGACCAGCGTATTGTATTCAAAACAATAGGCGTATTGACCATCACAGTTCCGTGTGCCGGCAATGGCGAATATGTTTCTCATGGCATGCCGGGCGGGCCACGGACGTTGAATTGGTGGACTACCACTAAGAGGTGCACGATGATTATTCTGCGCAAGGACTTGGGTAAAACGGATTTCAGCGA
>JBOIAZ010000133.1:0-8783 GCA_050739175.1 Gammaproteobacteria bacterium
TCCTGGCTCAACTTGCAAAAGCGTTATGAGCTGGAATGTGTGCGGCGGGCGGCTGCCGCCGTGATTGAACGTGATGTACACCCGCTTGAAAGAGCCGCTCACGGTTGATAGACATTCCCATTGTCAATTGCCAGCCCATCTAATGTAGGCAATGAGGGCGCCCCGTCGGTCAGCACCTTGAAATTTAGAGATTGCTGATTTATGCCCCAGTCACAGCCGCTTTCCCCCAATGAAATCCGCGACAGAGCACTGGCCTTCGCCCGTGAATGGCAGGGCGAGCGGCGCGAGAAAGCCGAAGCCCAGACGTTCTGGAATGAGTTCTTCAATGTCTTCGGCATCCACCGCCGGCGGGTGGCGAGTTTCGAGGAACCGGTGCGCCGCGCGCGCCAGCGTATGGAGAGCGACATGCTCAAGCCCGCCGGCCATGCGAAAGGCGAGAGCGGCTTCATTGATCTTTTCTGGAAAGGTACGCTCATCGCCGAGCACAAGTCGGCCGGCAAGGACCTGGACACAGCCTATGAACAGGCTCTGGGCTATTTCGAAGGCTTGCCAGAACGCGACCTGCCGCGCTACGTGATTGTCTCGGATTTCGCCCGCATCCGGCTCTACGATCTCGACGAAAAGCAGCGGCACGAATTTCCGCTCAGTGAGTTGCACCAGCGCATCGGCCTGTTCGGTTTCATTTCCGGCTACACCACCCAACGCATCCAGGAACAGGCATCAATCCGTATCTTGTGGACGCGCCTGATGTTTTGATGGTCAAGCGTGACCGACCGCTTGCGGACGTGCCAGCAATGCTCTATGGCAGCAAGCCTGTAGATGGCGGCAACTTTCTGTTTACCGATGAGGAGAAAAGTGAATTTTTAGAAAAGGAACCAAAGGCAGCGAAATATATCCGTCCATTCCTGGGTGCTGATGAGCTCCTATATGGATTCAAGCGCTGGTGTCTGTGGTTGAAGAACATAACTCCTGAAGAATTGCGGGCAATGCCTCAGATAAGAAAACGAGTTGATGCGGTTGTCGAATTTCGCAGGAATAGTAAGAAGCGCGCAACAGTTGAAATGGCTAACTATCCGACGTTGTTTGCCGAGGATAGGCAACCCAAATCTGAATATCTGGCTTTACCCGAGGTATCCGGTGAAAAGCGGCAATATCTGCCAGTTAGCATCTTGTCACCGACCGTTATCGCCAGCAATAAACTTTATAAGGTTGAGAAAGCCGATTTATATGTTGTCAGCATTTTGAGTTCAAAAATGCACTTTTGTTGGATGGCACAAACAAGTGGCCGGCTTGAGAGCCGATTTCAATATTCGAGCTCGCTTACGTACAACACGTTCCCTTGGCCGCGAGATTTGTCGGATAAGCAGCAGGAGAGTATTGAATCTTGCGGGCAAGGAGTATTGAATGCGAGAAAACAATTTCCCAATGCTTCGCTTGCCGATCTTTATGACCTCCTGTCCATGCCGCCGGCATTGCGTGAAGCCCACACGGCGCTGGATCGTGCCGTGGATGCCGCCTACGGCAAAAAGGATTTCAAGTCCGACGCCGAGCGCGTGGCCTTCCTCTTTGATCTCTATCAGAAATACACTACGCTGCTGCCCGCGGCCGAAAAACCAAAACGCGCCCGCAGTCGCAAGGCCCACTGAAGTGGGCGAGACAGTATGTGCCGTATTCATACGCGGCCAATGGATTGACGCTGGTGACCAACAATGAGCGAGAGTCACGCAGGAATCCGGAATTGAAAATAGGGAATTGGGCGGCCTGATATGCGGCGCGAGATGCTCGAGATACGGGTGCAGTTGCGATACATCGAGCCGCCGGTGTGGCGCCGTCTGCGCATACGCTCCGCTGCCACGCTGGCTGACTTGCACGACGCTATTCAGACGGCCTTGGGCTGGACGGATTCGCACCTGCATGAATTCTTCATCAGCGGACGACGCTACGGCCCGCTTTACGAGGATGCGCCGAAAGAATTGATTAATGAGGCCAAGGTAACGTTGCAAGCGCTTGAACATGTGGAAGGCGCACGTTTTACCTACAGCTATGACTTTGGCGATAACTGGGAGCACGATATTCTCGTGGAGAAAATCGAGGACACGCCCGCCGAGCTGCTGCATCCAGAATGTCTCGACGGTGCGCGCGCCGGGCCGCCGGAGGATTGCGGTGGCCCGCCGGGTTACCAGGACCTTTTGGACGCACTGGCCAATCCACGCCATCCACGGCATCGCGAGTTGCGCCGGTGGGCGGGCAAGAGCTGGGATGCGGAGCGTTTTGATCTGGAAGCGGTGAATCGTGCACTGCGTACCCGGTCCGCGAGGAAGTGAACAGCATGCCGCGCCCGGTCACACCGCTTATTGCCGTCGATCTGATCATCGAACTGAGCGACCGGCCGGGACGCCCGATCGTATTGATCGAGCGGCGCAATCCACCACAGGGCTGGGCCTTGCCCGGTGGCTTTGTGGACGTGGGCGAAACTCTGGAGCAGGCCGGGCTGCGCGAGGCACAAGAAGAGACCGGTCTGCACATCAGACTCAAGGCCTTGCTGGGTTGCTATTCCGATCCGGCGCGCGATGTGCGTGGTCATACCGTGAGCGCAGTCTATATCGGGGAAGCCGCGGGTGAGCCGCGTGCCGGCGACGATGCGGGTAAGGTGATTGCGGTTGATCCGATGCAGCTTCCCAAGCTCGCCTTCGATCACGCGCTGATCCTGTCCGATTATCGCCGCTATCGGGAAACCGGCATGCTGGCACCGTTGCGAGGATGACTTGGTAACAAGCAGGGATTGCTTGTACATTTGCAGCATCCGAACACATGAGCGATACATCTTTTCTTGAATTCGTACTGGAGCAACTCTCCAGCATCCGCCCTGTCAGCATGCAACCCATGTTCGGTGGCCACGGACTGTATCTCGGTGGGACGTTCTTCGGCATCGTGCATAAAGGTACGCTGTATTTCCGCACCGACGCAATCAATCGCTCGAAATACATGCGAGCCGGTTCACGTCCTTTCAATCCCCGCGGCAGGCAGGAATTGCACCGTTACTATGAAGTACCGGCCGAGGTGCTTGATGATGCGGAAGTGTTGGCAATCTGGGCGTCGGAAGCAGCGCGGACTGGGAAGTGATTTCGTGTGGGAACAACGGCTTGGAGCGCAATCCAGCGTTCTCGTATATACTGCGCCGCCCCACAAAATAACTACTCCACCACCGGAACGGCATGTCCAGTTCGACGCGCATCCTGGTCCTTCTGGCGGCAGTGTGCTTTGCCGTGCTGTGGTTCGCCAATCTCCAGTACCGCGATCTGTTCCAGACCGACGAGGGCCGCTATGCGGAAATCCCCCGCGAGATGGTGGCGACGGGTGACTGGGCAACGCCGCGTCTCGACGGCTTGCTGTATTTCGAGAAGCCGGTGCTGCAGTACTGGACCACGGCCGTGGCCTACGAACTCTTCGGTCAATCCAACTGGACTTCGCGGCTGTGGACCGCGCTCACCGGATTTCTGGGCGTGCTCATGACCGCGTGGGCGGGTTGGCGTCTGTTCGACCGGCGTACCGCCTGGTGCGCGGTGCTGCTGCTCGCGAGCAGCATGTACTACGTCATCATGGGGCACTTCAACACGCTCGACATGGGCGTGTCGTTCTTTATGTGCATGAGCGTGTTCGCGTTCCTGTTCGCCATGCACAGCGCCGATGCCGGCAAAATCGGCGCGCGCCGCGGTTGGATGTACCTCGCCTGGATCGCGGCGGCGCTCGGCATGTTGAGCAAAGGCATGGAAGCCGTGGTTTTGCCGGCCCTGGCATTCATTGTCTATACGCTGATTACGCGCGACTGGAAACGCTGGAAACAACTGCATGTTTACGGCGGCATCGCCCTGTTCATCGTAATAGCGGCGCCGTGGTATGTGCTGGTGTCGCTGCGCAATCCCGGTTTCGCGTATCACTTTTTCATCTTTGAACACTTCGTGCGCTTTCTGACGCCGGAAGCGCACCGCCCGGGTGCCTGGTGGTATTTCATTCCGGTGCTGCTGTTCGGTCTGTTGCCGTGGTGGCCGCAGTTCGTGCGCGCCATCGTCGGCCTGTCCCGGCGCAACGATATCCGGACTCAGCCAGGGCAATTCAACTCTCGAGTATTCCTCTGGACTTGGTGCGTACTGGTGTTCCTGTTTTTTTCATTTTCAAATTCCAAACTCGCGAGCTACATCCTGCCCATATTCCCGGCGCTGGCCGTGCTCGTGGGCTACGAGCTGGCGCAACGGCGCCGCGGCGATCTGCTGCTGAGCGCGGTGCTGGGCATGGCGCTGGCCGTTGCCTGTTTGTGGCTTGCGCCGGCACTGCTGCGCGAGGGCAGTGATATCTCGCTGCCCATGTATCGCGCATTCCTGCCCTGGCTGATCGGTGGCTGTGCGCTGCTGCTGATGGTTGCGATTGCGGCTTTTGTCAGCGCGTATTTCCGCCAGGCGCACGTGGCCACGCTGTTGCTCGCGGCCGGTCTGTTCATCGGCACCCAAGTCCTCACCAGCGGTGCACAGGCGTTTTCACCGGTGTACTCCGGCCGTTCGCTGGCCGCGCAGATCGCGCCATATAACCGGCCGGACATCCCGTTTTACAGCCTTAACGATTACCAGCAATCGCTGCCGTTTTATCTCAAGCGCACGCTCACTCTGGTCGCCTACCAGGGCGAGCTGTATTACGGCATCCAGCGCGCGCCGCAGCAGTGGATTCCGGACCTGGATACCTTTATAAGGCGTTGGCAGAGTGACCCGCAGGCACTGGCGGTCATGCCGGCGGCCACCTATGCTGTGCTGCAGACAAAGGGCGTACCCATGCAGGTCATCGGACGGGATTCGGAGCGCGTGGCGGTAAAGAAACCATGAATCTCATCAGTTTCCTGCTGGTGATTACCGGCGTGCTGCTGAACGCCGCCGCGCAACTGCTGCTCAAGGCGGGCGTGCAGCACATGGGCGTGATCAAGCTGCAGTTTGCCACCATCGTCGCCGCCGGCTGGAAACTTGCCTTCGAGCCGCACATTCTCGGCGGCCTGGCCTGTTACGTGGTAAGTGTGGTGGTGTGGATACTGGCGCTGTCGCGCGTGCCGGTGAGCATCGCCTATCCCATGTTGTCACTGGGCTACGTCGTGACCGCGGTGGCCGCCTGGTTGCTTCTGGGCGAGGCGTTGAGCGCGGTGCGTGTCACCGGCATCGCGGTCATCATCGTGGGCGTATATCTGGTCGCCAGAGGTTGACATGCGTCATGCCTGAGTATCTGCCGTTCACCCGCCCCAGCATTGACGCGGAAACCATCGAAAGTGTGGCCGAAGTGCTGCGTTCCGGCTGGATCACCACCGGTCCGAAGGTCGCCGAATTTGAAAAAGGCCTGGCCGCGTATCTGGGCGGCGGGCGCACGCTGTGCAGTTTCCTGCACGCCACCGGTGCGCTCGAAGAGGCGCTGGTGGTCGCGGGCGTGAAGCCCGGAGACGAGGTGATCGTGCCGGCGATGACCTTCGCCGCTTCCGCCAACGTGGTGCTGCGTCTCGGCGCGAAACCGGTATTGGTGGACGTGGACCTCAGGACACGGGCGTTGAATGTCGAGCAGGCCGCCGCCGCCGTGAGCGCAAAAACCCGCGCTATCATGCCGGTGCACTTGAACGGTTTGGCAGCGGACTTGGACGGTGTTTATGCGCTTGCAAAAAAGCACAATCTGCGGGTAGTGGAGGATGCCGCCCAGGCCATCGGGACGGCGTACAAAGGGCGCAAGATCGGTTCCTTCGGCGACCTCGTGGTGTTCAGTTTCCACGCCAACAAGAACCTCACCACCATCGAGGGCGGGGCGGTGTCGCTGGCCGATGCCGGGGAAATCCGGCAACTGGAAATCCTGCGCTTCCATGGCATTACCAAGCACAGTGATGGCACCATGGACGTGACCCGGCCAGCGAGCAAGCACAACATGACCGATGTGGCTGCGGCCGTGGGTTTGGGCCAGTTAAAGCATCTGGACGAATTCAACAACAAGCGCCGCCAGCTCGCCTACCGGTATTTCGAACGGCTGGGAGATGAAAAGTTGGGTGTGGTTCCGGCGCGCGGCGACGAAGGTCACAGCTGGCACATGTTCACGCTGCTGCCGCGTTACAATCGCGCCTGTCCGGACCGCAAGACCCTGCGCGAGCGCATGCACGCGCGCGGCATCGGTCTCGGCATTCACTATCAGGCGCTCAACCAGTTCAGTTTGTACAGGAACATGGGTTACCGCGAAGGCCAGTTCCCGAATGCCGAGCGCATCGGCCTGGAAACCGTGACCTTGCCGCTGTTTCCAGCCATGGCGCTGGCCGACGTGGACCGGGTGTGCGAAGCGCTGGCCGCTAGCCTCGAGATGGGTTGACACGGATCGCGCATGGCAAACAAGACGCAAGACAGTCCGCAGGTATCGGTGGTGATTCCCGTCTATAACGAGGAAGAATCGCTGCCGGCTCTCTTCGCGCGCCTGTATCCGGCCATGGACGCGCTTGGCCGCAGCTACGAATGCGTGTTCGTGGACGACGGCAGCCATGACCGCTCGGCCGCGCTGCTGCGCGCGCAGTTCGCGCAGCGGCCGCAGGTGACGCGCGTGGTGCTGTTGCAGAGCAACTTCGGCCAGCACGCCGCGATCCTCGCCGGCTTCAGCGCCACACGCGGCGAGCGCGTGATTACGCTGGACGCGGACCTGCAGAACCCGCCCGAGGAAATCGGCAACCTGCTCGCCAAGATGGACGAAGGCTACGATTACATCGGCACCATACGCCGCAAGCGTCGGGATGCCGCGTGGCGCAAGCTGGCTTCGCGCATGATGAACCGGTTGCGCGAGCGCATCACGCGCGTGCGCATGACCGACCAGGGCTGCATGCTGCGTGCCTACGGCCGCGAGGTGATTGACGCCATCAACAACAGCAGCGAAATCAACACTTTCATTCCGGCGCTTGCCTACCTGTACGCCACCAAGCCGGTGGAGATCGAGGTCGAGCACGACGAACGCCAGGCAGGGCGTTCCAAGTATTCGCTCTACAGGCTCATCCGCCTGAATTTCGACCTGGTCACCGGCTTTTCGGTGATGCCGCTGCAGGTGTTCTCCATCGCGGGTTTCATCATCACCCTGCTGGCGGGCATCCTGGTCGTTTACATGGTGGTGGATCGCCTCGTCGAGGGGCCGCAGGTGCAGGGCGTGTTCACCCTGTTCGCCATCGCATTCTTCCTCATCGGCATCGCCTTGTTCGGCATCGGCCTGCTGGGCGAATACGTGGGCCGTATTTACCAGGAGGTCCAGCGCCGTCCGCGCTATCTGATCCGCGCGATACTTGAAAAGAAACACCGGGATGATTGAAGTTTTCTTGATGTACCGGACAAAATGAACACCCGCTGCAAATCCCCCCGCGCGCAGCACGCGCGCCCCCCTTTGCAAAGGGGGGAGAGGGGGATTTTCATGCGAGCGCCATGAAATGACGGTACGGCCAAACACCTCCGCCGTCGTCTTCGGCTACCACAACGTCGGGGTGCGCTGTCTGTCGGTGTTGCTGGCGCACGGCGTCAAGGTCCCACTGGTGGTCACGCACGAGGATGATCCGCGCGAAAACATCTGGTTCGGCAGCGTGCGGCGGCTTGCGGAACTGAACCACGTGCCGGTGGTCATTGCGGAAAACCCCAATGCTCCCGAATTCGTGGCCCGGATCGCGGCGCTCAAGCCGGATTTCCTGTTCTCGTTCTATTTCCGCTTCATGTTCAAGGCGCCGCTGCTCGCGGTCCCGAGGCGCGGTGCGCTCAACATGCACGGCTCGCTCCTGCCCAAGTACCGCGGTCGCGTGCCGGTGAACTGGGCGATCATTCACGGTGAGCGTGAAACCGGTGCCAGCCTGCACTACATGGAAGCCAAGCCCGACGCCGGCGATTTGGTGGATCAACAAGCCGTACCGATCCTGCCGGACGATACCGCCATCGAGGTGTTCAACAAGGTGACGGTGGCCGCGGAGGTGGTGCTCGACCGCTGCCTGCCGGCCTTGATGGCCGGCAAGGCACCGCGCCGGCCACTGGATCTGAAGGCCGGCAGCTATTTCGGTCGCCGCGGACCGGACGACGGGCGCATAGACTGGAAGCAGCCGGCGCTGGCCGTGCATAACCTCATCCGCGCCGTGGCGCCGCCGTATCCCGGCGCGTTCAGCACCGTGCAGGGCAAGCCATTCAGGATCCTGCGCAGCCATTACGCCGGCGAAGCGGCACGCCACCCGCGGCCCACGCTGTACGTGGAAGATGGCCGCTGCTATGCCGATTGTGGCGACGGGCGGCGCATCGAAGTGGTGGTGCTGGAACTCGGCGATGTGGCCATGGACGCGCTGCGCCTGGCCGAACGTTACGCGGACCAATCCTTGGCTTTGGGAGATCAAGCGTGAAGAAAATCCTGATTCTGGGTGTCAACGGCTTTATCGGCCACCATCTCAGCAAGCGCATCATCGAGACCACCGACTGGGAAGTCCACGGCATGGACATGTACTCGGATCGGGTGGCGGATCTGACCGGCAACCGGCGTTTCAACTTCTTCGACGGCGACATCACCATCAATCGCGAGTGGGTGGAGTACCACGTGCGCAAGTGCGACGTGGTGCTGCCGCTGGTGGCTATCGCCACGCCCGCCACCTACGTGCAGGACCCGCTCAGGGTGTTCGAACTCGACTTCGAAGCCAATCTGCCGATCGTGCGCCAGTGCGTGAAGTACAGGAAGCGCGTGCTGTTTCCGTCCACCTCGGAAGTCTATGGCATGTGCCGCGA
>JBOIAZ010000134.1:0-27896 GCA_050739175.1 Gammaproteobacteria bacterium
TTTCCACATTTGCGCGACGCAAAATTTCTGAATTGCTACGGACAGTATTGACGCCGAGTTGTGGGAGCGGCGGTCTCTGCCGCGATTCCAGTATTGCGAAAATCGCGGTGAATATCACCGCTCCCACAGGACAATCTGCTCCCCCTTTGAAAAGGGGGAGGCTGAGGGATTTATCGATTGGTGCGCAAGCGCACCCTACTTAGGAGAACCGCATGTCCATCCGCCGTTTGGCGAATCTGATCGGCTTCGTGATCTGCGTGCTGTTGATGGCC
The DNA here is from genome assembly GCA_050739175.1 of Gammaproteobacteria bacterium. Lineage (GTDB taxonomy): Bacteria > Pseudomonadota > Gammaproteobacteria > Natronospirales > REEB76 > REEB76. The sequence goes on from JBOIAZ010000134.1 coordinate 273, forward strand.
TACGCCTATTACTCACAATTCCATAGCGGCCTGCAACCCTGTGTGCTGTGTATCTTCCAGCGCATTGCGATGATTATCCTGGGCATCATTTTCCTGATTGCGTTTCTGCACCATCCGAAAGCCGTGGGCGCGCGCGTTTACGGCATTCTCTTGATTATCGTGGCTGCTGCTGGTTCTGCTGTCTCCATCCGCCAGTCGTATCTGCAACACCTCCCGGAATGGAAACAGCCGCCTTGCGGACCGGGTTTGAACTACATGTTTCAATCCCTGCCGCTCAACAAGTTCATCGTCAAGGCATTTACCGGCACCGGCGACTGTGCGCTGATTACCTGGAAGTTCCTGGGCCTGACTATGCCGGAATGGGTGTTGATCTGGTTCGTGATTCTGGGCGTGGGTGGAGTAGTGGTGAACTGGTATTGGGCGAGGGAGCAGCAGGTTAGGCGCTCATAGTATGATTGACTATGAATCAGGCCTTAATAAACAGGGTAGAGGAGGTGCTATGTGATCAGGTGGGCATTTCTAATTCTGACAGTTATTCTTTTTGAAGCGGGTTGTGCTTCGTTAAGTCACCATGTTGAACAGCTTGAACCTGGCATGTCCAAACAGCAAGTGCTCTCAATCATGGGTGAGCCAGCGAATCGTTCTTTCCGCGGTACCAATGAAGCTTGGCAATACCAAGAAGTTGTCGGCTTTGGCCAGTGTCAATACACTACGATCTGGATTAGGCAGAACAACCTAGTTGGGGTTTCGACGCGAAGAGGTGGGAGCATTGCAGGCTGTGGGCTCGGCTCTGAACCTATTAATTGGCAAGAGATGCCTAGCGGAGGGTGACAGGGAAGGGAGCACGGTTATGTACCCGCTAGGCCATCCGCTTTAGCTTAACAAGCTTTTCATGATCTCCCGATAAATCTCTGCTAACGGTTCCAGGTCCGCCAGCGCCACACATTCATCAATCTTGTGTATGCTGGCATTCGGCGGGCCGAATTCGATGACCTCGGTGCCGGTGGGCGCCGAGGTGGCGGCCCTCGGAGCGTCAGGCGGCGGTGGCGAGCTTTGGAACAAAGTCCGTCTCTTGCTTAAATGGCGCCGTGTATCGCGTGGTTATCCTTGTGCACTGACATAAGGAGATGGTCCCCGTGGGGCCGCGACACGCGCGCACAGCGAATGCTATGACGCTTGAGCGTGCGCAACTGGATTGATCCAGTGAGTTTTGGCGCTGGTGGGGCGTATTACTGATTCGGGACCGTCATGCTCCCCCCCTGTTTCTTGGCTCTCTTTGCGGCGCGTTTTTCCATCAGCGTCTTGGCCGGCTTCTTTTTGGCGTCCTTTTTCCTTTCTATGCCTTTGCTCATAAATGTAGTCCTGTTGTGCCGTTATGGCCACTCCAATCATACCAGCGACACCACATTCAGTGGTTGGCATGGTATGAGTGCGGCCAGTCTGCACACGCTTCCGGCCAGTATCCCGCCAGCTGCTGAGTGCGCCGAGTCATCCCAGGCCACAGGCTTGCAGGCCAGGGTTTGGAGGTATTCCGGGATGAACGCTTGGCCGCCGCCGAGTGCTATCCGGCATCGGGTCGTCCGTTTCAGCCCAGGATTGTTTGCGTGATCTCCCGGTAAATCCGGGCGAGAGGCTCCAGGTCCGTCACCGCCACGGATTCGTCAATCTTGTGAATACTCGCATTCAGCGGACCGAATTCGATGACTTCGGCGCCGGCGGGCGCGATGTAGCGGCCGTCGGAGGTGCCGCCGCCGGTGTCGAGCTTGGGCCGCAGACCGGTTACTTTCTCTACCGCATTTTGCACGATGTTGCTTAATTTCCCCGGTTGGGTCAGGAACGGTTCGCCCATGGGGCGCCATTCGATTGAATAGCGTACGCCGTGGCGCTTCAGGATATCTTCGACAAGCTGCCGTAGTTCCTGGGCGGTGACGGCGGTGGAATAGCGGAAATTGAAACGGATGGCGGCCTCGCTGGGAATCACGTTGCCGGCGCCGGTGCCGCTGTTGAAATTGGATATCTGAAAGCTGGTGGGCGGAAAGTGCGGGTTGTCGCGCCTGTCCCAACGTGTAGTGCAAAGCTCATTCAGGGCGGGAATTACGCGGTGAATCGGATTATCCGCGCGCTCGGGATAGGCGACATGGCCCTGGATGCCGTGCACCGTCAGCAGGCCGGTAAACGAGCCGCGCCGGCCGTGACGAAGAGTGTCGCCGAAAGTCTTGAGACAAGACGGCTCGCCCAGCACGCACCAATCTATTTTTTCGCCGCGCTTTTGCAGTAGTTCCACCACGCGCACCGTGCCGTCCACCGACGGCCCTTCTTCGTCGCTGGTAATGAGGAAAGCGATGCTGCCTATGAGTTTCGGTTTGGCGGCGAGCAACTGCTCCATCGCCACCACCATGGCGGCGAGGCCCGCTTTCATGTCTGCCGTGCCGCGGCCATAGAGCAGGCCATCTTTCACAGTGGGCGTGAAGGGATCGGAATGCCACTGTTCGCGCGGGCCGGTCGGCACCACGTCGGTGTGGCCGGCGAATACCAGCAGCGGCGCCGACTCCCCGTGCCGCGCCCAGAGATTGTCCACCTGTCCGAAGCGCAGATGTTCGATCTTGAAACCGATTTTAGCAAGCCGTGCCGCGATGATCTGCTGGCAGCCGGCGTCGTCGGGCGTGAGTGAAACGCGGGCGACCAGCTCCTTGGTCAGTTCCAGCACCGCGCTCATTCGGTTATTCCGCGCAGCAGTTCATTGATGCCGATCTTGGCGCGCGTTTTGGCGTCCACGCGTTTGACGATTACCGCGCATTGCAGGCTGTAGCGGCCGTCACTGGACGGCAGGCTGCCCGGCACCACCACGGCGCCGGCCGGCACACGGCCGTAAGTAATTTCGCCGCTGTTGCGGTCGTAGATGCGCGTGCTTTGGCCGATGAACACGCCCATGGAAATCACCGCGCCCGGTTCCACGATCACGCCCTCGACGATCTCGGAGCGCGCGCCGATGAAGCAGTCGTCCTCGATGATGGTGGGCGCGGCCTGCAGCGGTTCGAGCACGCCGCCGATGCCGGCGCCGCCGGAGATGTGCACGTTTTTGCCGATCTGGGCGCAGGAGCCGATGGTGGCCCAGGTATCCACCATGGTGCCGCGGTCCACGTAGGCGCCGATGTTGACGTAGCTCGGCATCAGCACTACGTCCGGCGCCACGTAAGCGCCGTAACGCACGCTCGCGGGCGGCACGATGCGCGCGCCTTCGCGCTGGAACTCCGCGCGTGCATGCGCGGCGTACTTGAGCGGAATCTTGTCGTAATAGCGCGTGCCTGCGCCCTCGATCACCTGATTCGACTGGATGCGGAAATACAGCAGCACGGCTTTTTTGAGCCACTCCTGCACCTGCCAGCGGCCTTCGTGTTTTTCCGCCACCCGTAGCGCGCCGCAGTCCAGTTGGCCGATTACGGTTTCGACGGCGTGGCGGATTTCCGGCGTTACATTGTCCGGCGCAAGTGCCGCGCGACTTTCCCAGGCGGTCTCAATCGTTTTTTGCAAGGCATCGGCGCTCACAGCGATTCCACATAGGCGCGGATGCGGCGCGCGGCTTCGGTACATTCCGTAAGCGGCGGTACCAGCGAGATGCGCACGCGATTCTTGCCGGGATCACCATCCGGCGTGGGGCGTGACAGATAACTGCCGGGCAGCACGGTGAGATTCTGCCGGGCGTACAGTTCTTTGGCAAAGCGCTCGTCGTCCATGGGTGTATTCGGCCACAGGTAAAACGCCGCCGGCGGATAGTGCATATCCAGCACCGGGCCCAGGATTTCCATGACCGCCCGAAATTTCTGCTGGTACAAACCTCGGTTCTCGACCACGTGGCGCTCGTCGTCCCAGGCGTGCACACTCGCGACCTGGGTGGGCAGCGGTACCGCGCAACCGTGGTAAGTACGGTATTGCAAGAATTTCGCCAAGATGTCCGCGTCACCGGTCACGAAGCCGGAGCGCAGTCCGGGCAGGCTGGAGCGTTTCGACAGACTGTGGAACGCGACGCAGCGGCGAAAATCGTGCCGGCCGGTTTCCTCGCAAACTTGCAGCAATCCCGGCGGCGGCCGGGCTTCATCCAGATAGATTTCGGCGTAGCACTCGTCCGAGGCCACGATGAAATCATGCCGCTCGGCGAGTTCCAGCACCCGCTTGAGATAGGCGCTGTCCATGACCGCGCCGGTGGGATTGCCGGGCGTGCATATATATAGGAGTTGGCAACGCCGCCAGACGCTCTCCGGCACCGCGTCCAGATCCGGCAGAAAGCCGTGCTCGGCGACGGTGTTGAGGAAATACGGCTCCGCGCCCGCGAGCAAAGCCGCGCCCTCGTAAATCTGGTAGAAGGGATTTGGCATCAGCACCAACGGGCGTGCGGCTCGATCCACCACCGCCTGGGCGAAGGCGAATAAACCTTCGCGCGTGCCGGACACCGGCAATACATGCCGTTCCGGATCAATCCGGCCGGGCCGGAGTTTGAAGCGGCGCGTGAGCCAGCGCGCGATGGCCGCGCGCAGCTCCGGCAGGCCCTTGGCCATGGGGTAGGCGCCGAGGCCAGCGAGATTGTCGCGCAGCGCCTGCAGCACGAATTCCGGCGGCGCGTGCTTGGGCTCGCCGATGGAAAGCGCAATGTGCCGCAGATGCGCCGGCGGAGTCACACCCTCCTTGAGTTTCGCCAGGCGCTCGAAAGGGTAGGGAAAGAGTTTCTCGAGATCAGGATTCATGCGGGTTCCGTTGTGGCCGGACTTTCACGCGGCATCGTTCAGCTGGGAGAGCAACACGTGGCGCAGCCGTTCGCGTGCTGCCGCATCGTCGAGCGGCCGGTTGTTGCTGTCGGTTATGAAGAATACGTCCTCGGCGCGTTCGCCGACGGTGGTTATTTTGGCATTCCACAGGCGGATCTCGCTCTGCGCCAGCGCCTGGCCGATGAGCGACAGCAGGCCGGGCCTGTCCCCGGCGCGTATTTCCAGCGCCGTGCGCCGGCCGGAGAGATCCGCGGCGAATTCCACTTCGGTGCGCGTGGTGAACAGGCGCACCTGGCGCGGTGCACTGCGCGTGATCGTCATCGGCATCTGCTGCTGCCGCTGGGCCTCGCGCTGCACGGTGCGCGCAATTTCGGCAAGGCGTTCCGAGTCGAGAATCGGCTGGCGGTCGTCTTCCAGCACCACGTAAGTGTCGAGCCGCCGGCCACGGGTCATGGGCACGAGGCGCGCGTCCAGTATGGTGAGTCCGAGTTCCGCGAGCGTTGCGGCCACGCGCGCGAAAATGAATGCATCGGGCCCGGCGTAGACGCTGATGGCGGTGCCGCCGCGCGCGGCCTGCTGGCGCAGCAGTACCAGCGGTGCGCTGCCCGTGAGCCGTGCGCGCAGTCCCGCAGTGTGCCAGGCAATTTCGTCGGGGGCGTGACCGAGGAAGTATTCCTGCGAAAACATGGTCCAGACTTCGTGCACATCTTTAGGTTCGAGCCCCTGTGCGCGCAGCAGTGCGAGCGCCTGCGATTGGGTTTCGCGGATCAGCTCGTCCTTGTCCAGGGGATTTTCCAGGCCCTGGCGCAATGCGCGGCTGGCTTCGGCATAAAGCTCGTGAAACAGGCTGGCTTTCCAGGAATTCCACAATTCCGGATTGGTGCCGCGCACGTCGGCCACGGTGAGCACGTACAGATAATCCAGATGCAGCTGATCGCCGACCTTGCGCGCAAAAGCGTGCACGACCTTTGGATCGCTGATGTCCCGTTTCTGGGCGGTGAGTGACAGCAGCAGGTGGTGTTCCACCAGCCAGCCGACCAGATGCGCGTCGTAACGGCTCAGGCCGTGGTCCAGGCAGAAAGCCTCCGCTTCCTGCGCGCCCAGTTGCGAGTGGTCGCCGCCGCGGCCCTTGGCGATATCGTGGAAGAGCGCGGCCAGATACGCCAATTCGGGTTTGGGCAGCGCCTGCAGGATGCGGCTGCACTGGGGAAATTCCCGGTCGTAGCGGCTCAAGGCAAAACGGCGCAGATTGCCGATCACGAACAGAATGTGCTCGTCCACGGTGTAGGCATGGAACAGGTCGAACTGCATGCGGCCGACGATGCGGCCGAAGGCGGGCAGGTAGCGCCCCAGCACGCCATAGCGGTTCATGCGCCGCAGTTCGTGGGTCACGCCCTGCGGTTCCCGCAGAATCTGCATGAACTGCACGCGCTGCTCCGGTGCGGCGCGGAAGCCGTCATCCACGCGCTCGAGATTGGCGCGCAGGCTGCGCAAGGTTTGCGCGCTTACGCCCTTGAGGCGCGGATGTTGCTGCAGCACATGGAACATTTCCAGCAGCGCCGCCGGCCGGTGTTTGAACAGCCCGGGATCGCGCAACCGCAGGAAACCACCGTGCTCCTCGTAGTTGTCATCCAGGACCGCGGGTGCCGTCGGCCCGTCGGCGAGAATCACTTCTTCCAGTGACTGCAGCAGCATTTCGTTGAGCAGGCTGAGTTCCTTGATGGTGCGGTAATACGCCTGCATGAACTGCTCGACGGCCGGATTTGCGGGCGCGTCGTGGTAGCCGAATTGCCGCGCCAGGCGCGGCTGGGCGTCAAACAACAACCGGTCCTCGCGCCGGCCGTAGAGCAGGTGCAGGGCAAAGCGTACCCGCCACAGAAAGCCCTGGCCTTGTTGCAGCGTGCGGTGTTCGTCCGCAGTCAAAAAACCGCGCGTCACCAGTTCCTGCAGGCTGACGGCGCCGGTGTACCGTTGTGCGACCCAGGCAATCGTCTGAATGTCACGCAAGCCGCCGGGGCTTTCCTTGACGTTGGGTTCCAGCCGGTATGCGGTATCGTGATATTTGACGTGCCGCAGTTGCTGCTCGCGCTGCTTGGCCCGGAAAAACTCTTTTGCCGGCCACATCTGCTGCGGCTGCATGTGCTGCTGCAGCTGTGTGCACAGGTCCGCGGCTCCGGCCAGATGCCGGGATTCCATGAGGTTGGTGGCGACGCTCAGATCGGCGCGTGCCTGCGCGAGACATTCCGCCACGGTGCGCACGCTGTGGCTGGCCTGCAGACCGATATCCCACAGCGTGGCCAGGAATGCACCGATGGCACGACGCTCGGGTCCGCCGTCCGCGTGGCGCAACAGGATCAGCAGATCGATGTCGGAGTACGGATGCAGCTCGCCGCGGCCGTAGCCGCCGACGGCCATGAGTGCCAGGTCGCACGCGCCCACGGACAAATGCAACTGGAAGGCACCCAGCACCACGGCATCCACCGCTTGCACGCGCGCGCGCATCAGCGGCTCGACCGGAGCAACGGCACTGAATTGCTCACGCAGGTTTTGATCGCAAACCTGCAGCGCGGCGCGCAGCGGCTCGAGTGGGGGATGAAGCTTGAGTCGCGGCGTATTGCGCGCGCTGGCTGGACGGGCGGTGGAATGGGTACCGGATGTGGCGTTCAAGCGTGCCGTCAGATTTCGCCGCCGGCGCGTGCCGTCAGCACTTCATGGCCGGATGTGGTGACCAGTATCGTGTGTTCCCACTGCGCGGAGAGCGAATGATCCTTGGTTACCACGGTCCAGCCGTCCGGCAGCAGGCGCACGTGACGTTTGCCGGCATTCACCATCGGCTCGATGGTGAAGGTCATGCCGGACTGCAGTTCCAGACCGGTGCCAGGCGTGCCGTAATGCAGCACCTGCGGATCCTCGTGATACACGCGACCGATACCGTGACCACAGTACTCGCGCACCACCGAGTAACCGTGCTCCTCGGCGTAGCGCTGGATGGCGTGGCCAATGTCGCCGAGCTGCACGCCGGGTTTGACCATCTCGATGCCGATAAGCATAGCGTCGTGCGTGACCTGCACCAGGCGGCGCGCCGGCACCAAGGGCTCGCCCACGTAGTACATCTTGCTGGTGTCGCCGTGGAAACCGTCCTTGATGACGGTCACGTCGATGTTGAGGATGTCGCCGTGCTTGAGTTTGCGATCGCCCGGAATTCCGTGGCAGACGACATGGTTCACCGAAGTGCACAGGGTCTTGGGGAAACCGTGGTAGCCGACATTGGCCGGGATCGCGTGTTGCACGTTGACGATATAATCGTGACATACGCGGTCAAGTTCCTCGGTGGTTGTTCCCGGCTGCACATAGGGCGCGATCGTGTCCAGCACCTCGGCGGCGAGCCGGCCGGCCATGCGCATCTTGGCTTGTTCTTCTGCGGATTTGATGGTAACGGGCATGAGAGTTCGGTTGGATAAATGGAGCCGCCAGCGTGCTGTGCAAGTCCTGGTCGGCGTTGCCGTTGTGGGCGGCTTATGGTATAAAGCGCGGCCTTTTTTGGCAAACCACCGGCCGCAGGCCGGCGACTTTCATTAAACCCACACATACACCGATACCGCTCGCGGGGTGCCCGCCGGTCCGCATGGACCAGGGTTGCGATCCGGGGTGTATGGAGGCATAACCCCTGGAACCTTCGGGTTCCGAACCGCACGGAGTACCTCCATGGGCGAGCTGTCCATGCGCCAGATGCTGGAAGCTGGCGTGCATTTTGGCCACCAGACGCGTTATTGGAACCCGAAGATGGCGCCGTACATCTTCGGCGAGCGCAGCCGCATTCACATCATCAATCTGGAAAAAACCCTGCCGCTGTACCGCGAGGCGCTGGAGTTCGTCAAGCGCCTGGCGACCGACGGCGGCGCGTTGCTGTTCGTGGGCACCAAGCGCGCGGCGCGCGAGGCCGTGACGGCGCAGGCGCAGCGCTGCGCCATGCCGTACGTCAGCCAGCGCTGGCTGGGCGGCACACTGACGAATTTCAAGACCGTGCGCCAGTCCATCAAGCGCATGCATGAACTCGATGCGCAGTCGCAGGACGGCACCTTCGAACGCCTGGGAAAAATGGAAGTCATCCGCCTGCGCCGCGAAATGGGGAAACTGGAAAAGAGCCTGGGCGGCATCAAGGACATGAACAACCTGCCGGACGCGCTGTTCGTGATTGACGTCGGCCACGAGAAAATTGCGGTCAGCGAGGCGCGCAAACTGGGTATTCCCATCGTCGCCATCGTGGACACCAACAACACGCCGGACGGCGTGGATTACGTGATTCCGGGCAACGACGATGCCATTCGCGCAGTCCAGCTGTATGCCGAGGGTGTTGCGGATGCGGTGCTCGCCGGCCGCGAAGCCATGCCGCAACTGGCGGGCAGCGACGAAGACGAGTTCGTGGAACTGGATGAGCACGGCAATCCGAAGCGCGGACGTGGCCGCCGCCGCGCGCCGGTGAAGATGATCCCGGCCAAAAAGCCTGCACCACGGCGCAAACCCGTGGAAAGACCTGCGGCGCAGGCGGCAGCGGAAGCTGCCGCGGCCGCGCCGCCGGTGACGCCCGCCGCCGCGGGCGATGAGACTCCCGCGCGCAAGACCGTGGTGCACAAAAAGGCGCCGGTCAAGAAAGCCGCGAGTCACAAGCGCGCGCCCAAGAAGGACAAGGTCGAAGACAGCGGCGAATAGCACCTCGCCACACCGATGCGGTACCGGCCGGTCCGGGTTGGCACACGGTCACTACAGGATTTTGCATGACGATATCGGCATCTTTGGTCAAAGAACTGCGCGAGCGCACCGGCGCCGGCATGATGGAGTGCAAGAAGGCGCTGACGGAAACCGGCGGCGATCTGGAACGCGCCGTCGAGCACATGCGCAAGACGGGACTCGCCAAAGCCGACAAGAAAGTCGGGAGGATTGCAGCCGAAGGCCGGATTGCGATCGCGCAGAGCGGTGCCGCCGCCGCCATGGTCGAGGTGAATTGCGAGACCGACTTCGTCGCCAACGGCGAGGATTTCAAGGCGTTTACCGCGCAGGTGGCGCAAGCGCTGCTCGAGCAGGTGGCGCAGGATCTCGCCGCGCTCGGCAATCTGCAACTGGCAGGCGGCCGCTCCGTGGATACCGCACGCCGCGAGCTGGTCGCCAAGATCGGCGAGAACGTGAGCGTGCGGCGCGGAATCCATTTCAAGAGCAGCGCCACACTCGGCAGTTACCTGCACGGCGCGCGCATCGGCGTGCTCGTGGAATTGCAGGGCGGCGATACGACCCTTGCCAGGGACATCGCCATGCACGTAGCCGCGAGTCGGCCGTTGTGCGTGCGCCCCGAACAGCTGCCAGCGGAAGTACTCGACAAGGAACGCGAAATCATCCGCGCACAGTCTGCCGACAGCGGCAAGCCCGAAGCGATCATCGAGAAGAGGGTCGAGGGGCGGCTGCGGAAATACCTCGCGGAAATCACCTTGCTCGGCCAGCCGTTCGTCAAGGATCCGGAGAGCACCGTGGACAAGCTGCTGGCGCGCCATGGCGCCAAGGTATTGCGCTTCGCACGCTTCGAAGTGGGCGAGGGCATCGAAAAGAAACAGGAAGACTTTGCCGCCGAGGTCAAAGCCCAGGCCGCAAAAACCGCCTAAGGCGCGCCGCCGCAGCGCGGGTGGCGGCGGTTTACGGTACAATTCCGCCGGGAGCCCCGCATTGCGGGGCTCTGCATATCCCTGGCGTGGCGGCGCATCAATGTCGAACCCGGCTCCGGCCTATCGGCGCATACTCCTCAAGCTGAGCGGCGAGGCCCTCATGGGCCGCGCCGATTACGGCGTCGATCCGGTTGTCATCAAGCAGTTGGCCGAAGAAGTGCGCGCGGTGCGCGATTTCGGCGTGCAAGTCGGTATGGTCATCGGCGGCGGCAATATCTTCCGTGGCGCGGGGCTGGCGCGCGCCGGTATGGACCGCGTCACCGCGGACCACATGGGCATGCTGGCCACCATCATGAATTCCCTCGCCATGCAGGATGCGCTCGAGCACCTGGGCGTGTACGTGCGCGTGATGTCGGGACTGAGAGTCAACGAGGTGTGCGAGGACTACATCCGGCGGCGCGCGGTGCGCCACCTGGAAAAGGGACGGGTGTGCATCTTTGCAGCCGGTACCGGCAATCCGTTCTTTACCACCGATACCGCCGCGGCGCTGCGCGCCATCGAAACCGGCTGCAATCTGCTGCTCAAGGCCACCAAGGTGGACGGCGTGTATGCCGCCGATCCCAAGCACCATCCCCAGGCCGAGCGCTATGCACACATCACCTATGACCGGGTGCTGGCCGACAAGCTCGCGGTCATGGATGCTACCGCCATCGTACTGTGCCGCGACAATAATATTCCGCTGAGAATTTTTGATCTCACCCGGGCCGGCGACCTGCTGCGCATCATTCAGGGTGTGCGCGACGTGGGTACCCTGGTGGATAACGGAGGTTCGACATGACCGACGATCTGAAGAAGCATGCGGATGCCCGCATGCAGAAGGCCGCGGACACGCTCAAGGACGTGCTCGCCCGGCTGCGCACCGGCCGCGCCCACACCAGCCTGCTGGATCACATCCGCGTGGCCTACTACGGATCGGAAGTCCCGCTCAACCAGGTGGCCAACGTCACGGTCTCGGACGCGCGTACACTCAGCATCACGCCTTGGGAAAAGCAGATGATCCCGGTGATCGAGAAGGCGATCCTGACCTCGAATCTGGGCTTGACGCCGGCAACGGCCGGCAACGTAATTCGCGTACCCATGCCGCAGCTTACCGAGGAACGTCGCCGCGAGATCGTCAAGCTGGCGCGTCAGGAAGCCGAGGGCGCGCGCGTGGCCATCCGCAATGCACGCCGCGATGCCAACACGGAACTCAAGACCGCGCTCAAGGACCGCAAAATCACCGAGGACCAGGAGCGCCGCACCCAGGATGACGTTCAGAAGCTGACTGACCGGCACATCGCAGACATAGACAAGATTCTGGCCGCCAAGGAAACCGAGCTGCTGGAAGTCTGAACCTTGCCTGGGGCGCGGGGCAGCGCGCCGGAATCCACCGCATGACCAAAGATGAAGGCTACAGTCTGCCGCGCCACATGGCCGTGATCATGGACGGCAATGGCCGCTGGGCGCAGCGCCGTCTGCTGCCGCGCCAGGCCGGCCATCGCGCGGGCCTCACCGCAGCGCGCCGCCTGATCGAGGGCTGCGTGCAACGCGGCGTCGGCGCACTGACCTTGTTTGCCTTCAGCAGCGAGAATTGGCAGCGGCCCCAGCCGGAAGTCGGCAGTCTCATGGGCCTTTTCATGAGCGCACTCGAAAGCGAGGTCGCGGAGCTGCACAAGAACAAGGTACGCATCCGCTTCATCGGTGCACGTGAGCAATTCTCGCCGGCGCTGCAACAGGGTATGCGCGCATCCGAACAGTTGACCGCCGGCAATGGCAGCCTGGTTTTGAACATCGCGGCCGATTACGGCGGACGCTGGGATTTGTTGCAGGCTGCGAGACGCCTGGCGGCCGAGGCCGTGGCCGGGCGCTTGCGCGTCGAGGAGATGGGCGAACAGCAACTCTCGGACTCGCTGGCGTTCGCGGGGTTGCCGGATCCCGACCTCTTCATCCGCACCGGCGGTGAACAGCGCATCAGCAATTTTCTGTTATGGAATCTCGCCTACACCGAATTGTATTTCACCGAGGTGCTGTGGCCGGATTTTGATACGGCGGCGCTGGAGGCGGCGTTGAGCTGGTATGCGCAGCGCCAGCGGCGCTTCGGCCGCACTCCTGAACAGACCCGGGACGCGGGCCATGCTTAAGCTGCGCATTCTTACCGCGGCAATTCTGCTGCCGGCGGTCGTGGCACTGGTGTGGTTTGCGCCCACCTGGGCGCTGGGCCTCGCGGCCGGAGCGGTGGCATTGGCGGCCGCGTGGGAATGGACGGCCTTGTCGAAGGTGTGCGCGCCGTGGCTGCAAGCCGGCTGCACACTGCTGCTGGCCGTGCTGCTCATCTGCTTCTGGACACTGCAGCACAATGCTTGGGTGTTGTGGATTACGGCCTGGGTGGCACTGGGCTGGTGGCTGTTCGCGCTTTTGTGGCTGGGCCTCTGGCGCCGGGAGTTTGCCATGCCCGTGAAATTGCTGTGCGGTTTGCTCACGCTGCTGCCCGCGTGGTTTGCCACTATCGCACTGCATGCCAGTGCCGACGGTCGGCGCAAGCTGTTGTTCCTGCTGGTGCTGATCTGGGCGGCGGATATTGCCGCGTATTTCGCCGGGCGAGCCTTCGGCCGGCGCAAGCTCGCGCCCGAAGTGAGTCCCGGCAAAACCTGGGAGGGCGTCGCCGGTGCTACGCTGGCGCTGCTGGCCGTGGCATTCGTCGGTGTGTTCTGGGCACTTCCGGCAGGCGGCTATGCTCTTATTCCTGTGTGTGTACTTGCAGGCTGGCTGTCCATCGTGGGCGATCTTTCCGAAAGCATGTTCAAGCGTGAAGCCGGGCTCAAGGACAGCGGCCGGCTGTTTCCCGGTCACGGCGGCGTGCTCGACCGCATTGACAGTCTGACCGCCGCACTACCGGCTTTCTGGCTGGGGCTCGCGATTCTGGAGCGCCTGAAATGAAAGGCATCACCATCCTCGGCGCCACCGGCAGCATCGGGATCAGCACCCTGGATGTCGTCGGCCGCCATCGTGAGGATTACCGTGTGGTGGCGCTGACGGCGTGCAGCAATGTCGCACGCCTGCTCGGCCAGTGCCGCGAGCACCAGCCGAAGTACGCGGTCATGGTGGACGAGGCCGCGGCACGGGAATTGCGCGGGCAGCTCGAGGCGCACGGCCTGAAAACCGAAGTCCTGGCCGGAACGCGTGCACTGGAGGAAGTCGCGGCGCTGCCGGAGAGCGACTGCGTGATGGCCGCGATCGTGGGCGCGGCCGGCCTGCTGGCGACGCTGGCCGCGGTCAAGGCCGGCAAGCGCGTGCTGCTCGCCAACAAGGAATCGCTGGTGATGAGCGGTGCGCTGTTCATGCGGGCGGTGCGCAGTTACGGCGCCGAGCTGCTGCCGATAGACAGCGAACACAACGCGCTGTTTCAGTGCATGCCGAACGGCTATCGTGCCGGCGCACGCCCCGAGGGCGTACGCCGCCTGCTGCTCACCTGCTCGGGCGGGCCGTTCCGCGGCTGGTCGCGGGAACGGCGGCACACGGCCACGCCGGATCAGGCCTGCGCGCATCCGCGCTGGAAAATGGGCCGCAAGATTTCGGTGGATTCCGCCACGCTCATGAACAAGGGCCTGGAAGTGAACGAAGCGTGCTGGCTGTTTGATCTGCCGCCCGAGCGCATCGATGTGGTGGTGCATCCGCAGAGTGTGGTGCATTCGCTGGTGGAATATGCCGACGGTTCAGTGCTGGCGCAGCTCGGCAATCCGGACATGCGTACCCCCATCGCCTGCGGGCTGGCCTGGCCGGAGCGCATCCAGGCCGGTATCCAGCCGCTGGACCTTTTCAGCGTGGCGCATCTGGATTTTGAACCGCCGGATTTCGCGGCATTCCCGTGTTTGAGTCTGGCCATCGAAGCGGCCAAGACCGGCGGCAGCGCGCCGCTGGTGCTGAACGCGGCCAACGAGATCGCGGTTCAGGCGTTTTTGTCGGAACGGCTGCGATTCACGGCGATTGCCGAGGTGGTGAGCGAGACTCTGGAGCGTTGCGTATCCGCGGCCGCCGGTTCCATTGAAGAAGTGCTGGACCACGACCGGCGCGCACGCCGCATGGCGGCCGGGATTGCGGCGCAGGTGATGGAGCACAGTTTGTGAACGTACTCGTCAGCATCGGCGCGTTTCTGGTGGCCATCTGCGTGCTTATCATCTGGCACGAGTTTGGCCACTTTGTCGTGATGCGCGCCTTCGGCATCAGGGTGCTGCGCTTCTCGGTATTTTTCGGCAAGCCGCTGCTGCGCTGGCAGCGCCAGCCGGACTCCACCGAAATCGCCGTCGGCTGGCTGCCACTCGGCGGCTACGTCAAGCCGCTGGACGAGCGCGAGGGTGAAGTGGCGGAGGCCGAGAAACATCTGGCATTCAACCGCCAGTCTCTGCCCAAGCGGTTTCTGTCGGTGCTGGCCGGTCCGGTATTTAATTTCATATTTGCGGTCATCGCCTTCTGGGTGATTTTCATGATCGGCGTGCCCGGCATACGCCCGATCGTGGGCGAGATCCGTTCCGGTTCGCCCGCCGCGCTTGCCGGTTTTCAGCCGCAGGACGAGATTGTGTCCGTCAACGATCACGACACGCCCACCTGGGATACCACGGTGGTGCACCTGTTCGAGGGCGTGTTGCAGAACCAACGCATCGAGGTGACCGTACGTACCCCGCAGGGTGCCGAACGCCAACTGCGGCTGCAGGCCAAAGATACCCGTGCGCTCACCGAGCCGGGAGAGCTGCTTACCGGTCTGGGACTGAGCCAATGGCAACCGCAAGCCGCGCCCGTGGTGGGAGAGGTGACGGCGGACGGCAGCGCACGTCAGTCGGGCCTGAAGCCGGGCGACGTGATTCTCGAAGTTGGCGGCAAGGCGCTTACCGGCCCGGCACAACTGGCGGAAATTCTGCAGGCGGCGCCCCGCCGGACGCTCGAGATCCTGGTACAGCGGGGTGACCAGCGACTGCATCTGTCGCTGCACGTGGGAGAGCAGGAAATTGGCGGCAAACGCGTCGGCCACATCGGTGCCCAGCTTGGCTATCCCGCCTGGGTACGCCAGCGTCTGGAGTCCGAACAACGGTATAATCCCGCGGCCGCTCTGGGCCGTGCCATGGTGCGCACCGGCAGCCTTGCCTGGCTCACCCTGGATGCTTCCTGGAACATGGTGATCGGCAAGGTTTCGTTGCGCAACCTGAGCGGGCCGATAGATATAGCGCGCTACGCTGGCTACACCGCGGAGAGCGGCCTGGTGCCGTTTCTCGCGTTCCTCGCCATCGTGAGCATCAGCCTCGGGGTGCTGAATCTGCTGCCGGTTCCGGTGCTGGACGGCGGCCATCTGCTGTACTACATCATGGAGGCGATCAAGGGCTCACCCTTGTCCGCCCAGGCGGAGATGACCGGTCAGCGCATCGGCTTGACGCTGATCTTGATGCTGCTGGGTTTCGCCGTTTACAACGATCTGATGCGACTGTTTGGGTAAGGAGGACGAGTGGGTCTGCTAAAAGGCACCGGGATATTCCTGGCAACGCTGCTTGTCCTGATGCTCACCCTTCCTGCCGCCCGGGCGGATGAGTCGTTCGTTGTGAAGAAGATCGAAGTCGTGGGATTGCAGCGCATCTCCGAAGGTACGATCTTCGACTACCTCCCGATCAACATCGGCGACCAGGTGGATGCCACCCGCATCCAGGACGCCATCCGTGCGCTCTACAAGACCGGATTCTTCCGCGACGTGGCGATGCGCCGCGATGGCGACACGCTCATCATCATCGTGCACGAGCGTCCCTCGATTGCCAGCTTCGTGGTCACCGGCAACAAGCTCATCAAGAGCGACGATCTCGACAAAAACCTCAACAAGGCGGGCCTGTCTACCGGCCAGATCTTCAACCGCGTGGCCCTGGATGGCTTTCTGCAGCAGCTTACCGACCAGTACTACAGCCACGGCCACTACGGCGTGCTCATCACGCCCACGGTCACCGATATCGGTGACAACCGGGTCAACGTGGCGGTGAAGATTAAGGAGGGTGATACCGCCAAGATCCGCGCCATTGACATCGTCGGGAATCACGCGTTCAGCGACAGCGAATTGCGCGACGTCTTCAAGCTCAAGGTGGCGGATTTCTGGACATTCTTCGGCAGCTCCGACGAATACGCGCGTGAAAAACTGGTGGGCGATCTGGAATCACTGCGCTCGTTTTACATGGACCGCGGTTACGCGGATTTTGCCGTGGACTCCGCGCAGGTGGCGATCTCGCCGGATCACACCAGTGTGTACATCACGGTCAACATCAGCGAGGGCGCGATTTACAAGGTCAAGGACGTGAAACTGGCCGGCCAGTTCGTGGTACCCGAAGCGGTTCTGCAGAAGTTGGTGCTGGTCAAGCCGGGCGACACGTTTTCGCTGCAACGCGCCACCGTCACCACCAACCTGATGCAGAAACGGTTGGGGGAGGACGGCTATGGCTTTGCCAAGGTGAACTCGATACCGGAAATCGATCGCCAGAACAAGCTGGTGTCCATCACGTTTTATGTCGAGCCCGGTCCGCGCGTGTACGTGCGGCACATCAATTTCAGCGGCAGCTCCGGCACCGATGACGTGGTGTTCCGCCGGGAAATGCGCCAGTTCGAGGGTACCTGGCTGTCGAACGTGGACGTCGAACGTTCGCGGGTGCGCCTCAATCGTCTGCCGTGGGTGGAGAATGCGACCGTCAAGACCGTACCGGTACCGGGAACCAACGACATGGTGGACGTGGATTACACGCTCACCGAACGCCCGTCGGGCACCGCGCAGGTGGGCGTGGGCTATGGAAGCCTGAGCGGCCTGGTGTTGAGCGGACAGATCGTAAACGCCAATTTCCTGGGAACCGGCGAGCGCCTGGAAATCAATGCCAATCGCACTTACATCGGCCACACCTATTCCGGCAGCTTCACCGACCCCTATTGGACCGTGAACGGCGTGAGCCGCACGCTTTCCCTGTTCCAGAGCCAGACTTCCTCCGTTACCATCAACAGCGCGCCGCTGTCCACGAATTCCTACGGCGGCAGCCTGAGTTTTCTGGTGCCGCTCACCGAGGTGAGTTGGTGGGGGCTGGGTGCCACGTATTCGCACAACGAACTGTTCACGCAATCCGGCTCTTCACAACAGTATGTGGCTTTTATTTCCAATCCGCAGAACGGCAAAGTCGTCAATACGCTGGGCGCATGCTCGGATGCGCGCGGATTCTTTTTCCTGTGTCCATACCCGGCATTGCAGTACAACACGCTGGAGGCCAAGGTAAGTTATGTGCGTGACACCCGCGACCGCATCATCTTCCCGACCAGCGGCTCACAGGAAACTCTGAGTCTGACCGCGGCTTTGCCGGGATTCGACCAGCAATACTACATACTCACCTATCAGCAGCTCGCGTTCATCCCGCTGTTCAAGGGGTTCATTTACGGCATCAACGGCGAAGCCGATTACGGCGCGCCTTACGGCAGGACCGCCACCTACCCGCCCTACAAGAATTTCTTCGTGGGCGGCGCGGATACGGTGCGCGGCTGGCAGGTGGCCACACTCGGCCCCAAGGATTCCTACGGTTTTCCGTTTGGCGGACGTGCGGATGTCTGGGTCCAGAACGAGCTGATATTCCCCAATTTCGCCAAGAGTGACGATACCTCCGGCACCGCGGGTACGGGCTCCAGCCGCTGGGCGCTGTTCATCGATGCGGGCAACGCGTTTGCCGATCCCGGTGACTTTCGCTGGAACCGCATGCGGGTTTCCGCGGGCCTGGCCGCCACGTTCCTGACGCCGCTCGGCGCCATGAAATTCAGTTATGCTTTCCCACTGAATCCCAAACCCGGGGACTTGACGGAGCGCTTCCAGTTCACCCTCGGTACCTATTTCTGATGGTAACGGAGATCTCTATGCGATTCGCTTACCGTATGTTGCTGGTCGTTGCCGCCGCCGGACTGCTGCTCGGCGCCGGGACGCTGCAGGCCGCGGACCTCAAGATCGGCGTGGTCAACATGCAGGCCTTGATGAAGGACTCGCCGCAGGCCAAGGCGGCGGAAGCGGAAATGCAGAGGAAGTTCGGCAGTCGGCGCAGCGCGCTGCTTGCCCAGGGAAACAAGGTCAAGGCGTTGCAGGAGCAGATCAACCGCAACGGCTCGGTGATGAGCGCCACACAGTTGCAAAACCTGCAGAATCAGATGGACGCCGATCAGCAGGATTTGAGCCGCAAGGAAAACGATTTTCAGGCGGACTTGAACCAATGGCAAAACCAGAAGCTCGGCGCCATCCAGGAAATCGTGGTCAAGGAGGTGCAGACCTTCGCCAAGGCGCACAACTACAACCTGATCGTCGGCTTGGGCATCGTGTACGCCGACGGCACTGTAGACGTGACCGACCAGGTGCTGGCGCAGTTGCAAAAGGATTACAAGGCGCCGGCCCCGGCGGCGGCCACGGGCGGTAACTGAGGTTGAGCGGCGCGTGCCGGCGGAATACACGCTTGCGGAGCTGGCGAAAAGCTGCAGGGCGCAGGTCCGCGGCGATGCCGGCGTGCGCGTACACGCGGTAGCCACGCTGGAGCACGCGGGCCGCGGCAGTATCAGTTTTCTTTCCAACCCGCACTATCGGCGCCACTTGGCGAGCACCCGTGCCTCGGCGGTGATTCTGGCGCCCGCCGATGCGGACGCCTGCCCGGTGCCCGCACTGGTGGTGGACAACCCGTATCTGGCGTACGCGCGCGTTGCGGCCATGCTCGCGCCCGCGCCGCCCGCGCGCCAGGGAATTGATGCCGCCGCCCGGGTGCATCCCGCAGCCCAAGTCGCGGCCAGCGCCTGGGTGGGTCCCGGGGCGGTGATTGAGGAGGCGGCCGTGATTGCCGCCGGCGCCGCCATCGGACCCAACTGCGTGGTGCTGCGCGCGGCGCGGGTGGGTGAACACACACGCCTGACGGCCAATGTCACGCTTGCCGAGCGCGTGCACGTCGGCAAGCGCGGGCTGATTCATGCCGGCGCGGTCATCGGTGCCGATGGCTTCGGCATTGCGCGTGACGGCGAACGCTGGGTCAAGGTCCCGCAACTGGGTTCGGTCGTAATCGGCGACGACGTGGAAATCGGCGCCAACACCACCATTGATCGCGGTGCGCTTGAAGATACGCTGATCGGCGACGGCGTGAAACTGGATAATCAGATTCAGATCGGGCATAACGTGCACATCGGTGAGCACACCGCCATCGCCGGTTGCGCGGCGATTGCCGGCAGCGCGCGTATCGGCAAACGCTGCATGATCGGCGGCGCTGCCGGCATCGTCGGGCACATCGAGATTGCCGATGATGTCGTGATTACCGCGATGACGCTGGTGAGCCGCTCGATTCATGAGCCCGGGGTGTACTCCGGCAGCGCCCCCATGGACCGCGCCGCCCAATGGCGCAAGAACAGTGTGCGCTTCCGCCAACTGGACGACCTGGCGCGGCGCCTGCAACAGCTTGAACGAAAATTGAAGGACTGAAACAGCATGGCAACGGCATCTTCCCTGGACATACACGCGATCCTGCGCCAACTGCCGCACCGCTACCCGTTCCTGCTGGTGGATCGGGTGCTGGAGTGCGTACCCGGCAAGCGCCTGGTCGCGGTGAAGAACGTCACCATCAATGAGCCCTTCTTCCCCGGTCATTTCCCTCATCGGCCGGTGATGCCCGGCGTGCTGATTCTCGAGGCGCTGGCCCAGGCCACGGGACTGTTGGCATTTGCCAGTCTGGGCCACGCGCCCCAGGCCAACGAACTGTACTATTTCGTCGGCATTGACAAGGCGCGCTTCAAGAAACCGGTGGAGCCCGGCGACCAGGTGCTGCTCAAGGTGGAATACCTGTGGGACAAACGCGGCGTGTGGAAATTCGACACGCATGCCGAAGTGGATGGTCAACTGGTGGCGGCCGCTGAACTCATGTGCGCCGCGCGGGAGTTTGAGGTTTGATTGACGCGCGCGCCGCCGTGGATCCCGGCGCACGGCTGGCGGCGGATGTCACGGTCGGGGCCTTCGCGGTCATCGGAGCGCAGGTGGAAATCGGCGCGGGCACGGTGATCGGGCCGCATGCCGTGATCCAGGGGCCCACGCGCATCGGCCGCGACAACCGCATCTTCCAGTTTGCTTCGGTCGGCGGCATTCCCCAGGACATGAAATTTCACGGCGAGCCGACCTGGCTTGAAATCGGCGACCGCAACACCTTCTTTGAATTCGTCACCGTCAACCGCGGCACCGCGCAGGACCGCGGCAAGACCACCATCGGCAGCGACAACTGGATCATGGCCTACGTGCACGTGGCGCACGATTGCGAGTTGGGCAATCACATCATCATGGCCAACAATGCCACGCTCGCCGGACACGTGAACATCGAAGACTGGGCGATTCTCGGCGGTTTCACCAAAGTGCACCAGTTCTGTCGCATCGGCGCCCACAGCTTTACCGGCATGAATGTGGACCTTGGCCGCGATGTTCCGCCCTACATGATGATTTCCGGTACACCCGCCGAGCCGCGCGGTATCAACAGTGAGGGCCTGCGACGCCGGGGATTCAATGCCGCCCAGGTCCGCAACATCAAAAACGCCTACCGGGTGTTGTATCGTTCGGACCTGCGTCTGCAGGAGGCGCTGGCTAAGTTGCGCGTGCTCAGCGCCACACAATCCGAGTTGCAATGCCTGGTGGAGTTTCTGGAAGCGAGCGAGCGCAGTATCACGCGCTGAAGGTGCGGCAGGACAGCGGGGCGCAGCCGAGCATGTTACGAATTGGCATGATAGCGGGTGAAAGTTCCGGCGACCAGCTGGGGGCCGGACTGATGCGCGCCATCCGCGCGCGGGTGCCGGATGCCGAATTCGAGGGCGCGGCGGGTCCGGCGATGATCGCGGCCGGTTGCCGGCCGCTGGTGCAGGCCGAAACACTCGCGGTCATGGGAATCACCGAGGTGTTGGCGCACCTGCCGCGTTTGCTGCGCCTGCGCCGACGCCTGTACAGGCATTTTCTGCAGCACCGTCCCGACGTACTCATCGGCATCGACATGCCGGACTTCAATCTGGGTCTCGAGGCGAGGTTGCGCAAAGCCGGAATCCGCACCGTGCACTACGTCAGCCCATCAATCTGGGCATGGCGCGCGCGCCGCGTGTTCAAGGTCGGCAAGGCCGCGGAGCTGGTGCTGACGCTGTTGCCGTTTGAACAGCCGCTGTACGCGCAACACGGATTTCATGCCGTGTACGTCGGTCACCCGCTCGCGGACCGCGCACCACGCAGTCTGGACCGTGGCGCGTTGCGCAGAACCCTGCATCTGCCGGTCGAGGATCTGCTGGTGGCATTGTTGCCCGGCAGCCGTTTTACCGAAGTGGAACGGCTGCTGCCGGTGTTCCTGGAAACCGCGCAGTGGCTGGCAAACCACCTGCCGCAGCTCAGATTCGCCATGCCCTCGGCCTCTGCGGCGCTCAGCCGCCATATCAAGAATCAGGTGCGCATGCTCGTGCCCGACCTTCCGGTAACCGTGATCGAAGGTCATGCGCAGGAGATCCTGGGAGCGGCCAATGCCGCGCTCATTGCCTCCGGCACCGCCACCCTGGAAGCCATGCTGTGGCGCTGTCCCATGGTCGTGGCCTATCGGCTGTCCGCCGGCAGCTACGCGCTGGTCAAGGGCCTCGGGCTGTTGCGCGTGGCGCACGTGGCCTTGCCCAATCTGCTGGCGGGCCGCGAAGTAGTTCCGGAATTTCTGCAGTACCGGGCGCTGCCGCTGAATCTGGGCAATGCCATACTCCGTTTGCTGCGGGATGCGCGTGCGCGGGACAACCAGTTGCAAAGTTTTGCCGAGCTGGAACAGGGCCTGCGGCTGGGCGCGAACGAGCGCGCCGCTGCTGCGGTCCTCGATTTGCTGCAGCGGCCTGCGGCGACGCGGCCTGCGCGCGCGCCTTCGCGCACCGATGGAGCGATCTCATGAGACCTGCGCAAAGCCCGGTTCTGGTAGCCGGCGTGGATGAAGCCGGACGCGGGCCGCTCGCCGGTCCGGTGGCGGCCGCCGCGGTGATTTTGCGCGCCGCGGCACCGATCGCGGGACTGCGGGATTCAAAACAACTGACGGCCGCACGCCGCGAATCGCTCGCGGCTGAAATCCGCGTGCAGGCGGTGGCTTGGGCGGTGGGTTGGGCCGACGCCGCGGAGATTGATCGCATCAACATCCTGCAGGCATCGCTGCTGGCGATGCAACGCGCGGTCCTGGCTTTGGCGGTGACGCCGACGCGCGTGCTGGTGGACGGCAACGTCTGTCCACGGCTCGCCTGCCCGGTAGAGGCGCGCGTGCAGGGTGATCGCAGCGTGGCCGCGATCAGTGCCGCCTCGATTCTTGCAAAGGTGGAGCGCGACGCGCTCATGTGCCGCATGGATGCCGAATTCCCGCATTACGGTTTTGCGCTGCACAAGGGTTATCCGACGCCGGCACACCTGCAGGCGCTCGTGAGTCACGGACCCTGCAGCATTCACCGCCGTTCATTTGCGCCGGTACGGCGTGTCCTGGAGCACTGAGGTGAGTGCGGCTCAGGGTTTTGTGCATCTGCGCCTGCACAGCGAGTATTCGCTGGCGGACAGCGTGATCCGCATTCCCGACCTGGTGGCGGCCGTGGCGGCCGCGGGCATGCCGGCCGTGGCGCTCACCGATCAGGGGAATGTGTTCGCACTCGTGAAGTTTTTCCGCGCCGCGGAAGCCGCCGGCATCAAGCCGCTGCTGGGTGCGGATTTGCGCCTGCGCGACACCGAGGCGGACGGCAACAGCCCGTTTACGCTGTTGTGCTGCGATGCACGTGGCTATCGCAATCTGTCGCAGCTGATTACGCGCAGCTATCTCGAGGGCCAGCAACGCGGCCTGCCGGTACTGGAACGCGCCTGGCTTGCGGAGCACTGTGAAGGGCTGATCGCGCTGTCCGGCGGGCGTGAGGGCGAACTTGGCCGCGCCTTGCTGGCCGGCCGCGACTCCCAGGCGCGGGCGCTGCTCCCGGAGTGGATGCGCTGGTTCCCGCAACGCCTTTATCTCGAGATCCAGCGCACCGGACGCGAGGGCGAGGAGGAGTATTTGCGCGCCGCAGTGGCCCTGGCGGCACGCAGCGGCTTGCCGGTGGTGGCCACCAACGACGTGCGCTTCCTGCAGGCCGCGGACTTCGGTGCGCACGAGGCACGCGTTTGCATCCAGGAGGGCTACACGCTCAACGATGCGCGGCGCCCGCGGCGCTACGGCGAGCAGCAGTACCTGCGCAGCGCGGCGGAGATGCAGCAGCGGTTCGCGGATCTGCCGGAAGCCCTGGAAAACAGCGTCGAGATCGCACGCCGTTGCAATTTCAGTCTGGATACGGGGAAGAATTTCCTGCCGGCCTATCCGGTGCCGTCCGGCACGGATATCGGGAGCTTTCTGCGTGCCGAAGCCGAGCGCGGACTCGCGCGGCGACTGGGGAGTGCCGCCGCCGCGGCGGACCACGCGGCGCAAATCCAGCCCTATCGTGAACGCCTGGCGAGCGAACTCGACGTGATCCTGCGCATGGGATTCGCCGGCTACTTCCTGATTGTGGCGGATTTCATCCGCTGGGCGCGCGAGCACGGTGTGCCTGTCGGTCCGGGACGCGGCTCGGGTGCCGGCTCGTTGATGGCGTATGTGCTCGGCATCACGGATCTCGATCCGCTGCAGCATCATCTGCTCTTTGAGCGCTTCCTCAATCCCGAGCGCGTCTCCATGCCGGACTTCGACGTGGACTTCTGCATGCAGGGCCGCGATCGCGTGATTGACTACGTGGCCGGGCGCTATGGTCACGGCCACGTGGCGCAGATCATCACCTTCGGCAGCATGGCCGCACGTGCGGTGGTGCGCGACGTCGGCCGGGTGCTGGGGCACAACTACGGTTACGTGGATCAGATTGCCAAGCTCATTCCCTTCGAGCTGGAAATGACGCTCGACAAGGCGCTGGATCAGGAGCCGGAGCTGCGCAAGCGTTATCAGGAAGACGACGAGGTGCGCCAGCTGATTGATCTGGCGAAATCGCTGGAAGGCCTGGCGCGCAATGCCGGCAAACATGCCGGCGGCGTGGTGATTGCGCCCGCGGAGCTCACCGATTTCATGCCGCTGTACTGTGAAGCCGAGGGCAGCCACCCGGTCACGCAGTTCGACAAGGACGATGTGGAGGCCGTGGGCCTGGTGAAGTTCGACTTCCTCGGCCTGCGCACGCTCACCATCATCGACTGGACGGTGAAGAGCATCAACGCACGCCGCAAGGACCAGGGCGAACCGCCGCTGGACATCGCGGCCCTGCCGCTCGACGATCCGGAAGTGTTCAAGCTGTTTCGCGCGGCGCGTACGGTCGCGGTGTTCCAGTTTGAAGGCGGCGGCATGCAGCGTCTGCTGAAAGACGCGCACCCCGATCGCTTCGAGGATCTGATCGCGCTCAACGCCCTGTTCCGGCCCGGACCGATGGAGCTGATTCCCAACTATGTGGCGCGCAAGCGCGGGCGCGAACCCGTCGTCTATCCCGATGCGCGCGTCGAGCCGATCCTGAAAGAGACCTACGGCATCATGGTCTATCAGGAACAGGTGATGCAGATGGCGCAGATCATCGGCGGGTACACGCTGGGCGGCGCCGATCTGCTGCGCCGTGCCATGGGCAAGAAAAAGCCCGAAGAGATGGCGCAACACCGCACGATTTTCCGCGATGGGGCGGCCAAGCATGGGCTCTTGCCGCAGAAGGCCGACCGGATTTTCGACCTCATGGAAAAATTCGCGGGCTACGGCTTCAACAAGTCGCACGCCGTGGCCTATGCGCTGGTTGCTTATCAGACCGCGTGGCTCAAGGCGCATTATCCGGCGGAATTCATGGCGGCGGTGCTGTCTTCGGACATGGACCACACCGACAAGGTGGTGGTGCTCATTGACGAATGCCGCAACCTGGAGCTTGAAATCCGGCCGCCGGACATCAATCGTTCCGAGTACCTGTTCGCGGTGGGGGACGAACGCAGCATCAGCTATGGGCTGGGCGCCATCAAGGGCGTGGGCCTGGCGGCCATCGAAGGCGTGCTGGGCGAGCGTCGCGAACACGGCGCTTATCGCAACCTCGAGGATTTCTGCCGCCGCATCGATTTGCAGAAAGCCAACCGCCGCGTGCTCGAGGCGCTGATTCGTGCCGGCGCCCTGGACAGCCTCGGCATCAATCGCGCCACACTCATGGCGCGTCTGCCGCAAGCGTTGGCGGTGGCGGATCAGGGCAGCCGTGCGCAGGACGCGGGTCAGGTGGACTTCTTCGGACTGGCCGGTGCGGGGGCGCGTATGCCGGTGCTGCCGTCGGTGCGCGAGCAGCCCGACTGGGACGAGGATGAACGCCTGCGCGGTGAACGCGAAACCCTGGGCTTGTATCTCACCGGTCATCCGGTGACGCGCTACGCCGCGGATCTGCGCCATGTGGTGAGCGCGCCCTTGGCGGAGCTGGCGGATGCCGCGCCGCCCGCCGGCGATCGCGGCCAGGTGTTTGCGAGTGCGCGCAACGTGACCGTGGCCGGGCTGGTCGTGGACGTGCGCCGCCGCGGCGGCCGCATCAACCTGACGCTGGATGACCGCAGCGGCCGGCTCGAGGTCACCTTGTTCGAGGAGGCGTTCAATCGCTTCCGCACGCTGGCGGTCAAGGACCGGGTGGTGGTCGTGGAAGGGCGGCTCACCTTCGACGAGTTCAGCAACGCCTGGCGCGTCACCGCCAAGAACATGTATGGGGTGGACGAGCTGCGCGAACGCTATGTACGCCGCCTGGATGTGGACTGGACGCCGCAGGCCGGTGCGGATTTCCCCGGACGCCTGCAGGATGCACTCAAGCCGTACCTGGGCGGGCGCTGCGCGGTGTGGGTATGCTACGCGGAGGCGCAGGCCCGCGTGCCGGTTTTTCTGGGGGACGCGTGGCAGGTGCATCCGGCCGAAATGCTGGTGCGCCGGCTGCAGGCGTGGTTGGGCGCCGACAAAGTCCGGCTGCATTACGGCTCGCGCCCCATGGAGCCGGCCGGCGAGCGGGCCAGTGCCTGAGCGTCGCGGTGTGCCGGCCATGGACCGGAGTCCGGATGCGGTTCGTCCGGGGGGTTGCCCGCCGTCAGGCCAGCCGGTAACGTTTGCCATTCTCGGGAGGCCCAGCCGCCAAGATGAAATTCAATTTCCTTGAATTCGAACAGCCCATCGCCGAGCTCGAAGCCAAGATCGAGGAATTGCGCTTCGTGGGTGACGAGTCCGCGGTCAGCATCACCGACGAAATCGAGCGCCTGCAGGCCAAGAGCCGTATGCTCACCGAGACCATTTTCTCGAACCTCAGCGCCTGGCAGGTGGCGCAACTCGCGCGCCACCCGTTGCGGCCCTACACGCTGGATTACATTTCGCGAATTTTCACCGACTTCGAAGAACTGCATGGCGACCGTGCCTTTGGGGACGATGCGGCGATTGTCGCGGGCGTGGCGCGTCTCGAAGGCCGGCCGGTGATGATCGTCGGCGAGCAGAAAGGTCGCGATACCAAGGAGAAGGTGCGGCGCAATTTCGGCATGCCGCGTCCCGAGGGTTACCGCAAGGCCCTGCGCATCATGAAGCTCGCGGAGCGCATGCGCCTGCCGCTCATGACCTTCATTGACACACCCGGCGCCTACCCGGGCGTGGGCGCGGAGGAACGCGGTCAGTCCGAGGCCATCGCGCGCAACCTGTTCGAGATGTCCGGGCTGCGTGTGCCGATTGTCGCCACCGTGATCGGTGAGGGCGGTTCCGGTGGCGCGCTCGCGATCGGCGTGGGCGATCGTGTGCTGATGCTGCAGTACAGCATTTACTCGGTGATTTCCCCGGAGGGCTGCGCCTCGATCCTGTGGAAGAGCGCGGACAAGGCCAGCGACGCCGCCGAGGCCATGGGCATCACCGCCGAACGCCTCAAGAATCTCGGGCTGATTGATGCGGTGCTCAAGGAACCGCTGGGCGGCGCGCACCGCAATGTGGATGCCATAGCTGCCGCCATCAAGAAAGCACTGGTGGACAATCTCAGCCGTCTGGAGCACATGTCCATGGATGAGCTGCTGGAGATGCGTTACAAGCGCTTCACTTCCTTTGGCACGTTCAAGGAGTGAAGCTGCATTCATCCGGGCGCCGTGAACTTCGATGCCGACAAATTGTTGCGGACGT
>JBOIAZ010000135.1:0-8097 GCA_050739175.1 Gammaproteobacteria bacterium
CACCCCGTGGGCCAGGACCGTTTGGCGGATCTTTACATGCTCGGGCGCGGCGTGCCGCGCGACGACGCCCAAGCCTTGCACTGGTACGCGCGCACCGCCGCGCAGGCCTATCCACACGCGCTCTGCAATCTCGCCTACATGCAAGACCAGGGCCTGGGTGCAGACACCGATGCACGCGCCGCAGCCGAGAATTATTTGCGCGCCGTGGCGCTTGCCGATCCGCGCGGCCTGTTCAATCTCGGTCTGCGCTGCGCTGCCGCCGAAGACACGTCACTCTGGCCGGCGGCTCATGCCTGCCTGGCACTCGCCGCATTTGCGCAATATCCGCTGGCCGCCGAGGAGTCAACGCGGCTCGACGCACGGCTGAACGCCGTAGATCGCGAGCGCGGTGCGACCCTTACGGAGCAACTGCGTTTGCGGCTGCGCGCGTTCCAGCAGCGCTTCGAAGCAGATCGCGAGCTGGCCGCCCGCCCGCCGGCATTGCTGCAATTCGCCCTGGAAAACCTTGCCGCACTCGGCGAGCCTGCCTTTACCCTGGCCGGCGCCGTCCACATTACCGGCAGCGGCTCGCGCCACATGTGCGCGCCGCAAACCATCAACACGGCACCGCGGATTTTTACCGTGGACCAATTCGTGAGTGCCGGCGAATGCGCACACCTCATGGCGCAGGCGCAGGCACGTTTTGCACCCGCACGCGAGGCCACACGCGAACGCCTGTCGGGCGAACAGACCGCCTTCAGCGGCGACGCCGCGGTATTCTACATTCCCGATTGCGACGCCGTGGTGCGCAACATCGAACGGCGCATCGCGGCAGCCTTCGGATTGCCCGCCACGCATGTCGAGCCGTTGTCAGTGCTGCGCTATCGGTCCCAGGATCGTTACGCGCCGCATACCGATTACTTCGATGCCGCGCGCCTGGAGAATAACCGCCGCCACGGCGATTACTCCGGCCAACGTATTGCCTCGTTCCTGGTCTATCTGCGCGCCCCGGAGCAGGGCGGCGAAACCCATTACCTGGAACTCAAAAAGAAAATCGCCGGCCGGCCGCGCATGGCGCTGTGCCACGTCAACCTTACATCCAGCGGGGCGCCGGATGCCATGACGCTGCACACCGGCGAACCGGTACGCAAAGGGGAAAAATGGCTGGCGCGCACCACTTTGCGCGAAAAACCTTTCTATTGAAAACGCACTTGATTTACAAATGGCCGCGCAGCAGCGGCTACTCATGTGGTTGAGGTTTACGAATTCCGCTCTCGCAGCGACGGGGAACTGGCAACCAACCGGCGCTGCCCGATTCACTTCTTCTTCAGGTGTACGCGTGCGAATTTACGCTTACCGACCTGAAGCACATAGCTTTTGCCAGCCGCGAGCTTCAGGCCGCGGTCGGAGATTTTCTCGCCGGCCACGCGCACGCCGCCCTGTTCCAACAGACGATTGGCTTCGGAGTTGCTGGCGGTGAGTGCACAGCGTGTCAGCAGCGCGGCGATGCCGATACTGCCATCCACGCTGATTTCATGCTCCGGCATGTCGTCCGGCAAAGCGCCCTGCTGGAAACGTGCCACGAACTCCGTGTGCGCGGCATGCGCGGCGGCCGCACTGTGAAAGCGCGTGACGATTTCCTCCGCGAGCCGGAACTTGATGTCGCGCGGGTTGGCGCCGTCGGCAACCTCGTGTTTGAAACGCTCGATCTCCTTCACGGAGCGGAAGCTCAGCAACTCGTAGTAGCGCCACATCAGTTCGTCGGAAATGGACATGAGCTTGCCGAACATCTCGCCGGGCGGCTCGCTGATGCCCACGTAATTGCCGAGCGACTTGGACATCTTCTGCACGCCATCCAGGCCTTCGAGGATCGGCATGGTCAACACGATCTGCGGCGGCTGACCGTACTGTTCCTGCAGTTGCCGGCCTACCAACAGATTGAATTTCTGGTCGGTGCCGCCCAGTTCCACGTCCGCCTGGAGTGCCACCGAATCGTAGGCCTGCACCAGCGGGTACAGGAACTCGTGAATGGCGATGGGCTGGCCGGAATCGAGGCGCTTCTTGAAATCATCGCGCTCCAGCATGCGCGCCACCGTGTGACGGGCCGCGAGCTTTACCATCCCGGCCGACCCGAGTGCATTGAGCCAGCGCGAATTGAATTCCACGCGCGTTTTGCCGGGATCCAGAATCTTGAAGATCTGCTCCTTGTAGGTGGCGGCGTTGGCCGCGATTTCTTTCGCGCTCAGCGGTTTGCGGGTGACGTTCTTGCCGCTCGGATCGCCAATCATTCCGGTAAAATCACCGATCACGAAGATCACCTCGTGCCCGAATTCCTGAAACCGGTGGAGCTTGTTGATGAGCACGGTATGGCCGAGGTGCAGATCCGGTGCCGTGGGGTCGAATCCGGCCTTGACGCGCAGCGGGCGGGGACCTTCCAGGCGCTCAACCAGCTCGGATTCCCGCAGGATTTCGTCGGCGCCGCGGCGCAGCTCGGCCAGGATTTCAGCGGGGAGCGGCATGCGGAGGCTCCCAAAAAGACTCGTGGGAGCTCAATAACTGCCGAGGTTGTCCCAATATCCCCATGATTTACCGAGATTTTAGGGTTGACCTGGCGTGATCAACCCGCTAGTGTTACGGGGCTTTCGTTTTAAGGATGGGAACCATGAGCGCAACTGGCAGCCAGCTCAGGGTGGATTATAAGCCAAGCGGCGAGGGCTACATTCAAAGCGCCCCCATGTGGCGTGCGCGCCACCGTTTCTGGCTGTTGCTGGGTGCGGTCGTGGTGGGCGGCGGCGTGTTTGAGTTTTTGAGCCTGTCCGCGCCCCATCCCAGTCCAAGCGACACCTCCGCATCCCTGGTCTCCAAGGCTGCACCGGCCGCCTCGGCACCCAGCACTCCAGCGCCCGCGTCTGCACAGATTGCCGCGGACGCTGCGCCGCCGCCGCTGCCGCCGGGCGCGGTAAACTCGAAACTCAACGTGCGTCGCGGCGACACTCTGGGGCGCTTGTTTGCCCGCAACGATTTGAGCCGCGCGGATCTGGCCTCGATCATGCACCTGGGCGGTGAGGTAACGCGGCTCAGGTATATCCACCGTGGCGAAATCATCAACGTGGTGCATGACGCGGGCGGGCATGTGCTCGGCCTGAGGATGCAAGTGGATAACGCGCACCGGCTGCAGGTCAGCCAAGCCGCCAACGGCTATCAGGTGCAGCTGGTGGATATCCCCACGGAAACCAGCGTGGCCTTCGCGCATGGTGTCATCGAGAATTCCCTGTTCGACGCGGCCGGACGTGCGGGCCTTTCCGATCAGGTGACCATGCAACTGGTGCACCTGTTCGGCTGGGACATCGACTTCCATCACGACGTCCGCAGCGGCGATTCCTTCAGCATCCTGTATCAGAAGATACACCGTGAAGGGCAGCCGGTCACCGACGGCTCGATTCTGGCGGCGGAATTCACCACCGCTGGCAACACCTACCGCATCGTGCGATTCACCGCGCCCGATGGCGACAGCGGCTACTACACGCCCGATGGCCGCAGCGTGCGCAAGGCGCTGCTGCGCGCGCCGGTGGCTTACACGCGCATCAGCTCCGGCTTCAGCCTGCACCGCATGAACCCGGTGCTGCATTTCATCCGCCCGCACTACGGTGTGGACTACGCCGCGCCCATGGGCACGCCGATCGTGGCCGCGGGCGACGGTCGCATCGTGTTCCGCGGACGCAAGGAAGGCTTCGGCCGTTGCATCATCATCAACAATGGCGGCGGTTACACCACGCTGTACGCGCACATGTCACGTTTCCGCAGCGGCCAGCACGTTGATAGCCGCGTGAAACAGGACCAAGTCATCGGCTATGTGGGTGAAAGCGGCGAAGCCACCGGTCCGCATCTGCATTACCAGATCATGGTGGACGGCGTACCGCGCAATCCGCGCACGGTGAAACTCCCGAGCGCCGCGCCGATACCCGCCATTTACCGCCCGGAATTCACCCGCGATCTGGACATGCTGCTGGCACAACTGAGCAACAACAGCGAAACCCGCATCGCCACCACCGCCAGCAGCAACACGGCCAAGGTCGTCACCGCCCATTGAATCCGGACTCCACCCGTTTGGCGCATGAGTATTTCATCGGACTGATATCCGGCACCAGCAGCGACGGCGTGGATGCCGCGCTCATGGAATTCCTTCCCGCCCCGCGGCTGCTCGCCAGCCGTTTTCTTGCCTATCCGGATACGCTGCGCGTCGAACTACTGGAATTCGCCGCCGGCCATTATCAGGGCGACGCCATCGACCAGTTCGGCCGGCTGGACCACGAACTAGGCGAACTCTTTGCCCAAGCGGCGCTCAAGCTGTTGCAGCAAGCCGGTTTGTCGGGCACGGCGATGCGCGCCATCGGCAGTCATGGCCAGACGGTGCGCCATCGTCCCGGCGGCTCCGATCCCTTTACGCTGCAGATCGCCGACCCCAACGTCATCATCGCGCGCACCAGTATCACCACGGTCGCGGATTTCCGCCGCCGCGATCTGGCATTGGGCGGCGAAGGCGCGCCGCTGGTGCCGGCATTTCATCGGGCGGTATTCGCCGATCGCAACGAGACCCGCGCGGTGGTCAACATCGGAGGGATTGCCAACCTCACGCTGCTCCCGGCCAGGGACGGCGCGGTCAGCGGCTTCGACACCGGCCCCGGCAACCTGCTCATGGATCTGTGGAGCCGCGAGCATCTGCAGGCGCCGCACGACGAGGGCGGTGCGTTCGCCGCGAGCGGCAAAGTCAGCACCGCGTTGACGGCGGAATTGTTGAGCGATACTTATTTCCGCCGTGCGCCGCCCAAGAGCACCGGCCGTGAGTATTTCAACCGTACCTGGCTGCTGCCCAAATTGGCACACCATCCGCTGCCGGCTGCAGACGTCATGGCAACGCTGTGTGAATTGACGGCACGTACCGTGGCCGATGCGGTCATCGGTTGCACGCCGCGGGTCGCGCACGTGTTGCTGTGCGGCGGCGGCACGCACAACCTCACTCTGGTCAAACGCCTGGGCGCGTTGCTGCCGGACCGCAAACTCGGTACCACCGCCGATTTCGGCGTGCCGCCCGACTGGGTGGAAGCGGCCGCTTTCGCATGGCTGGCACGCGAAACCCTCGCCGGCCGGCCGGGCAATTTACCGGCGGTCACCGGCGCGCGCGCGCCCTCGGTACTCGGTGGAATTCATCCGGCATGAATGAAAACGGGCGCCACCGCGCCCGCTGCTCCTGATCGGCCTAGTCGGGATCAGGCGCTGAACGAAGATCCGCAGCCGCACGTGCTGGTGGCATTGGGATTGCGAATCACGAACTGGGCGCCTTCCAGCCCTTCAGAGTAGTCAATCTCGGCGCCGGCCAGGTATTGATAGCTCATCGGGTCCACCAGCAGCATCACCCCTTCGTTGCTGATCTGCGTATCGCCTTCTTCCACATTCTCGTCAAAGGTGAAGCCGTACTGGAACCCTGAGCAGCCACCGCCGCTTACAAACACGCGCAGCTTGAGCGCCTGATTGCCTTCTTCCTCAATGAGCTGTTTCACCTTGCGCGCCGCAGCGCTGGTGAAAGTCAAAGGCGAATTGGCGATCTCGGCAACCATATATGCACTCGCAGGATACGTGGTCAATTATAACTCAGCCCTCTCCCAGGACCCCACGGCCGGAAGGCGCGACTGGCACCTCGGATTTCTGATGGCTGAGCGCCAGCACCGGCCCGGCCGGCTTGTGCACCATCTTGCCATCCACGGTGGCGCCCACCGCCATCTCGATCAGGTTGTAATGCACGTCACCGGTGATGCGCGCTTCGGCACCAAGTACCAGGCGCTGCGAGGCATAGATGTTGCCTTCCACTGTGCCATTGATGGTGATGTGCGCCACGCGGATCTCGCCCTTGATGACCCCGTGCTGGCTGAGACTCAGCGCGGATTCCGCGCTCTCGCCGGAAGATACATTGCCCTGGATTGTGCCGTCCACGTGCAATCCGCCGCTGAAAATTACGTTGCCGCTGATTTCGGTATTGCGTCCCACCAGCGTATCGATGCGCACCGCGGGACGCGGATTTTTGCCGCTAAACATGTTGACACCTCCTAGCCACTAATGCTTTGCCACTCAAAGTCCTGCTGCACCGGTCCGTGGCCGCTCTCCATCACCGTCACCTGCACGCGCCCGGGCACAAAGCCGCTAGGCAAAATTGCGTCCCCCTCGAGGTTCTGGAAATACTGAAACGCGAAATTCAACACCGGCTTGTCGTTGGGCGCCAGATTGCGTGCGTCGAGTATCACCGGCTTGCCCTGCTGCGCGCCAAAGATCTTGATGTCCACATTACCGGAAACCTTGAGTTCCTTGGTGCGCACCTGCACCAGCACCAAATGGTAGTGATAGAGCTGCGGAGCACCGCCGTTGGTGAACTTGAGGCTCTGTACGCGGATGCCCTCTTCACCGCTCGCCGGCGAGACGATGCCCTTGTAAAACGCCAATTGTTCCTGGAGGCTGAGCAGCTTGTTCTGCTCGGCCTCCAGACTCTGCTGCACCTGCTGGTGCGCCGCCTGATCCACTTCGCGCTCGCGCTGCATGGCCACCAGCTGCTCGCGCAAATTCGCATTCTTCTGCTGCAGCTCCGCGTAGCGCGTCTGCAGGGATATCGCAGCCAGGCGATCAAAACCGGCGCGATGCTCGCCGTAAAAAAACGCCAGCACAATCAGCACCACCGCTGCGACCAGAGCCAGGCCCAACGCCAGCCAGTAACGTTGCGGATGATGATGCTTGACTACGAGCTGTCTATGCATCGCACAAAATCGGGCGTTGAACCAATAACGAAAGCTATGGTACCCGCTGCGCGCCGTGCAAACTACCCGGTGCACACCGGTTTTCTCCGCAAGGATGCTAGAATTTGACCATAACCAACACCGGCTTGTGGACCGCGCGTTTGCAGCACATCGATGTGGTCCACCGTATGTCGGCCAATCCGCAACGCCCGTCGCGTGTGTCCGCCCATGCAGGAAACTGATTAATGCTCTGGGTCCTGGCCTTCCACATTATCTTCATGGTGACTTGGTTCGCCGGCTTGTTTTACCTGCCGCGGCTGTTCGTGTACCACAGTGAGGCGCACGACGAACCCGACCGAAAACGCTTCGCGACCATGGAACGGCGCCTGTACGTCATCATGAGCATCGGCGCCGCCGGCACCATCGCATTCGGCCTGTGGTTGCTGTTCGGCTGGTGGTTACCCGTGCCCGGCTGGCTGGAGGCAAAGCTGGCATTGGTGCTGCTGCTGATCCTGTACCACATTTATTGCCGCAAGCTGATCGCGGATTTCCACCACGACCGCAATCGCCACGGCACGCGCTTCTTCCGCTGGTTCAACGAAATCCCGGCGCTGTTTCTGCTCGCCATCGTGATTCTGGCGGTAGTTAAGCCTTTCTGAAACAACACGGCCCGCAATCGCGGGCCATGGTTGCGCGCCATCGGTCGCGCTCAGATTTTCTTTTGCGTGTAATTCTCCAGACCCACGCGCGCGATCAAATCCAACTGGGTTTCCAGCCAGTCAATGTGATCTTCCTCGCTTTGCAGGATGCTTTCGAACAGCTCGCGCGAAATGTAGTCGTTCTTGTTCTCGCAATGGGCAATGGCTTCGCGCAACAGCGGCGCCGCTTCCATTTCCAGGCGCAGATCGCATTCCAGGATTTCCTTGACGTGCTCGCCCACGTAAAGCTTGCCGAGATCCTGCAGGTTGGGCAGGCCTTCGAGGAGCAGGATGCGCGCAACCAGCCGGTCAGCGTGCTTCATCTCGTCCAGCGACTCCTGGCGCTCATGTTCGCCAAGCTCCTTGAGACCCCAGTTCTGATAAATGCGCGAGTGCAGGAAATACTGGTTGATCGCGGTCAGCTCGTTCTTGAGCGCGCGGTTGAGGTACTGGATGACCTGGGTGTCGCCTTGCATGATGACCTCTGAAAATGCGATGGGCCGCCGCCTGCATAGGCAGGTACCTGCGTCAAAGCAAAAAGCTGCCGTCTTTAGTTGGGCAAAACAAGCAATTCGCGGCGACTATGACCTGCGCGTCAGCGCACCGCCGGCAACAATCCCGCTGACTGTCCGGAGGCCCGA
>JBOIAZ010000136.1:0-14184 GCA_050739175.1 Gammaproteobacteria bacterium
CTGGAGTGAACCCCTGAACCTGGACAGGTAGCGGTGAACATTTAGGCGGCCTGTCGGGGTTGGTTGTTTTCGAACTGTTCCGGGCTCTGGTAACCGAGCGCGGAGTGTAAACGCTTGCGATTGTAGACCTCCTCGATGAAACGTGGAATGTGGTGACACACGTCCGCATACGTCTGGTAATCACTCAGGTACACTTCCTCCTGCTTGAGGGTTTTCATGAAGCTCTCCGCTTTGGCATTGTCATAGGGATTGCCGCGCCGCGACATGGAGCCGCGCAGGCGGTGCTCGGTGAGCAGCTCGCGGTAGGCGTAGGCCGCATACTGAACGCCGCGGTCGGAGTGATGGATGCAGCCCGGCGCTGGGTGGCGCGTGGTAATCGCCGAGCGTAGCGCGGCCAGCGTGAGCTCGGTATCGATGCGCTGCGAAAGCGCCCAGCCCACCACCTTGCGGGACCAGGCATCCAGGATCACGGCGAGATACACGAACCCCAAGGCGATGCGGATGTAGGTGATATCGGCGACCCAGGCCTGGTCCGGTGCGCTGAGTTCAGCGCCCGCATAGAGGTTCGGGTAAATCGGATAGAGATGGTTACTGTCGGTGGTGTGGATGAACCGCCGGATGCGCTGCACAGTCAGGGCCTCGTCGCGCATGATCCGAGCCACTTTCTTGTGATTGACCTTGAGTCCTTGCGCCCGCAGGGCGTGGGTCACCCGGCGGTAGCCATAGCGCGGGAACTCGCTACAGATCGTCTCGATGCAGGCCCGCAGGCACACGTCGTCTGAAGGATCCGTCATTACCGGCCGGTAGTAATAGCTGCTGCGCGCGAGCCCCATCACTTGGCAGCCTTGCTTAACGGTGAGGTTCCCGGGCCGCTGATTACGGAGGGTCGCGCGTTTTTCTGCCGGCGTACCTGCTCCTCGAGTTTTTTTAAAAGGTCATTTTCCAAAGTCAGCTGGCCAATCTTGCGTTCCAGCTCCGCCACCCGGGCCGCCCATTGCTTCTCCTGGATAGATGGTTGCGCATCCCCTGCGTAACCGCCTTGTTCATACTTCCCGATCCAGACCCGGATCAGGCTCGGTGACAGCTCGTGGCGACGGGACAACTGCGCCACACCTGCGCGCTGGCTGAGATACTCCTCGCACACCTGACGCTTAAACTCTTCACTGTAACGACGTCTCGCTCTCATGGGACTTCTCCGTAAAGCCCCAACAGCGTAACCTAAACTTTATCCCTAGGCTGCCCAGCTAGAAGGGGTCACTCCACTCCAAGTCATCGCACCGCCGGGCATAACGTCAAGAAATAGTCCTCCGCCGTCCGCCAATTGGTAGGGCTTGATCCTGGGCTTGAGGCTACGGAGCTTCGTGTCAGTTAGAGCCATGTTCTTACCCTCTAGACCCCCCTAGTGTGCCCATGGCGCTAGATCGTGCCATTACTGGGTTTAGTGCGCTTCTGTGCCGGTTTTTGTGCCCATGGAAGTGGCTAAAAATGTGTGCCCATGGAGCCCATTTGTGCCCATGGCAGCGTGATCAAAAACCACCCATGGGCACAGTCCTGGGCACAAGTTTAGGCGGTTTCCCCTGGAATTGCTAGGATGGACTAAGACTATAAAAACAGGGTTTTTAATGATATTCGCCGCGTGGGCGGACGTGCTGGGACGTCTTAAAACGTAGAGCTATTTTCCGATACAAAAACTCGAGAAAATCCGGCTGAGCAAATCCTCGCTGGTGAACTCGCCGGTGATTTCCCCGAGTGCTTGCTGAGCCAGCCGCAGCTCTTCCGCCAGCAATTCCCCGGCGCGCTCGCCCAGGCGCTGCCCGGCAAGCTGCAGATGATGGTGTGCGCGTTCCAGGGCTTCCACATGCCGGCGGCGCGCAAGAAAACCATCTTCGCCAAGCGACTCATACCCCACCGCCTGCCTGAGATGCGCACGCAGCAAGTCCAGCCCGGCGCCGGTCCTGGCTGACAACGCAACCTGTGCCGGCTTGCCTTGGCCCGCGCACTGCGGCGGCCGGCCGCTGAGATCAATCTTGTTGTACACCACGGTCACCGGCAGTTTCGCCGGCAGGCGCTCCAGAATCCCCCGATCCTCGGCGGCCAGGCCCTGCGTATCGTCCACCACCAGCAGCACGCGGTCGGCGGAACGGATCGCCTCCCAGGCACGCCGCACGCCTTCCTGCTCCACCGCATCGCTACTCTCCCGCAGTCCGGCGGTGTCAATCACGTGCAGTGGCAAGCCATCGAGATGGATATGTTCGCGCAGCAGGTCGCGGGTGGTGCCGGGTATTTCCGTGACGATGGCGGCGTCATGGCCGGCCAGGCGATTCAGCAGACTGGATTTGCCGGCGTTCGGCCGGCCGGCGATGACCACCGTCAAGCCTGCGCGCAACAGACTGCCCTGGTTGGCAGCGCCGAGCAGCATATCCAGACGCGTGCCGATGTCGCGCAGGCGTTCCGCAACTTTGCCATCGGCCAAGAAATCCAGTTCTTCGTCGGGGAAATCCAGCGCGGCTTCCACGTGGCTGCGCAACTCGATGAGCGCTTCCACCAGTGCGTGCACACGTGCGGAGAATTCGCCGCGCAAAGAGCGCAGCGCCGCACGCGCCGCTTGCTCGCTGCCGCTGTCGATGAGGTCGGCGATGGCTTCGGCCTGCACCAGATCCAGCTTGTCGTTCAGAAAGGCACGCTGGGAAAATTCGCCGGGTCGGGCGAGGCGCGCGCCCAGTTCGCACACGCGCGTGAGCAGCAACGCCAGCACCACCGGCCCGCCGTGAGCGTGCAATTCCAGTACGTCTTCGCCAGTGAAGGAACGTGGTGCAGGGAAAAACAGCGCCAAGCCGCTGTCCAGTTCCGCGCCGTGGCTGTCCGTAAAGCGTTTGAATGCTACACGCCGCGGCGCGGGCACATGGCCGAGCAGCGTCGCGGCAATCTCGCGCACCGCCGGACCGGAGGCACGCACGATGCCGACGCCACCCCGGCCCGGCGGTGTGGCAATGGCGGCGATGGTATCGGTCGCGGGCGGCACGCGTTTTTTCATGGGAGAATCAGTTTAATTCCACGCGCGGTGGCAGCGGCGTCTCACAGGAGAAAATCATGTCCGTTCAAGCGGTTACCTTCCCCAACGCCGCCGGCCAGATGCTGGCCGGACGCCTGGAACTGCCCGCGTACGGCGCGCCGCGCGCCTGGGCGCTTTATGCCCACTGCTTCACCTGCGGCAAGGACGTACGTGCCGCGGTGGACATCTGCCGGGCGCTCTGCACCCGGGGCATCGCGGTACTGCGCTTCGACTTCACTGGCCTCGGTGACAGTGGCGGCGACTTCGCCGATACCACACTCAGCAGCAACATCTCCGATCTGGTGCAGGCGGCGAAATTCCTGGAACAGAATTACCTGGCACCCAAAATCCTGGTCGGCCACTCGCTCGGCGGCACAGCGGCGCTGGAAGCCGCACACCGGATTCCGAGCTGCATCGCGGCGGCCACGGTGGCCGCACCGGCCAATCCCGAGCACGTGGCCAATCTGCTGGGTGCGGCGCGCCAGGTCATCGAACAGCGCGGCGAGGCGGACGTGATGCTCGCGGGCCGCAAGCTGCACTTCAAGAAGGCATTTCTCGACGACCTCAAGAACCAGCATTGGCAGGAGAGCATCCGCAAGCTGCGCAAGCCGCTGCTGATTTTCCACTCGCCCACCGATGCGATCGTGGACATCAGCAACGCCGGCCTGATATTCGCCGCGGCGCTGCATCCCAAGAGTTTCGTGTCGCTGTCCGGCGCCGATCACCTGCTGTCGCGGCGCGAGGATTCCGAGTACGTGGGCGTGCTGCTCGCCGCCTGGGCCAGCAAGTACCTGGGCGAACTCGGCCTGCAGCCGGCCGTGAGTCCCGCTGCCGAGGGCGAAGTGGTCGCCAGTATCCAGCGCGACCGGTACCACACGGAACTTTACGCGGGCGCCCACGCGCTGGCGGCGGACGAACCGCGGGAGGTGGGCGGCACGGACAGCGGGCCTTCGCCCTATGGCTACCTCTGCGCCGCGCTCGGTGCCTGCACCGCCATCACCTTGCGCATGTATGCGGATCGCAAACAGTGGCCGCTCGAGGGTGTACGCGTGCGTCTCACGCACTCCAAGATCCACGCGCAGGACTGCGCCGAATGCGAGACCAAACAGGGCAGAATTGACCGCTTCACGCGCGGCATCGAATTGCAGGGTGCTCTGAGCGCGGAGCAGCGCCAGCGTCTGCTGGAAATTGCGGACAAATGCCCCGTACACCAGACGCTCAAATCGGAAGTGCACATTGAAACCAGCCTGCAAGCGCAATAGTGTGGGCTATTTCTTGCTCTTGAGCGACTTGTCCCGCTGACGACGCTTGCCTTCGGCGTCATAGGTGTGGTTGATCCACCACTGTTGGGCGATGGTGAGAATCGAATTTGGCAGGTAGTACAGTACCAGACCCGAGGGGAAAACGGCGTAGAATGCCACGAAGATCAGCGGCATAAACTTGAACAGGCGCTGCTGCATCTTGTCGGTGGTGATCTGCGGCTGGACGTGCGCCTGCAGGAAATAAGCCAACCCATAGATAATCGGCAGGATGAAATACGGATCCGGCGCCGAGAGATCGTGGATCCACAGGATCCACGGCTGTTGGCGCAACTCCACGCTGTATACCAGCACGTAGTACAAGGCAAAGAAGATCGGCAGCTGGATGATCATCGGCAGGCATCCGCCTAACGGATTAATCTTTTCCTTTTTGTAGAACTCCATCTGCGCCTGCGCCAGTTTCTGCTTGTCGTCCTTGTAGCGCTCTTGCAGCGCTTTGAGGCGCGGTTGCACGGCGCGCATCTTGGCCATGGAGCGGAACGCCACATGATTGAGCGGGAAAAACACCAGCTTGACCAGCACCGTGAGCAGAATGATGGCCCAGCCCCAGTTGCCCACCAAGCCGTGCAGGAAGTTCAAGAGCTTGAACAGCGGCTCGGCGATGATGGTGAATTTGCCGTAATCCACCGTGAGCTGCAGTCCCGGCGCCACTTTTGGCAGCAAGGTTTGCAGTTTGGGACCCAGGTAAAACCGATCACTGAAGCTCGCGTTGGCGCCGGGTGCCACGGTTTTAAGACTGCCAATGGTGCCGACCAGATAGCGCTCGTCACCGAGTGACTGCGTGTAGTAGAGGTTGTTGGCGTTGTGTTCCCCGGGGATCACTGCGATCAGAAAATAATGCGTGACCACCGCGGTCCAGCCACCGGGGCTGGTGATATTCACCGGCTTGTCGGCCAGGTCCTTGAATTCGAATTGCTGATAGCCGCCGCTGCCATCCAGGGCCATGCGCTGGTAGTCGTAGCGATGCATGCTGAACATGCTGGCAAACAAGCCGTGCGGCAGATTGATGTTGTAGCGGCTCGCGAACTGCGCATAGGCGGCACCGCTCCAGGCCTGCGCCGAGCCGTTGTGCACCTCATAGCGCAGATCGACCTGGTAACTGCCGCGCGTGAAGGTGTAGGTCTTCTCGACCGTGAGCCCGGTCGGACTTTTCCAGCTCAGCGCTACTTCGAGCGTTTTTTGCCCGGGCGCGAGTTGATAGTGAGTTTGATTCGCCGTGTAGAGCGCGCTATCGCCAGGTGCGGCTGGGCCGGAGTGGGTCTGCAACCCGGACTGCGCCACCAGCAGGTTGGCGGGATCGGGATTCAACGCGCTGACGCGCGCCGGCTGATGCAGCTCTTGCGGATACGCGAGCAGCTCGGCCTGCTGCAGCTCGCCCCCGGTGGTATTGATGGTGACGGCGAGCAGATCGGTGCGCACTTCCATCGGCTGACCCGCGGCTTGCGCACGGATTCCCCGCGTCGGCGCCGCAGCGGACTGCGCCGCATGCGCAGTGGCCACTGGCGTTGAGCCAGGGGCTGCGGGGATCTGGGGAAGCGCTGCGGTCGCCGCCGACGGCGCAGTCGTAGCGGCAGCGGTGGGCGCACCCGGCGGCGGCGGTTTCGGACCGTAATCATGCATCCAGGCCTGATAAATCAGGAACGCCACCAGGATCAGCGCCGCGAACAAGAACAGCCGGCGGTTATCCATGGTGATGCTTCAGCTCGGGCACGGGATCGTAACCGCCTGGATGCAATGGATGGCAGCGCAGCAGTCGCCACAAAGCCAACCCGCCGCCACGCAATGCGCCAAAACGCTGGATTGCCTCGAGAGCGTACGCGGAACAGGAAGGCTCAAAACGGCAGTGGCGGCCAAGCAGCGGGCTCACGAAATAGCGGTACCCGCGGATGAGGAGAATCAGGAGGCTGCGCATCGCTTTGTCACTTCCTGCCAATGCCATTCCAAACTGGCGCATAGTTCGGGCTTACTCGCCCCGGAAGCATGCGCCTTGACCTGCACCACAATATCCGCTGCCGGCAATGTGGCGCGCCGTGCACGAAAGCTGGCCCGGATTTGGCGCTTAAGGCGGTTGCGGACCACGGCCCCGGCCACCGCGGCGCGCGCCACGCTGATTCCCAGCCGGGCTATCGGTCCGTTGGGATGCACATAAACGCGGAAACACCCATCGCTGGAAAACCGACCGTGCTTGAATACCCGGCTGAATTCCGCCGGGGTCCACAGCCGCGCTGCGACCGGAAAACTGGTATTCGCCTGACCTACGGGCAGAGGCTGGCCCGGCCTTTGGCGCGACGGGCGCTCAGCACCTGACGACCGCGTTTGGTGGCCATGCGTGCACGAAAACCATGGGTGCGCTTTCGGTGCAACTTGCTGGGCTGATAGGTTCTTTTCATGGCGTGGTTCCGACAGGATGTGCCCTTAGGGCGGACGCAGACAAAGGCGCGATATTAAACGGATGCTCGGGCTTGCTGTCAACATGATGCCTGTGCATGCCCGCGGGTTGTGGCTGTGGATAACCACTGGCAACCGGTATAGACTGCCTCGCCTCTTGCGGCAGCGTTCTCGCATGCTGCTGAAATAGAACGTATCACCTTGCAACCACCGGGGGTTTGCGCATGGCATCGCTATGGACGCGGTGTATGGATCATTTGGAGCACGAGCTTACGGAACAAGAGCTCAACACCTGGATCCGGCCGCTGCACGTTCAGGAGGATGCCGAGACCTTGCGCCTGCTGGCGCCTAACCGATTTGTCATGGACTGGGTGCGGGATCGGTTCCTGCCGCGCATCTCCAAACTGGCCCGGGAGCTGGCCGAGGATCGTAACCGCCAAGTTCTGCTCGAGGTGGGTGCGGCACGGGAAGTCCAGCCTGTGGAGACTGCATTTGCATCTGGCGGCACCGGCCTGATCGCCACCCCCGGTGGTGGTCTCAATCCCGCTTACACCTTTGAAACCTTTGTTGAGGGTAAGTCCAATCAGTTTGCGTTGGCGGCGGCACGACAGGTGGCCGAAAACCCGGGTCGTGCCTATAACCCGCTGTTCATCTATGGGGGCGTTGGTCTGGGTAAGACTCATCTTATGCAAAGCGTGGGCCAGCTGATCCAGAAACGGCGACCCCAGGCGCGCATTTCGTATGTACACTCCGAGCGCTTCGTGAATGACATGGTGCGCGCACTTCAGCACAACACCATCAACGAATTTAAACGCCAGTACCGCACGCTGGATGCCTTACTCATTGACGATATCCAGTTTTTCGTCGGCAAAGAGCGCTCCCAGGAGGAATTCTTCCATACTTTCAATGCGTTACTTGAGGGTCAACAGCAAGTGATCCTGACCTGTGACCGCTATCCCAAGGAGGTTGAAGGGCTGGAGGAGCGGCTCAAATCACGTTTTGGCTGGGGCCTGACCGTGCCCATAGAGCCGCCGGAACTCGAAACCCGGGTAGCCATCCTGATGCAAAAAGCAGTGCGTGAAAATATCGTGCTGCCCAGTGAAGTTGGGTTCTTTATTGCTCAACGCGTCAGTTCCAACATTCGTGAGCTGGAAGGAGCGTTACGCAGAGTTACCGCCAACGCGCAGTTCACCGGTCAGCCAATCACCCTGGAAAGCACCCAAGAGTGGCTAAAGGATATCCTGGCTCGCCAGGAAAGGCTGATAACACTGGATAACATCCAGAAAACTGTGGCAGATTATTTTCACGTGAGAGTGGGAGACATGCTTTCGAAGCGACGCAGTCGCTCGATCGCCAGACCGCGCCAAGTCGCAATGTGCCTGGCAAAGGAACTTACTACCCACAGCCTGCCGGAGATTGGCGATGCTTTCGGGGGCCGCGATCACACCACCGTCTTGCATGCCTGTCGCAAGATACAGGAGCTGCGGACAGCGGACGCTCGCATCAAAGAAGATTACCAAATTTTGGTCAGAACACTGACGGTTTGATGGATTGTGCATAAACTGTGGAAGATTTTATGTTCGATGTTTGGTTTTGTTTCATCAACATGTTGCCAATACCATTTAGTTAATGGATACACAGTTTTAAAAGTGAATAAGTTATTGAAAATAAATGAAAATATTTAATATCCACAGTTTTGCTCGGCTTAATTAAGATTATCTATTATTCTAAAAACTGTTTAGATGTTTATAACCAAGTTGGTGAATAAATGAAATTTGAAACCCTTCGAGAGATGCTTCTTTCGCCGGTGCAAGCAGTTGCGGGGGTTGTAGAGCGTCGCCAGACGATGCCAATTTTGGCTAACCTTTTGTTAGCTATTGGGGATACCGGCTTGACTGTCACAGCGACCGATACAGAAGTTGAATTGGTTGCCACCGCTAATGTCGACGTCAAGGAAAAGGGCGAAGTAACCGTTCCTGCACGTAAGTTGCTGGATATTTGCAGGGCGCTCCCGGAGGGTGTACACGTCTCAGTGGGGCTCGACAAGGGTAAATTAACATTGCGTTCCGGCCGCAGCCGCTTCAGCTTAGCTACACTGCCAGCTGCTGATTTTCCTCTCGTTGAAGACATCAAGCCGCAACGCAGCTTTCGTGTGGAGCAGGCAAAACTGCGGGATCTGTTGACCAGGACGGCGTTTTCAATGGCACAGCAGGATGTGCGCTATTACCTGAATGGTCTGCTCCTGGAAGTTGGTGAGCAGCAGTTGCGGGCAGTCGCTACCGATGGGCATAGGCTGGCTTTGT
Source organism: Gammaproteobacteria bacterium (assembly GCA_050739175.1). Classification (GTDB taxonomy): domain Bacteria; phylum Pseudomonadota; class Gammaproteobacteria; order Natronospirales; family REEB76; genus REEB76. The sequence continues at coordinate 9,063 of JBOIAZ010000136.1, forward strand.
GTGACCTGAAAGCCGCGTTTGGTGGAAACGGCATGCAGCAGGTCATCGTCCCGCGGAAGAGTGTGCTCGAGCTGCAAAGGCTGATGGGCGAACGTGATGAAGAGGTTTTAATTGATCTTGGTACTAATCATATTCGGGTCACGATTGCTGGAATTCGACTCACATCCAAGCTGATTGACGGCCGTTTCCCGGAATATGAGCGCGTAGTGCCGAAAGGTGGTGACAAGATATTGAATGCAAGCCGCGCTGAACTTTATGAGGCGCTGCATCGTGCCTCGATCCTGTCGAACGAGAAATACCGGGGTGTCCGTCTACAGCTTGGGGCCAAAAACTTGAAGATTCTGGCGCATAATCCCGAGCAGGAAGAAGCCGAAGACGAGATTGAAATCCAGTATCAAGGTGGAGAACTCGAAATTGGGTTCAATGTAACGTATCTCCTGGAGGCTTTGTCAGCACTGGATCAGGAACGCGTGCAGATTACGCTCACCGATGCCAATAACAGCTGTCTCATCAGTACGCCGGGAAATGAACTCTGTCGCTACGTGGTCATGCCAATGCGGCTATGACTAAAGGTCATTATGGGCCTTCAAAGCCTGTCGATACGGCGGTTTCGTTGCTTTGCTGCTGTTGACCTAGAACTCTCGCCTCACCTAAATGTAATCAAGGGAAAAAACGCTTCCGGCAAGACCAGTATCCTGGAGGCACTTTATCTCTTGAGTAGAGGCCGATCCTTCCGGACGGCACACCTCGATGTTGCCGTGCAGCAAGGTGGCGCAGGGTTCTTATTGTCAGCTCGAGCCATCAGTCAACGCTTCCCAACGGAAATCAGTCTCGCCAGACAGGATGGTCTCCTGGATGCAAAAATCGCCGGTAAAGCCATTAAAGGCTTAAGTCAGCTGGCTGCTGTTTTCCCCGTCCAGCTTCTTGATGGGCAGGCCAATCAGCTGATTAATGGCGGACCCAAGTACCGCAGACAATTTATGGACTGGGGTACGTTTCACGTGGAACAGCGCTTCTACCAAATATGGCATAGCTATTGCCAAGCTCTCAGACAACGGAACATTTTGTTGAAATCAAGCCGGCCGGAAGCTGAGGTCGCCGTTTGGGACATGGAGTTGGTCAAACATGGCGAGGAGCTGAGCGAGATCAGGCAACGGTATCTCCAGGACCTTTGCCCGAACGCGCTAAAGTCTGCGGAAAAGTCACTTAACGGAGTTTCTGTCTCCATCGAACACCAGCGTGGATGGCCAGTGGGAATGTCGCTGGCGGAGGCCCTGCAAATGTGGGCAAAGAAGGACCGACTGCTCGGGGTCACACATGCAGGGCCACATCGTGCTGACCTTGCTATTCGTGTGAACGGTAAGCCAGCGCAAGAGGCGATCTCACGTGGGCAAGGAAAGGTCCTGGCAGCTGCTTTTTTGCTCGCTCAGTCGGATTTCTATCAACATGCGAGCGGACTTTCATGCACACTTCTCGTGGATGATTTGGCAGCGGAACTTGATTCCGACCATTTAAGAAGATTGCTGCAGAGGATTAGCGAGGTGGGGACTCAAGTGATTATGACCACCATAGAATTACTACCCGCTTTAGGCGAAACTGCTGACGCTGTGTTTCACGTGAAACAGGGCGATTGTCGCAGGATGGTATAATTATTTCCCCGCCTATGCTGAATGTTATGTCTAATATAAAGCGCTACGATTCCAATAATATCAAGGTCTTACGTGGGCTCGACGCTGTCCGCAAGCGGCCTGGGATGTACATTGGGGACACCGACGACGGCACCGGTCTCCATCACATGGTGTTCGAGGTTGTCGATAACTCCATCGACGAGGCACTGGCAGGCTACTGCACTGAAATTTCCGTAACAATTCATGAGGATGAGTCAGTCACCGTCGTGGACAATGGTCGCGGTATCCCCGTGGACATGCACAAAGAAGAACACCGTTCCGCTGCCGAAGTGATCATGACGGTCCTGCACGCGGGCGGGAAATTCGACGACAATTCCTACAAGGTTGCCGGCGGGCTGCACGGCGTGGGTGTATCTGTGGTTAACGCCTTGTCCGAGCACCTGCATTTGTTGGTCAAACGCGATGGAAAACTGCATGAGCAGGAATACCGCAACGGTGATCCTGCTTATGCGCTGAGAATCATCGGTGACGCCCAGGGCACGGGCACCGAGATCCGATTCAAGCCCAGCTCCAAGGTTTTTACGCATATCCAGTTCAACTATGAAACCTTGGCGCGACGCTTGCAGGAGCTGTCATTCCTGAATTCCGGGGTGCACATCCTTTTGAAGGATCAACGTACCGACAAGCACGAGATATTCCAGTACCAGGGGGGGATTCGCGCTTTTGTGCGGCACCTCAATCGCAACAAGACCGCAATTCATCCGAGCGAGTTTCATTTTATGGTTGAGCGCGATCGGATTACGGTCGAAATCGCGCTGCAATGGAACGATTCTTATCAGGAAACGGTGTACTGCTTTACCAACAACATTCCGCAGCGTGACGGCGGAACCCACCTCGCCGGCTTTCGTGCGGCGCTCACGCGCACCATCAACAACTATATCGAAGCCGAAGGGCTGCTGAAAAAGGACAAGCTCGCGCTCACCGGCGACGACGCACGCGAGGGGCTCACCGCGATCGTCTCGGTCAAGCTTCCGGACCCGAAGTTTTCCTCGCAGACCAAGGACAAGCTGGTGTCTTCCGAGGTCAAGGCGGTGGTGGAATCGCTGATGGCGGAGAAGTTCCAGGAGTTCCTGCTGGAAAAGCCCGCTGAAGCCAAGGTCATTGTCGGCAAGGTCGTGGACGCGGCGCGTGCACGCGAAGCCGCGCGTAAAGCGCGCGAAATGACACGCCGCAAGGGCGCACTGGATGTCGCCGGTTTGCCCGGGAAGCTTGCCGATTGCCAGGAGCGCGATCCAGCCCTATCGGAGCTGTTCCTGGTGGAAGGCGATTCGGCCGGCGGCTCAGCCAAGCAGGGGCGTGACCGCCGCTATCAGGCTATCCTGCCGCTCAAAGGCAAGATCCTCAACGTGGAAAAGGCACGTTTCGACAAGATGCTGTCGTCGGCGGAGGTGGGAACGCTGATTACCGCTCTCGGCACCGGCATCGGCAAAGAGGAATTCAACGTCGAAAAGTTACGTTATCACCGCATCATCATCATGACCGATGCCGATGTGGACGGTTCGCACATCCGTACGCTACTGCTTACTTTTTTCTATCGCCAGATGCCGGAGCTGTTCGCGCGCGGCCACGTGTATATTGCGCAGCCGCCGCTTTACAAGGTGAAGCGCGGCAAGAGCGAACAGTATGTGAAAGACGACGCAGAATTAAATGGTTTACTGCTGCGCTCGGCGACCGAAGGCGCGCAATTGCACGTGAATGCTTCGGCGCCAGCAATGGGCGCCTCGGCGCTGGAAGCGTTGGCATCCAGATACATGGAAATGCTGGCCATGATCCGGCGCTGGGCGCGGCGCTATGACGAACGCGTGCTGGAAAAACTGGTGTACGTGCCGGTGGTGTCACCGGAGAAATTCAGCGATGCCGCTTGGCTGGGCAACTGGGCCAAGACGCTTGAACAGCGTCTCAATGTCGACGACGGCAGTGGCGCGCACTACCGCGTGGTGCTGCATCAGGATCCTAGCCGCGAAGTGCCGAGCCTGAAGGTCACGCGCAGCTATCATGGCATGTCCGTCGACAGGCTCGTGCAACGTGAGTTCTTTGCTTCTGGCGAATACAAGAGCCTGGCGGCGCTGGCGCAACAATTGGACGGCCTGATCGGAGACGGCGCCAGCGTTACACGCGGAGAGCGCCGCCAGGATATCACGAGCTTCAAACAGGCAATGGCCTGGCTGATTGATGAGGCCAAGCGCGGTCAGGCGATCCAGCGCTACAAAGGCCTCGGCGAAATGAATCCCGAGCAGCTCTGGGAAACCACCATGGACACGGCCACACGCCGCCTGCTCAAAGTCAAGATTGAAGATGCGCGCAGTGCGGACGACGTGTTCACCACGCTCATGGGCGATGCGGTCGAGCCGCGGCGCGAGTTCATCGAGAAAAATGCCCTCGAGGTCGCCAACCTGGATGTGTAAGCGCGACTAGCTGCCTGATCCTGTTTTTCCCAGCACTAATCCCCGGTAACCGGGGCTGATTTCCCGCATCTGAGTTTCGATCCAGTTCTGGATTTCGGTGTTCACTTCGTCCGGCGTTCGGCCCAGTGCGTACACGGGTTTGCCAATGCGTAGTTGCACGGTGCCGGGATATTTCAGAAAAGCGTTGCGCTTCCAGAAGTCGCCGGCGTTGTGAGCTACCGGCACGATAGGCCGGCCGGTCTTGGCCGCGAGCAGCGCGCCCGAAAGTCCGTAACGGCGCGTGGTGCCCGGCGGCATGCGGGTACCCTCGGGGAATATCGCCACCCATAAACCCGTTTTGAGTCGCGTCTGGCCCACTTCCAGCACCTGTTTTACCGCCGAATGACCCGCCTTGCGATTGATGGCGATCGGTTCGAGGGCGTAAATCGCCTGGCCGACAATGGGCAGCCACAGCAATTCGCGTTTCAGCACCCAGCTCTGCGCGGGGAAAATCAGCATCTGCGCCATGGTTTCCCAAGTGGACTGGTGTTTCCAGTAGGTGATGGCATTTTCCCGGGGAATGTTTTCCAGCCCCTGCGCCCGGTAAGTCAGCCGACAGACATGCTTCAGGACGAAAAATTGCCACACCACCCATTGCCGCGCGATCCGGTGGCCGAAGCGTTTGCCGGCAGGCAGAGGGGCGGTGAGCGCTATGAGGATGCTGAATAGCAAGGCCGTACTGACCATAGACAGGTTGTAGATCAGCGAACGCAGCCAGATCATGATTGGACTTCACTCACGAGCTGATCCACTGCGGCGGCGAGGTCGGCAAATACCTCCACACGCCGTGGTGCCTGCAAACTGCGCAGAGTTTTTTTGCCACTACCGGTCAGTACCAGGATGGGACGCGCGCCCACACGCTCCGCCGCTTCGATGTCACGCAGCGAATCACCAATTACCGGCACGCCGTGCAAATCCACGTGCAGCTGTTCGGCAATTTTCTTGAGGAGGCCCGGTTGCGGCTTGCGGCAATCGCAGCCGTCCTCGGGG
>JBOIAZ010000137.1:0-3085 GCA_050739175.1 Gammaproteobacteria bacterium
ACCACATTGGCCAGTGCATCGCATCGGGTTGCAGCAAGGACGAGATCGTGGAAGCCATGAGCGTAGCGCTGGTCGTGGGCGGCACCATTGTGATTCCGCACCTGCGGCGGGCGGTCGCATTCATGGACGAGCTGCTGGCAGATAAAAAGCGCCGGCGCTGACGCTTGCCCATGGCGAGCCGGGGACTGCCCCGGCGGGAATCCAACGCCACGCAGATGCTGGCCATGATCACGGCGCTCTCGCGCCAGCTTTCACAGGAAACCTCGACCGTAGGCGTGCGAAAGCTGTGGCGCACTTGGAACGCCAGCCCTCGCAACCGCAGATATACGAGCAGCACGCCGGCACCAGTGGCGTCCGTGCGTCGTGTGAGCAGACCCATGCCGCATGCCAGGGAAACGACGGCCCAAAGATGGGCGAGCGCCGCGCACGCGGGCACGCCTTCTGAAACCGGTTGCTGGATCGCAGCGATATCACCTTGGATCAGTCCGAGGATTCCGACGGCCGTCGGGGTCGCTGCAAATACTGCATCGCCCACACCTGCAATGCGCTTCGCCCTACTCTCGACTGGGTTCCGGTACATCGGGTACGGATACCGGATGGGATTTGCCGTTCTTGCAAGTTTGTTATGGCATTGGGCGCACGGTTATCCCACGGCGCGTGACCCACGGTGCGGCGCTGTCAGCTTGGCAGCGCCCGTCAGCTTCCGGGATGGTATTGGCGTTCGATGTGGCCGTGCAACTGGGATTTGTAGTAATACACGGGTCGCAGATTGCCCATCACATATTGGGCGGCCTGGTCGGTGAAATGCGCTGAGGCGGGGTTGCCGCTCTCACCGCCCACCCGGATTGCCCAGGCCCGCACTTTGGGTCCGAACTCGATGATGCACACGAAACTGTTGCCATCGTTGCCATACCATTTTCTGGTATGCGGGTAGAGCTTGGCGCCGAACGAGGCCAGCGAACCCCACAGCGACGAGGTAAAGGGCACCGGGATGCTGTGTCTGGAATCGTCGAAGTGCGGTTCAATAGTGTCGCTGATGCGTTGGAAACGGTTAATGTCGCCCCAAGGCGTCTGCCAGCTTCCAAAATCCGCTTCGAGCTTGTCAGCAGCCACGGCGAGCGCCTGCAACGCTTGTGCGGGCGTCGCCAGCTTCTGTACGTAGTCCGCCGGCCACATGTGTGCCGCCTGGGGGTTGTCACGCATTTGGTTGAAAAGATTCGTGCCCCAGAAGACCGCCAGGGAAGTCGCGATCGAATTGATGCCCCAGTGGTAATTCCAGGTCCGCAACACGGTAATCGGCCCGGCAAGCTTCGCCTTGAGCGGATCGGCGGCCGGCAGCGCGTCGTAATCTTTGACCAATATGGGAATCATTTTCGCGAACGGCGGCAAATAGCCATCATAAGCGGCACGCGCGAGCTTCGCCATGGTCCAATCCTGCGAGCCGGTGAGCAGTTTCAGCGCATGATAGCCGCGCGGAGTTTCTTCCGTACTGCGGTCCACATAAGCCGGGAAATCCCGGGGTTTCGGACTGTCCGGGCCTGCCGCGGACCACGGCCAGTTGTTGGAGTTGTACAGCCAGCCGGTCGCGGGATTCAACAGATGCGGAGTCTCTGCGAGCGTCAACAGGCCGTGGAACGCGGTCGCCGGATCACTGCCGTCCACGGGTTCGCCCCAATTGAATTTGTTGCTGCGCTGCGGAATCCAGTCGGAGTCCCAATAAGCGATGTTGCCCTGGCGGTCAGCAAACACCGTGTTGTTTGACGAATTCGTATGCAACTGCATGGTTTTACGGAACGACGCGTAACCCGTAGTGGTCATGCGTTCCCAATCCTGGATCAGCGCCTGGATGTGGCGCTGCATCAGATTCACCGTCAGCCATTTGTCCCCCACCCGGCCAATCACCGGCCCGTGCTGGGTGTAATACGTCGTGAAAGTGCGGTGCGCCATGCCCTCCGCCGTCTTGTAATCAATGGTGACAGCGCGCGTCTTTATCGGCAACCACCGATGGCCGTACCTGTAGAAATAGTGGCCGTTTTGTCCGGTCATGATCTCGAGGAAATGGGAGATGTTGAGGATGCCGCTCGAAGTGTGCATCCAGCCGTCGTACGCGTTAAAGCCCTGATAAATGAAGAACTGGCCCCAGGTGACGGCGCCGTAGGCATCCAGCCCCTGCTCACTCACCATCTGCAATTCAACCCGAAAATAGAACGTGACGTGCGGATTAATCAGCAGCAACGCATGATGATCGAGCGTGATCGCGGGCGCGATCGCAATGCCGTTTGAGCCGCTGGGATGAAACCTGGGCGCGGTCCAGGCCACTTTCGGAAGCGGCTGCGCCGTGTTATGGCCGTAGAAGTCCGCGAGCGCCGAAACCTTCACTCCCTGTTCGATGTCTCCACCGATGCTGCCCTCGCTGAAGGCCAGCTCCATCCAGGGTTCGAAATGTGTGATGACCTTGGGGCGCACCTGGGGATGGGCATAGAGGTAGAAATTCAGACCGTCCGCCGCCGCCCGCATTAATTGTTGCAGCCATTCGGGACATTGCCTGTATTCGGCTTTCAGGGCCATCGGATCCATGAACAACTGCCGGCGCAAATCCTGGTAGATCGCCGATTTGCCTTCAGTCTTGGCGCGCCAGCCGAGCGCCTCGACGTAGTTCATCTCCACGCGGTTGAAATCGTCTTCGGCTTGCGCGTATTCCATGCCGAACACCGCGTCCGCATTGGTCTTGCCGTATACGTGCGGAATGCCCCAGTTGTCACGAAAGATTGTTACCGCGCGCGCTTCCCGCTGCCAGCGCACAAGGTCCTGTGGATTGGCCTGCGCCGCTGCCGGCTGCGCCGTCAATGCTGCGAGAGCCATGCAGGCACAAACCAAGAGCAGTGACTGTCGCATGCGAGATCCCCCGGAAAACATGGCGGCTTGCGGTTTCTGAGCGCTCGCCCGCGGATTCACCAACGATGATACGCGGGGTGGCCTGGTTCGACTGCCACGAAGGTGCCGCGGCAGGTGGCACAGATCTTGCCGCCGGCATGCAGTTCGCCTTCGATCAGCGCACGGTCGGTGCCGGATTCCACCACGCGTG
>JBOIAZ010000138.1:0-12167 GCA_050739175.1 Gammaproteobacteria bacterium
TGATTTCCGCGTGAACACCTGCCCCACGCTGTGGGGTGAGAAGGTGGTACTGCGCATCCTCGACTCCTCGAGCACCAAACTCGGCATTGACGCCCTGGGCTATGAGGACTTTCAGAAAGAACAGTACCTGAGCGCACTCGAGCATCCTTACGGCATGATTCTGGTTACCGGCCCGACCGGTAGCGGCAAGACCGTATCGCTTTACACCGGCATCAACATATTGAATACCCCGGACCGCAACATCTGCACCGTCGAGGATCCGGTGGAGATCCAGATCCCGGGCATCAATCAGGTGAACATCCACACCAAGGTGGACCTCACGTTCGCCAACGCCCTGCGCGCCTTCCTGCGCCAGGACCCGGATGTGATTCTGGTGGGCGAAATCCGCGACGAGGAGACCGCCAAGATCGCGGTCACCGCGGCGCAGACAGGACACCTGGTGCTGTCGACGCTGCACACCAACGATGCGCCCAAGACACTGACGCGCCTTGTGGAACTCGGAGTTCCACGTTATGCCATCGCGACCTCCGTGCACCTGATTATTGCTCAGCGTCTGGCGCGCAAGCTCTGCCCGCATTGCAAACAAGCGCAGAAGCTCTCGACCGAGGACCTGTTGCGTGAAGGCTTTTCGGAAGCCGAAGTCAAAGCCGGAATCAAGGTATTCGATGCGGTGGGTTGCGAGCAATGTGTAGAAGGCTACCGCGGACGCACCGGCATCTACCAAGTGATGCCCATTTCGGATGCACTGCGGCGCCTGATACTGTCCGAGGGCAGCAACGCCACGCAGATTGCGGACCAGGCCCATAAGGAAGGCATCTGGAACTTGCGCCGGGCGGGTCTGCACAAGGTTATGACTGGCATCACCAGCCTCAAGGAACTGAATCGGGTCACCGTGGAATAGCGCACCGGAGAGTCAAACATCATGGCCATTGCAGCTGTCAAACCATCCAACTATTTCTGGGAAGGCACCGACAAGAAAGGTGCACGCATCAAAGGCAAGGCCACGGCCTCGAGCGAATCCGCAGTCAAGGCGGATCTGCGCCGCCAGGGCATCGTGCCGGTGCGCATCCGCAAGGAAAGTTTTTTGTCGGCGTTGGGGCGTGGCAAGAGAATCACGTCCGGCGACATCTCGTTCTTCACGCGCCAGCTGGCCACCATGATGAGCGCCGGCGTGCCGCTGGTGCAGGCCATTGACATCATCGGCCGCGGCCATACCAACCCGCGCATGCGCGACATGGTGCTCGGCATCAAGTCGGACGTGGAATCCGGCAATAACCTCGCGGATTCGCTCGGTAAGGAGCCCTTGTATTTCGACCACCTGTACACCAACCTGGTGCGCGCGGGCGAGCAATCCGGCACGCTCGAAACCCTGCTGGACCGCATCGCCATTTACAAGGAAAAGACCGAGGCCATCAAAAAGAAGATCAAGAAAGCCATGTTCTACCCCATCGCGGTGCTGGTCGTAGCCTTCATCGTGACCGCGATCCTGCTGATTTTCGTGATTCCCGAGTTCCAGTCCCTGTTCCAGGGCGCCGGCGCCAGCTTGCCGGCCTTCACCCAGTTCGTGATTAACCTGTCGAAATCCGTGCGCCACGAAGGTTGGCTCTATCTGCTGGTAATCATCGCCATCATCGTCGGCTTTGTCATGGTGCACAAACGTTCGGCGCGCTTTCGCGAAGCGGTGGACCGGATCATCCTGAAATTGCCGATTTTCGGCATGGTGCTCAACAAGGCCTGTATCGCGCGCTTCACGCGCACCCTGTCGACCATGTTTGCCGCGGGCGTGAACCTGGTGGAAGCCCTGGGCTCGGTGGCCGGCGCCACCGGCAATATCATTTACGAAAAGGCCACGCTCAAGATCCGTGACCAGGTGTCCACCGGCCAGCAGCTGAATCTGGCCATGGCGCAGAGCGGTATCTTCCCGCATACCGTGGTGCAGATGATTGCCATCGGCGAGGAAGCCGGCTCGATTGATACCATGGCCTCCAAGGTCGCGGATTTCTATGAAGAGGAAGTGGACAACGCCGTGGACGCCATGTCGAGCCTCATGGAACCGATGATCATGGTAATCCTCGGTATCCTGGTGGGCGGATTGGTGGTGGCCATGTACCTGCCGATCTTCAATCTCGGCAACGCGTTCTGATTATCGTTCTCGCCAAACGGGGGCGCGGCAGGCGCCCCCGTTCACAAGGGCTGACCGCATGTGGGTGATAGAGTTTTTCCAGACCACACTCTGGTTCTGGGTGGTGGTGGCGGTCTGTCTCGGGTTAGTCATCGGCAGCTTCCTGAATGTCGTGATTCACCGCCTGCCGATCATGCTGGAGCGTGAATGGCGCGAGCATTGTGCGGAACTGAACGGCACCACGGCCGCCGCGGGTGAGCCCTATAATCTGGTGGTACCGCGCTCGCGCTGCCCGCATTGCGGCCACCTGATCCAGGCACTGGACAACATCCCGCTGCTCAGTTACCTGTTGCTGCGCGGCCGCTGCCGAAATTGCACCGCGCGCATTGCTCCGCGTTATCCGACCGTCGAGCTGATCTCGGGGCTACTGTCCGGCTGGCTGGCCTGGCATTTCGGCTTCACTTGGGCGGCCGGCGGGGCCTTGCTGCTGACCTGGGCGCTGCTGGCGCTTGCCGTCATTGATCTCGACACGCAACTGCTGCCCGACAGGATTACCCTGCCGTTCCTGTGGCTGGGGCTGATATTCAACCTCGGTCACACGTTCACCGACTTGCGGTCAGCAGTCATCGGCGCGCTCGCCGGATATCTCAGCTTGTGGTGTGTCTATCAGGTATTCAAAGTCGTCACCGGCAAAGAAGGCATGGGTCACGGGGATTTCAAACTCTATGCGTTGCTTGGTGCCTGGCTGGGTTGGCAACGCCTGCCGCTGATCATTCTGATCGCTGCGGCTTCGGGTGCGATCGTCGGCATAGGCTTGATTGCCGCGCGCCGCAGCCAGCGTGGCAAGCCGATTCCCTTCGGGCCCTATCTGACGGTGGCCGGCTGGATTGCGTTGGTGTGGGGCCCCGAAATCATGCGCGCTTATTTCTCACTCTCGGGCATGGCCTGACGGCATGCTCAGAGTAGGCCTGACCGGCGGAATCGCCAGCGGCAAATCCGAGGCCGCCGCCGCCTTTGCCCGGCTTGGTGTGCCGGTAGTGGATGCGGACGCCATAGCCAGGGAGCTGACGGCCCCCGGTGCATCGGGCCTGGAACAACTGGTCGCAGTGCTCGGCGCGCAGATACTGGACCGGCACGGCCAGCTGCAGCGGGTTGCATTGCGCCGGCAACTGTTTGCGGATGCGGACTTGCGCGCGCGCGTGCAAGCGGTTCTGCACCCGCTGATAATCCAGCAGATGCAAGTTGCCCTTGAGGATTGCCAGGCGCCATACGCGGTGGCCGTGATTCCACTGCTCATCGAAGCGCCCGCCGCGCGCGCGCTCGTGGATCGCGTGCTGGTTGTGGACTGCCCCGAGTCCCTGCAGCTTTCGCGGCTTATGTCACGTGATGGAGGAAGTGAGGCTGCAGCACGAGCCATATTGGCAACCCAGGCGTCCCGCACGCTGCGGCTGGCGGCGGGAGATGATATTCTCATCAACACGGGCACGCTGCACGAGCTGATCACGGGCGTGGCTGAACTGCACCAGCTGTACATGGATATTGCCGGCCCGCGGACAGAGTCCCGGCGGGCGGCGCGGCCACCTATGAGCGGTACTGGCATCTGAAATGTTGAACGCCGAGCAGGACCCGGTTGCAGAGCTTTTGCCGGCCGAATGGCTGGTGTACGAGCAGCCGCTGACCGAGCGCATCCGCACCTTCCTGCGCCTGGAATTCCTGTTCGAGCAATGCGAGCATCACCTGCGGCTTACCTCACCCTGGGACAGCCGCGCAGCCGTCGCCGCCATTCTGGAGATCGGCGCACTGCTCACCCGCGGCGACGTGCGTACCGAGGTGCTCAAGGAGCTCGAGCGCTGCCTGTATTTTCTGAACCGGCTGGCCGGCAGCCCCGAGGTGGACACCGCGCGTCTGCAGTCGGTGCTGGCTGAACTCGAGACCCTGCGCAAGGCCATGAACGGCGACGGCCGGCCGCTTGGTCAGATGCTCAAGGACAACGAGTTTCTCAGCACTATTCGCAACCGCATGGCGATTCCGGGTGGTACCTGCCAGTTCGACTTGCCCGTGTATCACGCCTGGCTCAGCCAGCCGCACGTCAGGCGCAATCCCGACATGCAGGCCTGGCTGGAGGAAATCCGCCCGCTGCGCGACACTATCAGCCTGCTGCTGGCGCTCAGCCGCGAAAGCGCCATGCCCACGCGCGAGGTGGCTGAACAGGGCATGTTCATGCGCGTCCTGGACGCAGCTTCCTGTCCGCTGGTGCGTGTCATGGTGCCGGCCACCAGCAGTGTGTTCCCGGAAATCAGCGCCGGGCGCCAGCGCATCACCATCCATTTTCTGGAGCGCCAGGAAGCCGGCGGACGCGCACAGCTGGTCAAATCCGACATCAGCTTCAAACTGGTGTGCTGCCAGCTGTGATGCCGGCCGACCCGCACGCCACACCCGCATCGGTCATCGCCTGCCCGCACTGCGGGAAACCCGTCAGCTGGGATGCGTCATCGGCGTGCAAGCCCTTTTGCAGCGAACGCTGTCGTCTCATCGATCTCGGCGGCTGGTTGGCGGAAAAACATGCGATCCCGGGCGATGCCGCGCCGGTACGCGAAGAAGAATCGGCAGATTAACCGCGCCAGAAACCGCTGATTCCCGCCACCCCATATCCACCCTGCTCGCGGACTTTCACCAAGGCTTCCGCGCGCATGCCGCCGATTGCATACACCGGCAATTCACTTAGGGCAACGAGGGATTTGAAGCCCTCCCACCCGAGTGGTTTGGCCTGCGGATGGCTCGGTGTACGCAAAACCGGGCCCAGAATCACGTAATCCAGGCCAAGCTCCTGCGCCCGGTGAATTTGCGCCTCATCGTGACAGGATGCGCCGCACAGGAATTCCCGCGGAATCAGCCGGTGTTTTGTCTGCGCCAGGCGCACACCGCTCAGGTGCGCGCCGTCCGCATCCAGCTCGCGCGCTTGCTCCGGATCTGCATTCAGCACCACGCGCGCGCCCTGCTCGCGGCAGAGGCTGATAACTTCGCGCGCCAGGCCGGCATAGCTTGCCCGCGCCAATGCGGGCGCGCGCAATTGCACGAATTCCATGCCGTGTCGCAGGACATCACCAAGCTGGCGGAGAAACTTCTCCCGGTCGGCACCGGGCGCGGGCGTGACCAGCATTTGCGGCGGCAACCGCAGCGCCTTGATGATCGGGGCATCGGCCGGCAACAATTTCAGTCCGCCGAGTGCCTCGGGCCGCACCCACGCGAAAGCCTGACCCTCCTGCGCCTGGGCTGCGCCGCTGTACCGCCGCACCCGCCAGACCTCCAGCTCAACCCGCCGCTCGGGGTAATCGTGACTCAACTGCAGCCACGCCTGAGCCGCATGCACCGTGAGCCCCAGCTCCTCCCGCAGTTCACGCTCCAGCGCCGCCCGCGGCGTCTCGCCGGCTTCGATTTTCCCGCCCGGGAACTCCCAATATCCGGCCCAGGGTTTGCCTGCCGGCCGCTGGTTGACCAACACCCGGCCCTGCCCGTCCTTGAGCACCGCGGCGACTACGGCAAGTGTGGGCGGATTGCCCTGGTGCATGGATTTGGAAATTCTGCGCTCAGCTCAAGCGGCCGTGACATTGCTTGTACTTCAGCCCTGATCCGCAGGGACAGGGTTCGTTGCGGCCGACCTTGCGTCCTTCGCGCACGAAAGTCGTGACCGGCGCGGGCGCCGCCTGGGCTGGCGGCTGACTCTCGCCGCCACCCACGGCGCTTTGCGCCTCGGCATGCTGGAATTGCATGGCGCGCGCGCGCCGGCGCTGCTCCTCGACCGCGACCACGTCCTCCTGCGTGCGCACCTGCACCTTGGCAAGAATGCTGACCACGTCGTTTTTGAGCCGGTCCAGCAGGTCGGAAAACATGATAAAGGCTTCGCGCTTGTATTCCTGCTTGGGGTTCACCTGCGCGAATCCCCGCAGGTGGATGCCGGCGCGCAGATAATCCATGTTGGCGAGGTGTTCACGCCACAGGTTGTCGAGCACCTGCAGGAGCACGGCTTTCTCGAACTGGCGCATGACTTCCGCGCCGGTCTGCTGCTCCTTGGCCCTGTAGGACGCCAGGAATGCGTCCACGATTTTCTGGCGCAGGGATTCTTCGTGCAGGCTGTCGTCGCTCGCGAGCCAGCCCCGGATGTCGAGCTTCTGGCCGAAATCGCGCTCCAGGTGCTCCTGCAGCCTAGGGATGTCCCATTGCTCTTCCACGCTCTGCGGTGGAATGTGCTCGCTGATGACGCCGTTGATCACGTCGCCGGAAATGTTGCTGATGGTGCCGGATATGTCGGCCGCGCTCAGCAGTTCATTGCGTTGCTCGTAGATCACCTTGCGCTGGTCGTTGGCCACGTCGTCGTATTCCAGCAGCTCCTTGCGGATGTCGAAGTTGTGGGCCTCGACCTTGCGCTGCGCGCTTTCGATGGCGCGCGTAACCCAGGGGTGTTCAATGGCCTCGTCACCCTTGACGCCAAAGCGCTGCATGATGCTCTTGACGCGGTCGCCGGCGAAGATGCGCATCAGGTTATCTTCCAGCGACAGGAAGAAACGGCTCGAGCCGGGATCGCCCTGACGGCCGGAGCGGCCGCGCAACTGGTTGTCGATGCGCCGCGACTCGTGGCGTTCGCTGCCGACGATGTGCAGGCCGCCGGCTGCGACCACCGCGTCGTGGCGCTGCTGCCACTCGGCGCGCACGCGCTCACGCTCCGCCTCGCCGGCTTCCGGCGGCAGCGCCTTGAGTTCCGCATCCAGGCTGCCGCCCAGCACGATATCCGTGCCGCGGCCGGCCATGTTGGTGGCAATGGTGACGGTGCCGGGGCGCCCGGCCTGGGTAATGATGTGGGCCTCGCGCTCGTGCTGTTTGGCGTTCAGTACCTCATGCGGGATTTCCTCCTTTTTGATCAGCGCCGAGAGCACTTCAGAGTTTTCGATGGAGGCGGTGCCCACCAGCACCGGCTGGCCGCGGCCGTAGGCCTCGCGGATTTCGTCGATCACAGCCTGGAATTTGCCCTTGACGCTCAGGTACACGTGATCCGGCCGGTCCGCGCGGATCATGGGCTTGTTGGTGGGAACCACCACCACTTCCAGGCCGTAAATTTCGTGGAACTCGGCCGCCTCGGTGTCCGCGGTGCCGGTCATGCCTGCGAGTTTCTTGTAGAGGCGGAAATAATTCTGGAAGGTGATCGAGGCGAGTGTCTGGTTCTCGGCCTGGATCTTGACGCCCTCCTTGGCCTCGATGGCCTGATGCAGGCCCTCGGACCAACGCCGCCCCGGCATGGTGCGGCCGGTGAACTCATCCACGATCACCACCTCGCCGTCCTTGACGATGTAATCCACCTCGCGGCGATACAAGGCGTGCGCGCGCAGCGCCGCGTTGATCTGGTGCATGAGCATGATGTTGGAGGCGTCGTAGAGCGAATCGTTTTCCTTGAGCAGTCCGGCCTTGATCAGCAGGTCCTCGATCCTCTCGTGGCCGGCCTCGGTGAGATACACCTGCTTCTGCTTCTCGTCCACGCTGAAATCACCCGGCCCCTCCTCTTCTTCCTGCCTGATGAGTCGCGGCACCAGCACGTTGACCTTGCGATACAGTTCCGTGTTGTCGTCCACCGCCCCGGAGATGATCAGCGGCGTGCGCGCCTCGTCAATCAGGATGGAGTCCACTTCGTCCACGATGGCGTAATGCAACTCGCGTTGCACCTTGTCCTCGAGACGGAAGGCCATGTTGTCGCGCAGATAATCAAAGCCGAATTCATTATTGGTGCCGTAGGTGATATCCGCGCCGTAGGCGGCACGTTTGGTCTCCGCATCCTGGCCCACCAGGATGACTCCCACGTGCATGCCGAGTGCCGCGTACACCGGGCGCATCCAATCGGCATCGCGCTGTGCCAGGTAATCGTTTACCGTGACCACGTGCACGCCACGGTCGGCGATGGCGTTGAGATACACCGCAAGTGTCGCCACCAGGGTCTTGCCCTCACCGGTGCGCATCTCGGCGATCTTGCCGCGATGCAGCACCATGCCGCCGATCAACTGCACGTCGAAATGCCGCATGCCGAGCGTGCGGTGCGCGGCCTCGCGCACCGCCGCGAAGGCTTCCGGCAGCAGATCGTCAAGCGCCTCGCCATCGGCGTGGCGCTGGCGGAATTCCGCGGTCTTGGCCTTGAGCGCCTCTTCGGAAAGCGCCTGCAACTGTGCTTCCATGGCATTGATGCGCGCCACGACGTGGCCCGTACTGCGCAGCAGCCGCTGGTTGCGGCTGCCGAAAATCTGCTTGAGTAAATTGTTTGCCATGCGTACTGGGAGCCACCCGCCGAAAGTGTCATGGCGGGCTGTGGCCCGCAAACCCGCCTGCCATATAGGCGCACGGGCGTAAATTCAAGGCGGTTGCTGGGGATTTGGCCGCCGGACCGGGTCAGGCTCGGCCGGCAGCGGGAACAGGGCAGCCGGAAAGCCGCAATGCGGCGCGCTGCTTCAGTCGAAGCTGTGCGGCACCGCGGCGACCCGCAGCTGCCCCACACTGTTCACAAACTGGGCCGGATTGACCGGCTTGCCATTGTATAGGACTTCAAAATGGACGTGGGGACCGGTGGAACGGCCGGTAGAGCCCAGCAAGGCGATTTCCTGTCCCTTTTTCACCACTTCACCTACATGCACCAGCAACTTTTCACTATGGCCATAGAGCGTGGAGTAGCCGTTGCCGTGATCAATTTCCACCATGTCACCGTAACCCGCTCGCGGGCCGGCCCAGGTCACTACACCGGCGGCCACCGCTTTGACGGGCTCGCCTTCCGGACCGGCAAAATCAATGCCCGGGTGAAATGACAGCTCGCCGGTGAACGGGTCGATGCGCATGCCGAACGGCGAACTTTCATACCCTTCCACCACCGGCGGACCGGAAGGTCGCGCCTGCAGCTGCACCGCCCGATGCATCAGCAGGCCTTCCAGCACCGTGAGCTGCTGTTCGCGGCTGTTGATCCGGGCCGAAAGCTGGTCGAGGTCGTCGAGGAAATCCGGCAGCCCGACGTGCTGCAGCGGAGCGCTGATTTCGGGACCGCCTTCCGCGGGCGGGGCACTGAAATTGAACTCGCCGTGTTTCAACCCCGCCATGCGTGTAAGCAGCTGCCCGAGGGCGTCCAGCCGGGTGATGTGCGCCTGCAGTGCGCCAACCTTGGCGGACAGGGTGTCGATATTCACTTGCGCGACCTGCTTGGCGTTCGCCACCTCGCGCGCCTGGGTATTGAACTGTGCCTGCAATGCCTGAACATGGCTGGAAGGCCTGGCCAGCCAGCTGGAAGTGAAATAGCCGGCAAGGAACAGCACGGCCGCCCCCAGCACGCCGGCAAACGCAGTACCCGCAAGCCAGGCAGGCCGCGTCAGATCAAACTGGCGCAGTCGACCGTGTTTTAGAAATAAAATCTGGCTCATGTGCCCAATTTCCGCGTAACCTGTAACACGATGCAACCGAAATCCCAGTCACTCAAGGCATTGCTCAGCGGCAACGCCGAATTAAGACAATTGGCGGCAACCGCCCGTGAACTGCAGCAACTGCACGCCACGGTGTGCCGCTTGCTGCCCGATTCCCTGCGCGGCCATTGTCTGGGAGTCGAGCAGCAGGCCGATACGCTGATCATCTACATGGACAACGCGGCCAATGCCATGCTGCTCCGCTACCAGCAACGCCAGCTTCTTTCGCAACTCGCAGCCCGGCGGCTGCCCTGCAAACATCTGCAGGCGCGGATCCTGCCCCCGGCGGGGACGCCACCCGCTCCCAAACGCGTGTCCCGTTCCTTGCCCGAATCAGTCCGCGCCATGCTGCAGAGCACCGCCGCGGCACTGGAGGATGGACCTCTCAGCCGTTCGCTCCGCAATCTTGCGCGCCGCCGCAGTCCGCGGCCATAGTCTCCACCAACCGCCGCAGTCGCGTATGCCTAGAGCGCGTGTACCGGTGTCATGTAGGAAATCGGCGCGGCGGCCGCGTCATCAAATGTGACTTCTTCCCAAGCCGTCTGCTGCGCGAGCAGTGCGCGCAGCAGAGTGTTGTTGAGACCGTGACCGGACTTGTAAGCACTGAACGCCCCGATCAGGCTGTGGCCGAGCAGATACAGATCCCCAATGGAATCCAGAATCTTGTGTTTGACGAATTCGTCCTCGTAGCGCAATCCGTCCTCGTTGAGGATGCGGTAATCGTCCAGCGCAATGGCGTTATCCAGCGAGGCGCCCAGCGTCAGGTGTTTCTGGCGCAGCATTTCAATGTCGCGCATGAATCCGAAGGTGCGCGCACGGCTCACTTCCTTGACGAAGGAGGTGGTGGAGAAATCCACGCTCGCGCTCTGCGTGTGCTTCTTGAAGATCGGGTGATCGAAATCGATCTGGAAGCTGACCTTGAATCCGTCGAAGCGTTCAAAGCGTGCCCATTTGTCGCCGTCGCGCACTTCCACGGTGTCGCGGATGCGGATGAAGCGCTTGTGGGCATTCTGCTCTTCGATGCCGGCGGACTGCAGCAGGAATACGAACGGCCCGGCGCTGCCATCCATGATCGGCACTTCCGCGGCGCTCAGGTCCACATAGGCGTTATCAATGCCCAGGCCGGCAAAGGCGGACAACAGGTGTTCGACGGTGGAAACGCGCACCTCGCCATCCACCAACGTGGTGCCCAGCATGGTGTCGCCGACGTGTTCGGCGTTAGCGCGGATCTCGACGGGTTGTTCCAGATCCACGCGGCGAAACAGCACTCCGGTGTTGGGTGCCGCCGGGCGCAGGGTCATGTAAACCTTTTCGCCGGTGTGCAGTCCCACGCCGGTGGCGCGGATCGAATTCTTGAGCGTGCGCTGTTTCAGCATGCGGTCGTGCAATCTGCCCTGTCAGGAATCGCGTGCCCGTCCGCTCCCGGTTGACGGGAGCCCGCTTGTAGTCTGTGCCAAGCACTGCGGTTCGCCACGGGCTACCCTCCGCGCGCGCCTGATGGTGAACGAGCGTGTAAGGTATCACAGCGCTGACTCCAGCCTCAAGGATTTCATGACCTTACATCCGGTTTTTTCAGTCCGCCTGTCGCCTTAGGAAGGCGGGGATGTCGAGGTAGTCCTGACTCTGGGGGTCATGATCATTCCGGTCCCGCTGCCGCGCGTAAGCGGGGCGTTCGAGTTTTTTCCAGTCCGGGCGTTCATCGGTGCCGGTGCGTGCCAGGGGCACGAGCTCGGGTGCGGGCACTGCCACGGGCACTGGCTTCACCGCCGTAGCCGTCTGCATTTGCGGCCGGGTCAGGCCGGTGGCCACTACCGTCACCCGGATTTCGTCGTTCATGGATGGATCGAGCACGGTACCGACCTTGATGGACGCATCCTCGACCGCGTAACCGTGGGCGATGTCCATGACTTCCTCGTATTCACCCATGGTCAGGTCCATGCCCGCGGTAATGTTGACCAGGATGCCGCGCGCCCCCTGCAGGTTGATGTTTTCCAGCAGCGGGCTGGTGACCGCCGCCTCGGTAGCGCGACGCGCGCGGCCTTCGCCGCTCGCGTGACCGGTGCCCATCATCGCGGTGCCCATTTCCGCCATCACCGTACGCACGTCCGCAAAATCCAGATTCATGAGTCCCGGCCGCGTGATGATGTCGGCAATGCCGCGCACTGCGCCATGCAGCACCTCGTTGGCCGACTGAAACGCCTGCAGCACGGGCACGTCGCGTCCCAACACCGCTGAAAGCTTTTCGTTGGGGATCACGATCAGTGAATCCACGTATTGCGCGAGCTCGGTCAATCCCTGTTCCGCCACTTTCATGCGTTTGCTGCCTTCGTGCGGGAATGGCTTGGTCACCACCGCCACCACCAGCACGTCCAGTTCCTTGGCCACTTGCGCCACCACCGGCGCGGCGCCGGTGCCGGTGCCTCCGCCCATGCCGGCGGTGATGAACACCATGTCGCTGCCGCGCAGCACCTCTTCCAGGCGGTCGCGGTCCTCGAGCGCGGCTTGTTTGCCGGTTTCCGGATTGGAACCGGCGCCCAGCCCGCGGGTGAGATTGCTGCCGATCTGCA
>JBOIAZ010000139.1:0-2981 GCA_050739175.1 Gammaproteobacteria bacterium
GACCGGAGATTTCCCTGGAATTGATTCGCACTGCCGGCGTGCGTAAAACCGACGCTTTGATTGACGTGGGCGGCGGTGCTTCGCGGCTCGTGGACGCGCTGTTGGCCGAAGGTTTTGCCGACGTGAGTGTGCTGGATATCTCGGAAATCGCATTGGACAAGGACCGTGCTCGACTAGGCGATGCGGCTGCGCGGGTGCATTGGATCGCTACGGACATCACCAAGTGGCGGCCGCAGCGAAAGTATCGTCTGTGGCACGACCGCGCGGTATTGCATTTTCTGACCGATGCGGCCGAACGTGCCGCTTACCGGAAGAACCTCGAAACGGCGTTGCTTCCCGGCGGCACCGCCATCATTGCGAGTTTCTCGCTGGAGGGGCCGGAGAGTTGCAGCGGTCTGCCGGTGCAGCGCTATTCGCCGGATACGCTGTCTGTCGAACTCGGTCCCCGGTTCGACCTCAGAGAGCGACGCGAAGAAGCCCACTTAACACCCGCCGGCAGGACCCAGCATTTCCAGTATTCGATGTTCGTGCGGGTATAAACTGTGAACCTGTCCGCGATGGCCCGAATGGGCATTGCTTCGCTGTGGACTGATTGGCCACCGGATAGATTTGCCAACAGGAGAATGTCATGAACTGGAAAACCGATGATCTGGGCAAGCTGTTGCTGCGCCTCACGGTCGGCGTATTGCTGATCCTGCACGGCGCGCACAAGATTTTCGCCGGGCCGCATGAGATTCTCGAGATAGTTACGGCCAACCATTGGCCGGCATTCACAGCCTACGGCGTGTATCTGGGTGAAGTGCTGGGGCCGCTGCTGGTGATTTTCGGTTTCTTTACGCGCATCGGCGGCTTGCTGATTTTCATTAATCTTATCGTCGCGGTGATTCTGACCCGCGGCGGCAACGTCTGGCATCTGGGGGGCAGCGGCAATTGGGTCATCGAGCTTGAAGCGCTCTTCGGCCTGGGCGGCCTGGCGATTGCGCTGCTGGGTGCCGGCAAGTACAGCGTCACGGGTGCGACCGGGAAGTTTAATTAACGATACCGACTTGTCAGTCCTAAGCGGTTATCCCCCTTTGGAAAAGGGGGAATAAGGGGGATTTTCCCGACGAGAAGATTTTGAAATCCTCCCCCGCCCTCCTTTTCAAAGGAGGGGGTTCAAACGGCGTTACATCGCGCGACCGTTGAAAGTTTCCTGTTGCAGGTTGTCGAGGAAGGCTTTGAGTTGGGCCACGCGTTCAGCGCCGATGCGTTTGGCAGTGTTGGTGATGAGTCGCGGCGGAATGGCTTTCAGAAAACCTTGCAGGGTTTTCACGGCCGGCGCGAAGCTCGGGGCCTTGGCGCCGGTGAGTGCAATGATGCGCGCCGCGCCGATGTCGCCCAGGAAATCCAGCGAGTCGGCGTCATGCAGCACGATGGCGGTGGGATCGTTGCCGGGATTGCTGTAGTACATGTGACCGCGCTCGGCTTGCTGCACCGCGGCGAGCTTTTGCATCGGAAAGCCCGTGCCCTCAAGCATTTTCTGCGCCTGGGTCGCAGCGCATTCGCCGTGTTCCATTTTTTTGTCTTCACAAGGCATGAATGCGGCCATGTCGTGCAGAAAAGCTGCCGCGAACAACACGTCCTTATCCACGTGCAGGTCGTCGCCCTTGGCGAGCCTGAGCGCCAGCAGATAGTCCCGCTCCGAGTGTTGCCAGCCCCAGGCCGGATGCAGGAATTTCGTGTGCGCCAGTTCGTAGATTTTGACTTTCCACGGCGCATCCAGCGGGATGCCGGCCGCTGTGGTTTCCGGCGCGGACGCGAATGCCGGCGCGGCGCACACCATGATCAGGAACACACTCAGCAGCAGGGCAGCGGGAGTTTTCATGACAGTCTCCAATGGGGCGATCGGTTAATCAGAAACGGCATTTTCACCCGGATTCGGCCTGACTTGTCAGGTCGCGCGCCAGAGCGGCGGTCAGCAAATTGGCCATCAACCGCTGGCGCACGCCGGCGGGTTTGTCCAGGCCCATGCGTTGCAGATAGGGACGGCAGGCGGCTTTGCCGCTTGTGGAGCCGAGCGCCGCCGCGAGTGCGGCCAGGCGCCCCGGCCAGGTGGCGGTGCGGCGCTTGAGGTCGAGTAGCGCCTTGCCGAGCACCAATTCCTCCTTTGTGAAGTCGCTGCCAAAGGGGAATTGCGGGAACAGGCCGGCCGCGCGGAACGGCTTGAGACCGGCGTGGAGTTCTTCCGGCGTGTTGTGCCGGAAGGTTTCGGGAATCCGATAGTCCGCCATGAGTTTGCCGGCGCACTTGGCTTGGGCGAGCAGCGCTTCCTGGAAGCGCGAGTCGCAGATGTTGAGCAGTGTGGCGACGACTTCCCAATCCTGTTTGCCGCGCAGCTCGGCGATGCCGTACTCGGTGATCACGATGTCGCGCAGATGCCGCGGGATGGTGCATTGCGCGTAGTCCCATACCAGATTCGACACCAGCCGGCCGTGCTCGGCACGCGTGCTTTTCAGCATCAGCACGGAGCGGCCTTCCTTCAGGGCGTGCGCCATGGCCACGAAGTTGTACTGGCCGCCGACGCCCGAGACCACTTGGCCGCCGGCGAGCGTATCGGAAGCCGCGGCGCCGAGCAGCGTCATCTTCATGCAGGTGTTGAGAAAACGCGAATGCCGGTGCTGGCTCTGCTCGAGATCCACGTCGCTGAAGATCTCATTGACCTTGGACACCGCGGTCATGCTGAACAGCCGGCGTTCGGGTTCCGGCATCTGGCGCAACTCCTCATAGAACCAGTTGGAGCCGAGAAAGAACGCGCCGTGCAGCAGCACGCCGCCGGCCAGCCGCGTGCCCAGGACATGCTGGATGATGCGGGAAAAGTCGTCACGATTCGCCAGGTCCGGTTTGAGGCGTGTGCCATCCGGCAAAATCAGCGCACCAGCGTCGCAGCGCACATCCGCGCGCAGGATGCCGTAGCGTTTGAGGAAAAGCACATCTTCGGCGGT
>JBOIAZ010000140.1:0-3859 GCA_050739175.1 Gammaproteobacteria bacterium
ACCAAGGATGGTGCCAACGCCACACGCCGGCCACTGACCTTCATATACAACGGCGGTCCGGGTTCCTCTTCGATCTGGCTGGAAATGGGAGCATTCGGACCGGTACGCGTGGTCGTGAGCGACGCGCAAGCCACACCGCCGCCGCCCTATGACATCGTGCCCAACCAGTACTCGCTGCTCGACAAGTCCGACTTGGTGTTCATTGACATGGTTGGCAGCGGCTACAGCCGCTTGGCCGGCAAGGGCACGGGCAAGGATTTCTGGGGCGTGGACCAGGACGTGGCCAGTTTCGGTCAGTTCATCCAACGTTACATTACTGCGAACAATCGCTGGAACTCGCCCAAATATCTGCTTGGTGAATCCTACGGCACCACGCGCTCGGCGAATCTTGCCGACTGGCTGCAACAGAACGGCGTGGCGCTGAACGGCGTGGTCCTGCAATCCACCATTCTGAATTACGGCGACACCATGCCAGGCACCGATCTCGAATACATTACTTTCCTGCCGTCCTATGCCGCGATTGCCTGGTATCACAACAAGCTGCCGAACAAGCCGGCCGAGTTGGCGCCATTCCTGGAGCAGGTGCGATCCTTCGCGCGCAGTGAGTACGCCGACGCGCTGTTCCAGGGCTCCAAGCTGCCGCAGTCACAATATGACGACGTGCTTGCCAAACTTCAGCAGTACACCGGCCTGAGCGCGCAGTTCCTGAAAAACACCAATCTCAAAGTCTCGCCCACGCAATTCCGTGCCGAGCTGTTGCGCGGCGAAGATCGCATCCTCGGCCGCTATGACGCGCGCTACGAGGGCATCAACTCCGACAACGCCCAGGCGTTCCCGGAGTACGACCCTTCGGACACCGGCATCGGCCCGGCTTACACAGCCGCGTGGAGCTGGTACGTCAAGAACAAACTCAACTACGAAACCGACCTGACCTATCGCGTTACCGGCTACAACATCATCGGACCCTGGGACTGGAAGCACGCGCTGCCGGGCCGGCCGTCGTTTTTCACGCCGCCGCTGCCGGACGTGGCCGCGAATCTGGGCGACGCGATGCGCAAGAACCCGCACCTGAAGGTGTTCTCGGCCAATGGTTACTACGATCTGGCGACGCCGTTCTTCAAGACCGAGTTTGATCTGGATCAACTGGACCTGCCGCCGGATATCTACAAGAACATCCAGTTCTATTACTACCCGTCCGGCCACATGCTGTATCTGAACGTCCCGGTACTCAAACAATACAAGGATGATCTGGCCAAGTTCTATGACACGACCGGGAATCAATAATTACTGAAACTGGAACACCCGCGACGACGCGGGTGTTTTTGTGTCAACAGGAAACCACTATGCATAAAGCCATTGTTTTATTGCCGCTGCTGCTGTGTGTATTCAGCCTGCCGGCGTTTGCCGCCGACGCTCCCGCGCAACCCGCCACGCAGGAGCTGCCGGTGCCGAAAGAGACCAGCTCGGTCACCGAACACAGCCTCACCATCAGCGGCCAGACTCTCAAGTACACCGCCACCGCAGGTACGCTGCTCGTAGACAACGACGCAGGCAAACCCATCGGCAGTTTTTTCTATGTGGCCTACACCAGGGACGGCGCGGATTTGAACCGCCGGCCGCTCACCTTCCTGTTCAACGGCGGGCCGGGTTCTTCCAGCATCTGGCTGCACATGGGGAGTTTCGGCCCGGTGCGCGTGGTGACCAGCGATGCCAAAGTTACTCCGCCGCCGCCCTACGATCTGGTGCAAAATCAATACACGCTGCTGGACAAGAGCGATCTGGTATTCATTGACGCCATTGGCACCGGTTTCTCGCGCATCGTAGGCCAGGGCACTCCCAAGGATTTCTACGGCACCGACGCCGACATTGCGTCCTTCGGCAAATTCATCCGGCGCTACGTCACACTCAACAACCGCTGGAATTCGCCCAAGTTCCTGCTGGGCGAGAGCTACGGCACCACGCGCGCCGCGGGCTTGTCGGACTGGCTGCAGCAAAACGGCATTGCCCTGAACGGCATGGTGCTGCAATCTTCCTGGCTAAACGGTTTTGTGGATTTCCCCGGCCCGCCTTTCAGCCTGGACCTGCCGTATGAGCTGTATTTGCCGACCATGGCGGCCACCGCCTGGTATCACGACAAGCTGCCCAGCAAGCCGGCTGATCTCGCGACGTTCCTGCAGCAGGTGCGTGATTTCGCACTCGGCGACTATGCCCATGCGCTTGCCCAGGGTGTCAATTTGAGTATGACCGACAGTCAAGCGATCGCACAGAAATTGCATGCCTACACCGGCTTGCCGGCGCAGTACATCCTGAACGCCAAGCTGCGCATAGATCCCTTCCGCTTCGAGAAGGAACTGCTGCGCGGCCAGGAGCGCACCGTCGGGCGCCTGGACTCACGCTTTGAAGGCATTGACGCCGATGCCGCCGGCGAGAACCCGTCTTATGATCCGTCCGGCTCGGCCATCGGTCCGGCCTTTACCGCGGCGTTTCACTGGTATCTGCAAAACGATCTCAAGTACAAAACCGATCTGGCCTACAAGGTGGAGAACTACCGCGAGGTCGGCCGCGACTGGGACAACAGCCAGAAAATCAGTGGCCAGAGCTACCCGCTCATGGACGTGGAGGAAAACCTGCGCGCGGCCATGACCGAGAATCCGCATCTCAAGGTGTTCTCGGCGAACGGCTATTTCGATTTCGCCACGCCGTTCTTCGAGACCGAATACGACCTGGACCACATGGGCTTGGATCCCTCATTGATGAAAAACATCAGTTACGGCTACTACAAGTCCGGACACATGATCTATCTGCACGTGCCGGCGTTGGCAGAGTACAAAGCAGACCTCGCGCGCTTTTATGGCTCGGCCGAATAGCCGGACCGGCCGTCAGCGGACAAAGACACTGGGGTTGCGTTACACTGCACGCACTACATGAAATGATCCACAAGAACTCGCAGCGCACTCCGGACTATTTCGCTATCCGCCTGACGCAGTTGCGGCGTGCGCGCTGGTTCGGCGGGATGCTGCTCGCCGCTGTGCTGTGCACCGTCGGCCTGTACGCCCTGGAATTCGCTCACCATCACGAAACCCCGGCCGCTGAGCTGCACTGTCCCATCTGCCAGGTCATGGCCCACAGCGCGCTGGATGTGTTCGCGGCGCAATTCAAGCCGCTGCCGCGCGCCATGCGGGTGCATTTCCTCGCTTTCACGCCGCGCCCGATTCCCATCCCGGCGCGCATTCTCACCGTCAAGTACCAGTCCCGTGCTCCGCCTCTTGCCTGATCCTCTCTGAGACATCGCGCTCGTTACCACCTGACGCCGGCCGCTTTGCATGACCGACATGCCGGGCGAACGGCACGCGATCCAGATTCCACCACTGACAACCATCCCGCCACGATCGCGCTCGCCAAAAGCGAGCGCGCGGCGGCATCAGAGAGTGAGACGTCACATGCAACGCTTACATGAGCACATCCGTATCTGGATGTTATGCGCGGCACTCGGCCTGAGCATCGGTCCGGCGCCGGCTTACGCGCATGCCATTGCCGGCATGCGCCTGTTTCCCGCCACCCTGAGTTTCGATGACCCCGGCATCGGCGCGGAACTGCCGCTGGTGTTCAACCACATCAACGTGGATGGCACCGAACAGAATATTTTCTCCGCAGCTTTCACCAAGCCCATCACGCCGGACTTTTCGCTGGTCGCGAGCACCGACTATCAGAGCCTGGTGCCGGGTGGCATGCCGGCGGCGCATGGCTGGGACAATTTAAGCGTGGCCGGCGCCTGGCAGGTTTACGAAAACGACAATTCCGAATCCATCGGCATGTTCTCGCTGGCCGATTCCATCGCGCACACCGGCAGCCAGGCCAT
>JBOIAZ010000141.1:0-24839 GCA_050739175.1 Gammaproteobacteria bacterium
GGGCCGAGTTTGGCGAGCTTGGCGGCTTCCGCGATTGCATCCTGCAGGTTACCGAAGGTATCCACCAATCCGATTTTCTTCGCCTGCTCACCGCTCCACACGCGGCCCTGGGCGATATTGTTCACCGCCGCGACGCTCATGTCGCGGTTGTGGGCCACGTTGGTGATGAACTGCTGATAACCGTTGTCCACACTCAGCTGGAAGGTCTGTTGCAGTTCCGGTGACATCGGCCGGGCGATGTTGAAAGCGTCGCTCAGGGGCGTGGTGCCCACGCCGTCGGAATGGATGCCAATCTTCGCCAGGGTCTTGTCGAAGGTGGGAAATATGCCGAAGATGCCGATGGAGCCGGTGAGCGTGGCCTGATTGGCATAAATCTTGTCGCCCGCCATCGAAATCCAGTATCCGCCGGACGCCGCCACCGAACCCATGGAGACCACCACCGGCTTGCCGGCTTCCTTGGTGAGTTCAATCTGGCGCAGGATCAGGTCGGACGCGAACGCACTGCCGCCGGGGCTGTCCACGCGCAACACCAGCGCCTTGATGGCATCGTCGTAGCGCGCTTTGCGGATCAGCTGCGAGGTGGAATCGCCGCCGATGGCGCCCGGCGGCTGAATGCCCGTCAGGATGTCGCCGGCGGCCACCACCACGCCCACGGTGTTGCCGCCCGTGAGCGCGACGTTGTCGCCGTCTACGGCCTGCAGATAATCCAGATAATCGATCTGGCGAAAACTGTGGTGCGCCTCGCCCACCACCTTTTCCACTGCCTCTGCCATCTGATCACCGGTGGCGATCTTGTCCACGAGCCCGGACTGCAGCGCCAACTCGGCGCCGCTGCCACCGACCTTGGCCAGATTAGTGCCCAGTCCGGATATATAGTTGCTCAAGGCACCGGCTTTGAGCGCGCGCGCCTTGGTCACGTCCTGCTGATAGAAAGTCCACAGCGTATCCACTACCGCGCCCCAATCCTCCCGCGCCGCCGGCGACATGCCGTTCAGCATGAAGGGCTCGACCGCGGATTTATATTTGCCGACGCGGAAGATGTTGACGGTCACGCCCAGTTTGTCGAGCGCATCCTTGAAGTACGGCTGATAGATTCCGTAGCCGTGCAGGAACACCTGGCCCTGCGGGTGGATGAACACGGTATTGGCCATGGACGCCAGGTAATACTGGCCCTGGGTGTAGGAATCGTTGAGGGAAAACACCGGCTTGCCGGTCGCGCGGAAATCGCGGATGGCGCGCCCGATGTCGCGCAGATCGCTCAAGGCCGCACCGCCCAGCAGGCCGCCGCCGGAGAGATCGTCGGTTTCCAGCACCAGCGCCTTGATACGATTGTCATCCTTGGCATGCTCGATGGCGGCCACCACGTCGCGCAGGCGCGTCTGCTGCGGCACCTTCTGGCCCAGCAATTTCGCCAGCGCCCGCTGCGCCGGGTCACCGGAGAACTGCTCCACCAGTTTGCCGTGCATGTCCACCACCAGCGCCGAGGAATACGGAACCCCCGGCTTGTGCGTCCCAAACACCGCCACCACCACCACCACCACGATGAACGTGACCGCGAGATAGATCACGATCCGGCACAGCACGCTCCAGACGCGCCACAGACCGCCGAAGATCTGTACAAAGAAATTCCTGTCACTCATGAAGATTTCCGGTGGTTAGAGATTAGGGAGAGGGACCGCTTCTGCCATGTGCATTATGCGCCTGACGCCGCGTGTGCGGCAGTATCCAGCAGCGCGGTGATGCGGGGCAGCCAGTCCCTGTGTTCCGGCTTCATCAGGCAAGATCGCAATGCGGTGACGGTCTGGCTGTCGGCAGTCAAATCCGCTGCCCAGTGGCGCGCCAGCTCGTCGGGCACGCGCAACAACGCGAGGTGCAGGTTGCGTTGCGCGGCATGCGCAAATACCGCGTGTGCCTGCCGGCTCGCTGCGCTGCGGCTCCCGGCGGCCAGCATCCAGATCACGATGTCCAGTTCCGGTTCCGGGCCGGCGATGTAATCCGCATGGCTTTTCAGGTGCTGTTGCAGGGCCAGCGCGGCTTCACGGCCAGCCGCAAGGCCGCGGGCAAACTCGCCGCCGCGCTCCATGGGCAGCAGCCGCTGCGTGGCCCACAGCGCCACCGCCACCGCGCCCGGACGCGAACATTCCAGGCTGATTTCGCCGAGGTGCAGTTCATCGGAAGTGAAATAGGTGTAGGGCGAGTCGTGCTTGTAGTAGCGGCCCTCGGCCGGATCGCGCAGCAACACGCAGCCGCAACCGTAAGGTTGCAGACCATGCTTGTGCGGATCCACGACGATGGAATCCGCGTGCGGCATGGCATCAAACGCGGCGCGCGTCCCGGCCGCGAGATTGTCGGCCAGAGTGAAATAGCCGCCGTAGGCGGCGTCCACGTGGATGCGGAAACCGTAATGCTCGCGCAATGTCAAAATATCCTGCAGACGGTCCACCGCACCGGTGGCGGTGGTGCCGAGGGTTGCCACCACGGTCGCCACGGCGCCGCGGCGCAGCCGCGTTTCCAGCGCGTTCAGGTCCATGCGCGCGGCGGCATCCACCGCCACGCTCTCGAACGGCATGCCCAATACCTCGCACATGCGCGCGTGCGTGTAGTGCGCCTGCGCCGAGGCCAGCACCACGCCCTGCGGACGCGCATGCCGGGCCACCCACAAGGCTTCGAGATTCGCGATGGTGCCGCTGGCGCACAGGTGACCGAGATGGGTGCGGTAGCCGAACAGGCGCGCGAGCGCGGCCACGGCTTCCTTTTCCATGATGGAACTCGCGCGCCCGCCATCCAGCGCGTGATTGTTAGGGTTGAGATACAGCGCCAGCATGTAGGCGAGCCGTGCCGCCGGATGCGGCGGCTTCAGCATCTGGCCCGCGTACAGCGGATGCCCATAGGGAAAATTGTCGTGCAGCCTGCGCGCGGCCTCGTGCAGCACCGTGCGCAGGCGCTCGCCATCATAGACAGGTTCAAACGCCGGCAGCGACCGGAAGCCCTCTTCCAGGGTCTGCAGCGCCGCATCGAGGTAGCGCAGATCGGTACGTGAGAACACGAACGCCGCCCGCCCGCTCAGGGTTGCGCGGAGGCCGGTTTTGCCGGCATCAGCATCAGCGCCTGCAAATCGTGGCGCAGCAGCGCCTGCTGGCCGGGATCGCTGGTGGCGTTCAACAGGCCCTGATAGACGTTGCGCGCATCATCTATATAGCCCGCCTTGGCGAGCATCTGCGCGGCCTGATAGCGCGCGCTCTTGGCCCAGTTGTCCATGGCGTACGGATCGGTGAGCGTGGCCGAGCGCAGGTAGAGCTCGGCCGCCTGCGCATAATCGCCCAGCCCTTTGTAGGAGTCCGCGATCCAGAACAGCAGTTGCCGCTGCTGATCCGAGGTCAGCTGGTCCTGCAGCAGCGCCTGAAAAAACGGAATCGCTGCGCGGTTGCGGCCGATGGTCTGCAAATCGAACAACACCGGCAGCACGTCGCCGGGATCCACCGCCTCGCCGCTGGCAAACAGTTGTTTGAGCGCGGCGATGCCGGCATCCGGTTCGCCGCCGAGGATGAACACATGCGCGCGCTGCAACTGCCAGGCGGCGGGATCGGTGTTGGGCGGCGGCCGATCCAGCCCCTGCATGAGCTTCGAGGCCAGGGGAATGTCGGGCATGGCCAGCACGTCGTTGACCAGCAGGTAGCGCACTTCGGGCGGAATGGCGGCAGTCGCAGGGAAACGCCCGGAATCCAGATACAGATGCCGCAGCACCACGCCGCCATTCTTCTGTTTCTGGATGAGGCTCGCAAACTGCCAATGCGCCACCGCCTGCTGCTGCGCAGTGTGCGCATTGAACGCCACCACGGTAAACAGCGCGCACGCGCGCACCGGCTTGGAATCGTAGCGGTTGGATGCGGCCAGGAACCAGGACTGGTTGTCGCCGACCACGAGTTGCAACTGGTTGCCGAGTTCCTCGCCGTAATTCAAATAGGCATCCCACAGCATCCCGGGCGTGATGCCGAACACCGCATCCTTGTCCAGCAATCCGGGTTGCAGGCCGAGACCGGTTTGCAGCGCCTGGATGTGCGCCACTGGATCATTGGATGCGAGCGCCGCCTGTGCAATCACGTACCAGGCGTGCACGCGCTGCGCGACCGGCAGCTTGGCATTGTTGGCGAGTTTCTCCGCCTGCTGCGTTACCTTGGCGGGAGACTCAACATCGGAGCGCAGTGCGGCGAGCAGCGTGAGCATCTCGGCGTCCGTGCCGTGGCTGTCGCGCAGCGTATCGAGCGCCGCCTGCGCCTGGTCAGTGCGCAGGAACAGCCGCGCTTCCAGCAGCGGCCAGTCGCCGGCGTCCTTGGGATAATCCTGGCGATAGCGGATCACCGCGGTCTGGGCGTCGGCGAGATCCTGATCCACGAGATAACTGCGCACCAGCAGTTGCCGTAATTGGCTGAGCGTGGCGTCGTCGAGGGGCGTGCGCGGATTCCAGATCAACTGGCGCAGGATGCCGCGTGCTTCCTTGCCCTTGCCGAGCTGCAGCCAGGCGTCCGCCGCGCGGGCCTGCTCCCAACCGCGGAAATCCGCACCCAGGTTCGCCGGCAGCTTCGCGGCACGCGCAATCACCGCCTGCCAGTTGCGGGTGAACTGGTATAGATAGATACGCTCGCGTTCCCAGGCCATCCAGCCTTCCGGATCGTTTGCGAAGTCCGGCTGGTCGCGATCAATGAATTGCAGCGCCAGATTGGGCGCGCCTGCGGAGGCAAAATTGCTGATGTCCTGCAGCGACGGCGCCGCATTGAGATTGGGCGCGGGCGCCTGCGTGGCGGCCACGGGCGCCGGCTTCGGCCGGTGCGCGGCTTTGTGCGGTGGTTTGCGTGCGGCGTGGACCGGCAGTGCGAGCAGCGCCAAGCTGAGCGCAATAACCAGCAAGCCAAGCCTGGAGCCAGTGTGCATCGGCAGCGCAGCCTGTAAAAAACAACGGGTGCCTGAGGCACCCGTCATTGTAGCAGCGCGGGTCCGGTCATCCGGGACGGTGTTTACACCTTCTCGCGGATGCGCGCAGCTTTGCCGGACAGATCGCGCAAGTGATACAGCTTGGCCTTGCGCACTTCGCCCTTGCGCTTGACCTCGATGCCGCCGATGGTGGGACTGTGGCTCTGGAAGGTGCGCTCCACGCCCTCACCGTGGGAAATCTTGCGCACCGTGAACGAGGAATTCAGACCGCGGTTGCGCTTGGCAATCACGATGCCCTCGAACGCCTGCAGGCGCTCGCGTTCGCCGTCCTTCACCTTGACCTGCACCACCACGGTGTCGCCGGGCGCAAACGCCGGGATGTCCTTCATCTGGAGCTTTTCAATTTGTTCAATGATCTTGTTCATGGCCGTGTACCTTCAAACCTTTCGCTCGTGTTGCTCGCCGCGTTCGCGGATGAATTCGTCCAACAATGTACGCTGCTCGGCGTTCAGTTCCAGTTTCTCCAACAGCTCCGGGCGCCGCAACCAGGTGCGGCCCAGCGCCTGTTGCATGCGCCAGCGCCGGATGGCGGCATGGTTGCCGCTTAGCAGCACCGCCGGCACCCGCCGGCCGTCCACGGTCTCCGGCCGCGTGTAGTGCGGGTAGTCCAGCAATCCTTGCATGAACGAATCCTGCGCTGCCGAGTCCTCGTCACCCAGCGCTCCCGGCAGTAGGCGCGCGAGCGCGTCGACCACTACCAGCGTCGGCAGTTCGCCGCCCGAGAGCACGTAGTCGCCGATGGACAGTTCCTCGTCCACCTCGCTCTCAATGAGGCGCTCATCCACGCCTTCATACCGCCCCGCCACCAGCACCAGCGCCGGCAGCCCTGCCAGGCGTTGCGCTTCCTGCTGATCGAAGCACCGGCCCTGCGGACTCAGGAAAATCACCGGCGCATCGCGACCGGCCGTTTGCCGCGCCGCCCGGATGGCCGTGCGCAGCGGCTCGACCTGCATCACCATGCCCGGTCCGCCGCCGAACGGCCGGTCGTCCACCGTGCCGCGCGCGTCCGTGGCATAGTCGCGCGGATTCCACGCGCCGACCCGTAACACACCGCGCTCCGCCGCCCGCCCGGTGACGCCGAATCCGAGCAGCGTGTGCACCATCTCCGGAAAGAGCGTCACCACTTCGATGCGCACGCGCTCTTCCTCAAAAATCCGGATCCCAGTCCACGCGGATCAGGCCCGCGTCGGAATCCACCTGTTTCACCACCTGGCCGCGGATAAACGGAATCAGCCGTTCACGTTCGCCGCGCACCACCAGCACGTCGTTCGCGCCCGTAGCCATCAGGCCCTGCACGCGGCCAAGGCTGCGGCCGTCCTCAAGCCTGACTTCCAATCCCACCAAATCCACCCAGTAATACTGCCCCGAGCCGAGTACCGGCAACTGCTCGCGGCGCACCGCGATGTTCGTGCCGGCGAGGGCTGCAGCCTGGTCGCGGTCGGTCACACCCGCGAGCCGTGCGATCGCGCCGTTGCCATGCGCGCGCCCTTCCGTCACCTGCCATTCGCGCCACGCGCCGCCGCGTTCCAGCAGCCAGGGACGGTACTCAATTATCTTTTCCGGCGGTTCAGTCCAGGACTGAATTTTCACCCAGCCCTTGACGCCGAACGGTGCCGCAATTCTGCCCAGAACGACGCGCTGCGATTCCTGCCCGGCCATGGCGCGGGGGCGCCGGACTCAGACGGCGACCTTGTGCTCCTTGAGCAGGTACTGGACACGCTCCGAGGGCTGCGCACCCTTGGACAGCCAATGCTTGATGCGCTCGGCGTCCACGCGCAGCACTTCCTCGTGGCTCACGGCCAGAGGGTTGTAGAAACCCAGGCGTTCGAGATAGCGCCCGTCGCGGGGCGAGCGGCTGTCGGTCGCCACCAGATGATAAAAGGGGCGCTTCTTGGCGCCGCCGCGCGTCAAACGAATAGTCACCATGGAATCGGTACCCTGTGAAAGTGAATTCGGTCCGGCCGGCTTCGTCCGCCGTGAAGGACGCGCATTTTACGGGATTTCGGCCAAAAGTGAAGGGGCGAGAAGGACTTGCGGCGCTTCCTGCGACTGAAATTCAGACGACGCGGGGTCAATTGGTTTGCGCGCAGGCCGTACGGTGGATATACTTTTTGTATCTCATTTGGGAATACAGAAATGACTACGGTCTCTATACGACTGCCGGACGAGCTGCTGAAAGAGACGGAGAAACGCGCTCGGGAGCTGCACATCCCTCGCGCCGAATACATCCGCCGCGCCATCGAATCCCTGAACGCCACGGCCATCGCGCAGCGCCGCCGCCGCCGGATCACGGAGGCTTCGCAGCGCGTGCGCAAGGAAAGTATGCGTATCAATACCGAATTCGAAGCCGTCGAAGACGCCCCCTGATGCGTAATCGCGGCAGCGTCTGGCTCGCCAACCTAAATCCCGGACGCGGCACCGAACCCGGCAAAATCCGTCCGGTCCTGATCGTGCAAAGCCAAGCCTTGTTGGATGCAGAGCATCCTTCGACCCTGATTATTCCCCTGACCACACAACTCATTGACGCCGCCGAGCCCTTGCGCCTGCGCCTGAGTGCTCAGCACGACCTGACGAAAGACTCCGATCTGCTGCTAGATCAACTGCGCGCCATAGACAACTGGCGATTGGTGCAAGGCCCACTGCTGCAATGCGCGCCGGAATTCATGGAAAAGCTCGATGCAGCGCTGCTCGAAGTGCTGGATATCGCGCTGATTCAGGGCGCCTAATCAAATAACGGATGTCAAACGTACTCCCGCCTCACTCTTGCCCTTTCCCTCCCGCCAGCGGGAAGAAGGTTAAAACTCTTGTCCGCTGACGCGGACACATCCTACGGGAAAACAAATTTGATGCCATTGCATATTGGGATTGTCGCCTGCTCCGCCGAGGGTGCCGCGCTTTGCTACCGCACCATCTGCGTGGAAGGCGCCCAATACCTGGGCCGTCCGCACGCCCACCCCGAAGTCTCGTTGCACACCCCGCCGTTTGCCGACTATGTCGCCTGTCTGGACCGCGCCGACTGGTCCGGGGTCGGTGAGTTGATGCTGGCTTCCGCCAACAAGCTCGCGCGCATTGGCGCGAACTTCCTGATCTGTCCTGACAACACCATTCACAACGCCCTGCCCCTTGTCAGGGATCGCTCGCCACTACCGTGGCTGCACATTGCCGAGGTCGTCGCGGATCAGGCGGTTAGCCGTGGATTCCAGCGCTTGGGCATTACCGGAACACGCTGGCTCGTTGAAAGCAACGTCTATCCGGAGGCACTGGCAGCGCGCGGCATCGAAGCCGTGCGTCCCCCAGCGCAGGAACGCAGCGAGATGCAGCGCGTCATCATGGATGAACTGGTTCACGGCACACTGAAACCGGAAGCCGTGAAGTTCTTTCAACAAGTCATCGGCAGAATGCGTGCGCAAGACTGCGACGCTGTGGTGCTCGGTTGTACCGAAATTCCGCTGATCATCAATGACGGCAACTCGCCTTTGCCAACGCTCGACTCCACGCGACTTTTAGCGCGCGCCGCTTTGCAGCGTGCCTGTGGATCCGAGCCGGCAGCACGAAACGTCAGCGCGGCGGAGTGAATCCCGGCGGCAACCGGCCTTTCAGGCCACGGAGCATGCGCGCCATGCCGCCGCCCGTCATTTGTTTCATTACCCGCCCAAGCTGGTCGTATTGCTTCAGCAGACGATTGACTTCCGGCACCTGCGTACCGGAACCGGCAGCGATGCGCCGGCGGCGTGAACCGTTGATGATGTCCGGCCGGCGGCGCTCACGCACGGTCATGGAATTGATGATCGCGATCTGGCGGCGCAGCTCGCGGTCGCCGAACTTCGACTTGGCCTGTTCCGGCACGCGCGCGCCTCCCGGCAGCTTGTCGAGCAGCGCGCCGAGTCCGCCAAGTTTCTGCACCTGCTGCAACTGGTCGCGGAAATCCTCCAGATCAAAGCCCTTGCCCTTCTTGATTTTGTCCGCGAGCTTCCCGGCTTTTTCCTGGTCCACGCTGCGCTCGGCTTCCTCGACCAGCGAGACCACGTCGCCCATGCCGAGGATGCGCGAGACCAGGCGTTCCGCATGCACGGCCTCGAGGGCGTCGGATTTCTCGCCCACACCCAGGAACTTGATGGGCGCGCCGGTGATGTGGCGCACCGAGAGCGCCGCGCCACCGCGCGCGTCGCCGTCCGCCTTGGTAAGCACGATGCCGGTCAGGGGCAGCGCCTTGCCGAACGCCGCGGCGGCATTGGCGGCATCCTGGCCGGCCATGGCGTCCACCACGAACAAGGTTTCCACCGGCGCGAGTGCCGCGTGTATCCGTTGCGCCTCTGCCATCATCTCCGTGTCCACATGCAACCGGCCGGCTGTGTCCACGATCAACACATCGCACAGCTGCCTGCGTGCTTCCTCAACGGCGGTTTTTACGATGCCGACAGGGTCCTCGGCAGACGGTATTAAATAAGTGGCGCCCACTTCCACCGCAAGTTTGCGCAACTGCTCGCGCGCCGCCGGACGGTACACATCGGCGCTGACCAGAGCGGTCTTCTTGTGCAGGCGCTCCTGCAGATAGCGCCCCAATTTCGCGGCGCTCGTGGTTTTGCCGGCGCCCTGCAGGCCGGCGAGCAGAATCACCGCAGGCGGCCGGGCTTTGAGCTCGAGCCCGGCATCGCTGCCCATGACCGCGACCAGTTCGTCGTGCACGATCTTGATGAATGCCTGACCGGGCGCGAGGCTGTTCAGGACTTCGGCGCCGAGTGCGCGCGCCCGCACCTGCTCGGTGAAGGCCTTGACTACCGGCAGCGCCACGTCGGCTTCGAGCAGCGCCATGCGCACCTCACGCAGCGCCTCGCGGGTGTTGTCTTCGCTAAGCCGGCCGCTGCCGCGCAGCCGCTCGAGGGTGCGCGTAAGCCGCGCGCTGAGAGTTTCAAACATGGCAAAGCCGCATGCAGACCAGCGGCATTATAGCCGCCAGGTACGCGGCATGCCGCGTGGCGCCTTCACGCCGGCCGCCGGGCTGTGCGATGATGAATCATCGGATTTGCGGTGGAGTTTATGCGTTTTACCGGCACGGCTGTCCTTGATCTCATGCTGTACTGCCTCGCGGCGCTCGCGCTGCTGGCGGGTTTTTTCGACCGCGGGCCTTGGTTCGCGCGTGAGCACAAGGGTTTCGTGGCCAGCGCCGCCGCGGCCGCCGTACTGTTGCATGCCATCCTGGCGTACGCCGCGATCTTCCTGCCACACGGCATGGACCTCGGTTTTTTCAACGCCGCCGCGCTCGTCGGCTGGCTGGTAGCGCTGATCGCTTTCGCCACGCTCTTCAAGCCGCATTTCGACAAGCTCGGCATCGTGCTCTTCCCGCTTGCGGGCGTGAGCATCCTGCTGGCCGAGCTGTTTCCCGGCGACCGGCTCATGGTGATCACCGGCGACTGGCCGTTGGACGCGCACATCGTGTTGTCGCTGATCGCCTACAGCCTGCTGGCGGTGGCCGCGGTGCAGGCGCTGGTAATCGCCGTGCAGGAACACCGCCTGCGGCGGCGGGCGGCAGATGGCGCGTGGAGCACGCTGCCCTCCCTGCAACTCATGGAACGCTTCCTGTTCCAGTTGATTGCCGCGGGTTTCGTGCTGCTCACGGTGGCGCTGATTTTCGGCCTGCTGTTCGTGCACAACCTGCTGGCGCAGCATCTCACGCACAAAACCGTGCTCTCGGGCATCGCGTGGGTGGTGTTCGCGGTGCTGCTGTGGGGCCGCTGGCAATTCGGCTGGCGCGGGCGCACCGCGATCCGCTGGACGCTCGGCGGATTCGTAGTGCTGGCACTGGCCTACTTCGGCGACAAGCTCATACTGGAACTGATTCTCGGCCGGCACTGGAACCTCACGTCATGAGGCCCGCAGACATTTGAACAACATTCCGCTGTGGGCGCTGATCGTCGCGCTCATCGTCCTCGTCATCCTGTCGGCGTTTTTCTCCGCATCCGAAACCGGACTGTATTCGCTCAACCACTATCGCATGCGGCACCTGGCGCGCGCCGGCCATCGCGGTGCAGTGCTTGCCGACCGCTTGATGCAACGTCCGGACCGCGTCATCGGCATCGTACTGCTCGGCAACACGCTCATCAACGCCTTCGCCACCGTGGTGGCCACGCTCATTGCCTTGCGCATCGGCGGCGACAGCGTGGTGCTGGTGGCTACCATCCTGATTGCGCTGCTGTTGCTGATTTTTGGCGAAGTCGCGCCCAAAACGCTGGCGGCGCTGAATCCCGAGCGTGTGGCGTTTCCCGCGGCCTTCGTGTTCACGCCGCTGCTGAAAATTTTCTATCCGGTGGTCTGGCTGGTCAACCTCGTGGCGAATTCCATTCTCTGGGTGTTCGGCATGCGCAGCAACAGGATCACCACGCCCTCCATGAGCCGCGAGGAATTACGCTCGGTGGTCATGGAAGCCGGCGGCCTGATACCCAAGCGTCACCAGAAAATGCTGCTCGGCATTCTGGACCTGGAAAAAATCACGGTGGAAGACATCATGGTGCCGCGCGGCGAAATCGACGGTATCGACATCACGGCGAACTGGAATGAAATCATGGAGCAGCTGCGCACCAGCCAGCACACGCGTCTGCCGGTGTTCGAAGACAACATTGACGATATCCTGGGGTTCGTGCACGCGCGCGAGTTTTTGCACCTCGTGGCGCGGGGCAAACCCACGCGCGAGCGGTTGCGCGCCATCGTGCGCGAGCCTTACTTCATCCCCGCAGGCACCTCGCTGCAGCGGCAACTGGTCAATTTCCAGGCCGCCAAGCGCCGCATCGGGCTGGTGGTGGACGAGTACGGCGACATCCAGGGGCTGGTGACACTGGAGGACATCCTCGAGGAGGTCGTGGGCGAATTCACCTCCGACCCGGCCGCCCAGTACCGGGACGTCTACAAGGAAGCCGACGGCAGCTATCTGGTAAACGGCAGCGTGCACGTGCGCGCGCTGAACCGCGCCATGAACTGGACACTGTCGACTGCCGGGCCCAAGACCCTGAACGGCCTGATCCTCGAATACCTTGAGACCATCCCCCAACCGGGCACCAGCTTGAAGATCGCCGGCTATCCCATGGAAATCGTGC
Organism: Gammaproteobacteria bacterium; assembly: GCA_050739175.1. GTDB lineage: Bacteria > Pseudomonadota > Gammaproteobacteria > Natronospirales > REEB76 > REEB76. The sequence continues at coordinate 12,078 of JBOIAZ010000141.1, forward strand.
AAACCACCGGCAGTGCGGTGAAAACCGTGCGCATTCAGCCGGCGGGCAGCGCAGCGCCATCCGCGAAGCAATAGATGGCCGTGTAGGAACGGCATTGATGTATATAGATAAGCGGATGCTGCAGAAGGCAGGGATGCCGGTATCAGCCTGCCGCGATCCAATCCATCGCGCCTGCAAGGCGCTCTTACCCCAGAACAATGCAGCGTTGTGGGAGTCGCGTTCCCGCCGCGATTCTATTCTGTCGCGATCCAGACCATCACGCCTCGAGGGCGCTGCTACCGGAAGCGCCATCGTGACAGGGGCGGCCGATGGCCGCGACTGTCGGCGCAAGCTCATGATTTGCAAGGGTCCCGGCATTTCTGTATAGTTCGCGCCCTTCCGGCGGAGCCTTCATCCCCCGCCGCGAGCCTTGCTCCACCGCGTTGACGGGGAGCCGGTCAGTCCACAAGGAGTCCTGCTTGAGACACTACGAAGTCGTGCTTCTGGTCCACCCTGACCAGAGTGAACAGGTGCCCGCGATGCTCGAGCGCTACCGCTCGATGATCGAGTCCGCCGGCGGCAAAATGCACCGCCTCGAGGACTGGGGCCGCCGCCAGCTCGCCTACCCAATCGCCAAAGTCCACAAGGCCCATTACGCGCTCATGAACATCGAGTGCGGCCAGGCCACGCTCAACGAGCTGGTCGGCATGTTCCGCTTCAACGACGCGGTGCTGCGCCACCTGGTGATGCGGCGCGACAACGCGGTTACCGAGCCTTCGCCGCTCATCAAGCCGAAGGAAGAGAAAGAGGAGCGCGCCGAACGCTTTGACAGCGAGGACACCGAGCGCGAGACCGATGCCGCGGACGACGGCGAAGCCGAGAGTACGGAGCCGTCCACCACGGCGAGCGCGTAACCATCCGAACCGATTCGAGGACTGCACATGTCGCGTTTTTTCCGCAAGCGCAAATACTGCCGCTTCACCGCCGAGGGCATCCAGGAGATTGACTACAAGGATCTCGGCATGCTCAAGGCTTACGTGAGCGAGTCCGGCAAGATCGTGCCGAGCCGCATCACCGGCACGAGTGCCTTCTATCAGCGGCAGTTGGCGCTCGCCGTGAAGCGCGCGCGCTTCCTGGCACTCCTGCCCTACACCGATCAGCACTGAGCGCGCCGCCATGGAAGTCATCCTGCTGCTGAAAGTCGAGAACCTCGGGAACCTGGGCGACAAGGTCAAGGTGCGCGCCGGTTACGGGCGCAACTACCTGATTCCGCACGGCAAGGCCAAACCCGCGACCGCGGCCAATATCGCCGAATTCGAGAAGCGGCGCGCGGAGTTGGAAAAGAACGCCGCGGATGCGCTCACCTCGGCGCAGGCGCGGCAACGCGAACTCGTGGGCAAAACCCTCACCATCACCGCCAAGGTGGGCAGCGAAGGCAAGCTGTTCGGCTCGGTGGGTACGCTGGACATCGCCGAGGCACTGACCGCCGCCGGCACGCGCGTCGAGCGCAAAGAAGTGCGCATGCCGCTGGGACCGATCCACGTCACCGGCGAGCACAAGGTGGAACTGCACCTGCACACCGACGTGAACGTGCAGATCACGGTCACGGTGATCGGCGAAGAATAACTGACGGAATAATCGCCAGCCTGCGCGCGACGGCTGCAGCCGCTGCGCGCGTTTGAGGAATGGCGCGGCGCACGCCACGCCGGCTTGCAAGTCACCGGAGCTGCGCCTAGAGTCTCATCGCGCACTCGCAAAGCCGATTCAACCAGCATGCCGGGAGCCGTCAAGACCCTCGAAACCCACGCCAACGCGGTGCTGGAAAGCATCCGCGTGCCGCCGCATTCGTCGGAAGCCGAGCAGGCGGTGCTCGGCGGGTTGATGCTGGACAACGCAACTTGGGAGCGCGTCGCCGATCGGCTGCGGGAAGAGGACTTCTATCGCCACGATCACCGCCTCATATTCCGCGGCATCTGCGAACTCGGCAACAGCGACCAGCCGTTCGACGCGGTGACGCTGTCCGAATGGCTGCAGAGCCGCGAGCAGCTGGAAGCGGCCGGCGGACTCGCGTATCTCGCGACGCTGGCGCGCGACACACCGACCGCGGCCAATGTGCGCGCCTACGCCGATATCGTGCACGAGCGTGCGGTGCTCCGGCAGTTGATCCGGGTCGGCGGCGAACTCGCGGAAGCCGCCTACCGGCCCGAGGGCCGCAGCACCGAGGAGCTGGTGGAATTCGCCGAGCGCCAGGTATTCGAGATTGCGGAAAGCCGCGGGCGCCTCAAGCAGAGCTTCGTGCAGATCAACGATCTGCTATCCCGGGCCGTGGACCGGCTCGACACCCTGATGCACGCCAACAATCCGGTGACCGGCCTGGCCACCGGCCTGGACAGATTCGACAACATGACCGCGGGCCTGCAGCCCGGCGACCTGATCATCATCGCCGGCCGGCCCTCGATGGGCAAAAGCGCGTTTGCGCTGAACATCGCCGAGTTCTGTTCCTGCCGTCCCGAGAAACCGATAGCCAGCGCGGTGTTCAGCATGGAAATGTCCGGCGAACAACTGGCCATGCGCCTGATTTCCTCGCTCGGACGCATCGACCAGCAGAAGGTGCGCACCGGACAGCTCGACCAGAACGACTGGCAGCGCGTGACTTCGGCCATCGCCATCATGTCCAAGGCACCCATGTACATTGATGACAGCGGCTCGCTCACACCCACGGAATTGCGCGCGCGTGCACGCCGCCTGAAACGCGAGCATGACATCGGGCTGATGGTGGTGGATTACCTGCAGCTCATGCACGTGCCCGGCACCAGCGAGAATCGCGCCACGGAAATCTCGGAAATCTGCCGTAGCCTCAAGTCGCTGGCGCGCGAGCTCAACATCCCGGTGGTGGCGCTGTCGCAGCTCAACCGCAGCGTGGAACAGCGCCCGGATAAGCGCCCCATCATGTCCGACCTGCGGGAATCCGGCTCCATCGAGCAGGATGCCGACCTGATCGCTTTCATCTACCGCGACGAGGTCTACACCAAGGAAGAAAGCACCGCCAAGGGCATCGCCGAGATCATCATCGGCAAGCAGCGCAACGGCCCCATCGGCACCGTCAAGGCCACCTTTCTGGGCGCCTACACGCGCTTCGAGAACTACATCCCCGAGGGTGCCGGAGAGTACGCGTGAGCCGCGCGACCGGCGCGCTCATCAGCCTGGCCGCACTGCGTCACAACCTGCGGCGTGCGCGGGCGCTCGCGCCGCGCGCGCGCGTCATGGCCATGGTCAAGGCCAACGCCTACGGCCACGGTCTGGCGGTGGTGGCGCGGGCGCTCTCGGAAGCCGACGCCTTCGGCGTGGCCTCGCTCGAAGAAGCCCTGACCATCCGCCACGCCGGCCTGGCGCATCCCATCGTGCTGCTCGAAGGCGTGTTTTCCACGGCCGAACTGGAAGACGGCGCCCGCCACGGCTGCGAGCTGGTGGTGCACGACCCCTGTCAGCTCGCGCTGCTTGAAGCTTCACGCCTCGACAAGGCCGTGGACGTGTGGCTCAAGCTGGATACCGGCATGCACCGGCTCGGATTTGCGCCGGGCGCGGCGCGCGCAGCCTGGGAAAGGTTGCACGCGGCCGCCGCGGTCCGCGGACCGGTGCGCCTGATAACGCATCTGGCGCGCGCCGACGAACCCGGCAATGCCCACACGCACGGGCAGCTTGAAACCTTCGCATCCAGCACCGCAGGTTTGCGCGCCGAGCGCAGCATCGCCAATTCCGCGGCGCTGCTCGCCTGGCCGGAGAGCCACGCCGACTGGGTACGGCCCGGAATCCTGTTGTACGGCATGTCGCCGTTCGCCAATCACTGCGGATCCGACCACGATCTGCGGCCGGTGATGACCATGCGCACCGAATTGATCGCGGTGAAAACCGTGACGCGCGGCGACACCGTGGGCTACGGCGGCAACTGGCGCGCTGAACGGGACACGCTCATCGGCATCGCCGCCATCGGTTACGGCGACGGCTATCCGCGCCACGCACCCAACGGCACGCCGGTGCTGGTGAACGGCGCACGCGTGCCGCTCATCGGACGCGTGTCCATGGACATGATCGCGGTGGATTTGCACACCCAGCCGCAGGCGCGTGTGGGCGACGCAGTGGTGTTGTGGGGGGCGGAATTGCCGGTTGAGGAGATCGCGCGTGCCGCCGGCACCATTCCTTATGAGCTTTTGTGCGGCATCACCCAGCGGGTGAAGTTCAGCGTGGTGGAAACCGACCTGGAAACGCGTGCCGGCACTCAGGCGCTCGGCACAGTGTAGAAACCCATCTTCACGCCCGCGAGTTCGATGACGTCATTGTCAGCCAGCTTGCGCGCGCGCGCACCGAACTGTTCGCCGTTGACCGTGGGAAATCCCTGCCCCGTTCCGCTGTGCACATTGACCACGTAGAAGCCGTCGACGCGGCGCGTGATGGCCACGACCTGGACACCGGGCCGGCCGAGCGTGGTCAAGGGCTTGTTGAGACCCAGTTCCTTGCCGGCAAATTCGCCGGACAGCACCTGCAGACTGGCCTTGGGCGGTGCGGTTTTGGCCGGTCCGTTCACTCGCGGCGCATTCGCGCTGGATTGCACTACCGCACGCTTGACGTGCTCGAGACTGGGTGCGCCCGGCGCGCTCGCGGTGCCAGGATTGATCACCATGGTACGTTCGAAATCATCCGTAACCGCCTTGGCACGCGCGTTCTGGTACTTGAGCTGAAACCGGCCGATGGTGATCACGTCGTCCGCCTGCAACGCGTGCTTCTTTATGAGTTTGCCGTTCACATACGTGCCGTTGGTGCTGTTAAGGTCCTCGAGGAAGGAATCCTTGAGGATGTTGATGATCAGCGCGTGGTGTCCGCTCACTGCCATGTTGTCCATGTGAATATCATTGTCCGGCAGCCGCCCAAGGGTATAGCGCTCCTTCTCGAGTTCGTATTGCGCCAGCTCCTGTCCGTCCAGTGTGAGTGTGAGCTTGCCCATGGATATCCTCTCCCATTGTCCGTGGTGTTGAACTTGCGCCGTGCCGTCCCGGTTATCTGAACCAGTCAGTCATGCGCCTGAAGAAACCCTTGTGCCTGCCCTCGAATGACATCACCGGCTTGACCAGTACCGCGGAAACGTTGTCACGTCCGCCATTGTCATTCGCCAGCTTGATCAGCTGGGTCATGGCCATTTCCAGACTATCACTAAACATGTCCATGGTTAAGCGAATGTCCGGATCGGGAACCATGTCGTGCAGGCCATCGCTGCAAAACAGATATATGTCGCCCACCCGCGCCACGTCCTCCTGCAGGTCCACCATGACCGTGGGCCTGACGCCCAACGCGCGGGTCACCAGGCTCTTCTTGAGCGCCTTCCGGGCCGCCTCCGGCGTGTAGAACCCGCGGGCTACCATCTCCTGGCGCAGGGAGTGGTCGCGGGTAATCTGCTCGAAATCACCGCCGCGCAGACGGTACACGCGTGAATCCCCTACGTGCGCGATGGACAAGCGGTTGTTGTAGAACAGCGCCGCCACCACCGTGGTACCCATGCCTTCACACTGCGGCTGCCTCTTGGCCGTTTCCTGAATGACTTCATTGGCGTGTTGCAGTGCGCTGCGCAGCAGTATGCTTTCATGGCGGTAGCCGCTGTCGCTTGCACCAATGTGCGCGCGCGCGGCCTTGAGGCCGTCAGCGACGAACTGATGCGTGGTTTTGACGGCGATGCTGCTGGCGATTTCACCGGCCTGGTAACCGCCCATGCCGTCGGCGACCACCACCAAGCCGGTGTGCGTATCCATGAGAATGGCATCTTCGTTGTTGGTGCGCACCATGCCTTTGTCAGTGCGGCCCGCAAACTCGAGTTTGCCACGATAACTCATGGCGTGCGACACCGACGTTCAGGCATTAAACCTGCCGGCACAAGCGTTATCGACGCTGGCGGACAGCGCGCCGCGCTGAGGCAAACGATCCCGGTACTTCGGCATCGCGTCACCAAACACACGCTGCGCACGCACGGGGAGCACGACACCAGGCTTCGACAGAAACACCGCGCGCCGGCCACGCTGGCCGATCCATCGGCGTTCCGGAAGCGCTGATTCACTCCTGGCCCCTGTTAAATGCATGGATGAAAGATGCAGCATAATAGCTTGAATTTTCTCCGCAACGAAAGCGCGCTGACGCTCGGTCCGATGAACGGGGCATGCTACCATCCGGCCACCCGAACCACGCTCATGAATTTAGTTTGTGAACAAACTTCATAGTGTCTACGTCTGCGACGCCTGTGGCGGACGCTCCGCCAAATGGTCGGGCCAATGCCCGGACTGCGGCGCTTGGAACACGCTGGTGGAAACCCGCGCGCCGCAGAAAACCAGCCGCGGCCGCTTGCCGGGCAAGAGCGCGGCAGCCGAAGTGCAACGCCTGGCGGAAATCGAGAGTGAGGCTCAGGCGCGTGTCAGCACGGGATTGAGTGAACTCGACCGCGTGCTGGGCGGCGGTCTGGTCACGGGCTCGGTCACGCTCATCGGCGGCGATCCCGGCATCGGCAAATCCACGCTGCTCTTGCAGGCGGCGGCCAATCTCGCCGATGGCCGTACGGTGCTCTACATCACCGGCGAGGAATCTCCACAACAAGTGGGATTGCGCGCGCAACGTCTGGGCGTCGCCGCACGCCCGCTGCAGCTCGCGGCGGAAACCAGCGTGGAGCGCATGCTGGAAACCGCGACCCAACTCAAGCCCGCGGTGCTGGTGGTGGACTCCATCCAGACCATGTACACCGAGATCCTGCAATCCGCACCCGGCGCGGTCGCACAGTTGCGCGAATCCACCGGAATGCTGGTGCGTTACGCCAAGAGCAGCGGCACGGCGGTGTTCCTCGTCGGCCATGTCACCAAGGAGGGAGCGATTGCCGGCCCGCGCGTGCTCGAGCACATGGTGGATACGGTGCTGTACTTCGAGAACGATGCCGGCAGCCGTTACCGCGTGATCCGTGCGGTCAAGAACCGCTTCGGCGCCGCCAACGAACTCGGCGTGTTCGCCATGACCGAGTCCGGCCTGAAGGAAGTCAAGAATCCATCCGCGATTTTCCTCTCGCGCCACGCCACGCCGGTAAGCGGCTCGGCGATAACCGTGATGCGCGAAGGCAGCCGGCCGTTGCTCATCGAAGTACAGGCGCTGGTGGATGAAAGCCATCTGGCCAATCCGCGCCGCGTGGCCGTGGGTCTCGACCAGAACCGCCTGTCCATGCTGCTCGCGGTGCTGCACCGCCACGGCGGCGTTGCCATGTTCGATCGCGACGTGTTCGTGAACGTGGTCGGCGGTTTGCGCGTGACTGAAACCGCGGCGGATCTGCCCGTGCTGCTCGCGACCTTGTCGAGTTACCGCGACCGGCCGCTGCCGAATGACTTGGTGCTGTTCGGCGAAGTGGGACTGGCCGGCGAAATCCGCCCGGTCTATAACGGCGAAGAACGCCTGCGCGAAGCGGCCAAGCATGGTTTCAAACGCGCGCTCGTTCCGCAGGGCAATGCGCCGCGCAAAGGCGGCATGCAAGAAATTCAGGTCAGGCAGATCAGCAGATTGTCGGAAGCGCTGGACGCATTGGCGGCCGGATGAATCACTCCGTCGGCGGCCGGGCCTGCCGCTGGCGTACGGCCTCAAACAGCGCCACCCCCGCCGCCACCGAAACATTCAGGCTCGCGACGTCGCCTGCCATGGGGATGCACGCGAGGAAATCACAGTGCTCCTTGGTGAGCCGCCGCAGTCCTCCGCCCTCGGCGCCCAGCACCAGCGCCAGCGGTCCCTTGAGATCGAGTTCGTAGAGCGACTGCTCCGCCTCGCCCGCGAGCGCCACCAGCCAGATGTTCTGCTCCTTCAGCCAGCGCAGCGTACGCGCGAGGTTGGTGACCTGAATCAGCGGCGTAGCCTCGGCCGCACCGGACGCCACTTTGCGCGCCACCGGTGTCAGACCCGAAGCGCGATCCTTGGGCACGATGACCGAGTGCACACCAGCGGCATTCGCGCTGCGCAGGCAGGCACCCAGATTGTGCGGATCCTGAACGCCGTCGAGCACCAGCAGGAACGCCGGCTCCCGAAGCCCGGCGAGCAGCGCTGGCAGGCCATGTTCATCGGGTTGCGGCAGGCTTTCGGCTTCGGCGATCACGCCCTGGTGGCGCGCGCCGGGCGCGAGCGCATCCAGCTCCGCGCGCGCCACGCGCTGGATGGCGATGCCCGCCTGCTCGGCCAGCGAGACCACACGGTTCAGGCGCTCGTCATGCCGGCTGTCGAGCACGCGCAGCGCGCGCACCTGCTGCGGCTCGCTTTCGAGCAGCGCCGTCACCGCATGCAGGCCGTAGATTCGCTCGCGGCTCATCGCCGTGCTTTGGCGCGCGCCCGCATCGGTTTGCGCACACGGTGCGGCGCACGGGCCGCCGGCATGCCGGCCAGCTCGAAGTCAATCTTGCGCTCGTCCAGATTCACGTTGACCACGCGCACACGCACTGCATCCGTCAGCCGGAACACGCGGCCGCTGTGCTCGCCCACGAGGCGGTGGCCGATCGGGTCGTGATCGTAATAGTCGCTCGGCAGCGAGGTGACGTGCACCAGGCCCTCCACGTACAAATCTTTCAGTTGCACGAACAGGCCGAAGGGCAGCACGCCGGTAATCAGTCCGTCGAATTCCTCGCCGCGCTTGTCCTGCATGTAGTCGGCCTTGAGCCAGTCCAGGGCATCGCGCGTGGCCTCGTCCGCGCGCCGCTCGGCCATGGAGCAATGACTGCCGAGATTTTCCATCTGCATGAATGAACTCTGGAAATTTTTGGCGGTCCCGCCTCGCAGCAGATGACGGATGCCGCGGTGCACGAGAAGATCGGGATAACGGCGGATGGGTGAAGTGAAGTGCGCGTAGTGTTTGAGCGCCAGGCCGAAATGTCCCAGATTGTTCGGGCTGTACACCGCCTGCGACAGGGAACGCAGCAGCACCGTCTGGATGAGCGCCCGGTCGGGTCGGCCGCGCACCTTTTCCAGTAGTTTCGCGTAGTGCTGGGCTTCGGGTTTCACGCCGCCGCCCAGCGACAGACCCAGCGTGCCGAGGAAGGCGCGCAGCTCCTTGAGATCGCCTGCCTCCGGCCCTGCGTGCACCCGATACAAGGTCGGCAGCTTGTTGTTTTCCAGAAAGCGCGCCGCTTCGATATTCGCGGCGATCATGCACTCTTCTATCAAACGATGCGCGTCGTTGCGCACCAGCGGCTTGATGGCCGCGACCCGGTGCTGCGCGTCGAACAGGATGCGGGTTTCGGTGCTGTCGAAATCAATCGCACCGCGCAGGGTGCGCGCCTTGAATAGCACGCGGAACACCGCCTGCAGGTTCTCCAGATGCGGCAGCAGCGCCTGGAATTCATTCCTCAATTCGCGCTTGCGCTCCACGAGAATGCCGGCCACCTGCGTGTAGGTGAGGCGTGCGGCGGAACGCATCACGCCCTCGTGAAACTGTGCGCGGCCGATCTTGCCGTCCGGGCCGATGTGCATGTCGCACACTATGCACAACCGGTCCACCCTGGGATTGATGGAGCACAGGCCGTTGGACAACGCCTCCGGCAGCATGGGAATCACCCGGTCCGGGAAATACACCGAGGTGCCGCGGTTGCGCGCCTCGCCATCCAGCGCGGTGTGCGGCTGCACGTAATGCGAAACATCAGCGATCGCCACCAGCAGGCGGAAACCCTCGCCGCGGCGTTCGCAATACACCGCGTCATCGAAATCGCGCGCGTCCTCGCCGTCAATGGTCACGAGCGGCGTGCTGCGCAGGTCCAGCCGCCCGTGCTTGGCAGAGTCCGGCACCTGCGTGGCGAAGCCTGCGGCCTCGCGTTCCACCTCCGCCGGCCATTCATTCGGCAGGCCATGCGCATGCACCGCGAGTTCCACTTCCATGCCGGGCGCATTGCGCTCGCCGAGAACGCGCGTCACTTCGCCGATGGGCTCGCTCTGTTTGTCCGGCTGCCGGGTTAGTTTCACCACCACTATCTGGCCGGGGCGCGCGCCGTGGCGGGCGTCCGCCGGCACCAACACAGTGTGCGCGATACGCGAATTGTCCGGCTGCACAAAACTCACGCCGTGCTCTTCAACATAGCGCCCCGCCAGCTCGGTGGTGTTGCGCTCCAGCACGTCCACCAGTGAGCCCTCCGGCCGGCCGCGTGCGTCGCGGCCCTGCACGCGCACCAGCGCGCGGTCGCCGTGCATGAGCGCGCGCATCTGCCGCGGCGGCAGGAACACGTCGTCGCCGCCCTCGTCGGGTTTCAGGAAACCGAAACCGTCGCGGTGGCCGATCACCGTGCCCGCGACCAGCGGCAAGCGCTTCACCAGGCAGTATTCGTCCCGGCGGTTCTGCACCAATTGGCCGTCGCGCAGCATGGCCGCCAACCGCCGGCGCAGCGCTTCGATTTCATCCGCCGCGTGCAGGTTCAGGTCAGGCGCGAGCTGCTCGAAACGCAACGGCTTGCCGGTTTGCGCCAGCCGATCAAGGATCGCCTCGCGACTTGGGATCGGATGCGCGTACTTTTGCGCCTCGCGCTCGGCGTACGGATCGGCGCGGTGTTGCCCGCGGCCTACGGGTTTATCGAGTCTGGATTTTTTCTTCATGGATTGAATGACTTGGGGAAGTGCGACATTGACACATCCGGGCACTGCCGGTAAAGTGCCGCCCTCCCAAATCGTCGGTATTCAGCCTGCCCCTGCCCAGGTGGCGGAATTGGTAGACGCACTAGTTTCAGGTACTAGCGGGTAACACCGTGGAGGTTCGAGTCCTCTCCTGGGCACCAACTCAAACACTTCACGCTCACTGAACCATCCTTGGTGCGCTTACCTGACCCAACATCCCTGTTGGGTCGCTCAGGCGGAATGACATGCCACTGGCATGTCATTAAAACACCGCCTTCGCCCTCTCCTGGGCACCATCGATCAGTTTCAATTACCCTTCTCTCTCACGAACCATCCCTGGTGTGCCTACCGGACCGAACGTCCCTGTTCGGTCGTGCGAGCGGATTGCCATGCCACCGGCATGGCAATTAAAGACACCGCCCGCACCCTCTCCTGGGCACCAGGATATCCAATCACTTTGGACTCAAGAATCAAATACGGGGTCTCACTCGTCAGTACGCCGCAGTCGCCTTCGCTTTCGTGAATTGCTGATAGACCGTCCATGCCTTTTCAGCACAATCCTGAGCCGCATCAGTCAATTGCTTGCTATACCCTTTCTCTACCGACGACTCTTGCTCTAACTTTAATATCGCAAACGATTGACCTCTAAATTGCTGTGTAATAACAACCTTCTCGTTTGGCCCTCCATTCTCCTTCACAATTTTTCCTAGGTATGCCGGTAGTTGCTGCTGAGCTGCTACATCTGCAGCTTTAATTTCTGTATGGTATTGCGCCATCAGATGATCAAAATCCATCGGGGCACACGTAACTTCATTCTTGTGTTCGTTAATATATTTTTTCGTATCATCTATCACTGACTGCATCAATATTGGTCGCTTCCAATTTTGAATCTCGATTTCATTTAATGCGTCTAATAAATCTCTATATGGATTTGGCCACGCCTTCTTGAGCATTTCGGCCGCATTACTTTTATCAATGTCCTCATACACATTTGGCACATCTGAATTACGAATTTCTATCATCACTAGTTTACTGGACAACAGAGACGACATTAGCTCCCATTGAGAGCGTATCAGTTGCTTGCTGTAAAGCCTAATCTTCAACCGGATTGATGAAAGACTATCCTCGGCCTTGTTGTACCTCACAAGAGCCTGTTTATATTTTGAATTTGTAGTTGTAACAAGCTGTTCCGCATCTTGTAACTTCTCATTGAGTGCAGAGATATTCTTTTCGCCTACGTCCTTTAGTTTTCTTAACCTATTTATTTCGCTCTCAAGGGCATTTCTATTGCTTTCAAGCTGCGCCACTTTCTCTGATAGCAAATTCATCTCAAACACTGGTTTGACTGTATATTCATAGCCATACCATACCAACACTAGCATAGCGACTTGAGCCAGAGCCGCAATTATCGGAGACCATTTCTTCAGAACCACGTAAGTTGAAAGTAGAATTCGCTTCATACGTTCGATCAGACTGGTGTTACTCAGGCGCGCGTTTATCTTTCTAGAACTCAGTCGAAAGGATGTTTGATCACGATAGTTTGCGCGCGGTCCGGACCAGTGGAGATGATATCAAGCGGCACGCCCATGAGTTCCTCGATGCGCTTGAGATAGCGGCGGGCGTTTTCCGGCAGTTCCTTGTATTGAGTCAGGCCCACGGTGGAAGCCTTCCAGCCGGGCATTTCTTCGTACACCGGTTCCGATTCCGCAAAGCTCTCCGCGCCCATGGGGGCGACCGTGACCTCGCCTTTCGTAGTCTTGTAAGCCACGCAGATGCGGATGGTGTCGAGGCCGTCGAGCACGTCGAGCTTGGTAATGCACAGGCTGGTGACGCTGTTGTTGATGATGGAACGGCGCAGCGCCACCACGTCGAACCAGCCGCAGCGGCGCGGCCGGCCGGTGACCGAGCCGAATTCGTGGCCGCGACGTGCGAGATGCTCGCCCATGGCATCGAACAATTCCGTCGGCATCGGCCCCTCGCCCACGCGCGTGCTGTACGCCTTGACGATGCCGAGCACCTGATCGAAGTACAACGGACCCAGGCCGGTGCCGGTGGCAGCACCTCCGGCAGTGGTGTTGCTCGAGGTGACGTAGGGATAGGTGCCGTGGTCCACGTCGAGCAGCGCGCCCTGCGCGC
>JBOIAZ010000142.1:0-12124 GCA_050739175.1 Gammaproteobacteria bacterium
GAGTTCGTGCGCTTCGATATGTCTGAGTACATGGAGCGCCACACCGTATCGCGTCTCATCGGCGCGCCTCCCGGTTACGTGGGCTTCGATCAGGGCGGCCTGCTGACCGACGCGATCTTGAAGCATCCTCATTGCGTCTTGCTGCTCGACGAAATCGAGAAGGCACACAACGAGGTCTTCAACCTGCTGCTGCAGGTCATGGATCACGGCACGCTCACCGACAACAACGGCCGCAAGGCGGATTTCCGTCACGTCATCATCGTCATGACCACGAATGCCGGTGCGCAGGATATGGCGCGCCCATCCATCGGCTTTACCCAAACCGACAACACGCCAGACGGCATGGAAGCCATTCGTCGGCTGTTCAGCCCGGAGTTTAGGAACCGCCTCGACGCCATCATCCACTTCAACAGTCTGGATGCGCGCACCATCGCCAAGGTGGTGGACAAGTTCGTGATCGAGCTGGAGCACCAGTTGGAGCAGAAAGGTGTGAGTCTGGAAGTGGACGAGGCGGCGCGCCGCTTGATCGCCGAGCGCGGTTACGACGCCAAGATGGGCGCACGTCCCATGGCGCGCGTCATCCAGGAGCACCTCAAGAAGCCGCTGGCCGAGGAATTGCTATTCGGCAAACTCGCAAACGGCGGCAAGGTGAGCGTCAGCGTCAAGGGCGGCGAATTCGATATTGTTATCGAAGCGCCGGATACCGCATCGGCTGCGGTTCATCATGCGGAAGCCGAATAGTTACCAGCGTTTTACGGAGTAGTTGGTACAGGAGGTATGTCATGCGTTACTCATGCATCGTTTTCGGATTGTTCTTGTGCGCGGCGACCAGTGTTGTCCGGGCCGCGGATTCACCGCCGATTCAGACCGAAAATTCAGCCCAGCCGGTGCTGATCGAACTCGTACTCACCAAATACCTGGACAACGTATCGCCTGCAGGTGGCTATACCCAAGTGAAATTTGTCAATACCGGCGACCGGGCATTCACAGCTATTGTCTTTGAAGTGGTGCCGTACGCGCATGGTGCACCGATATTACAAACCGTTTCTGATCCGGTGATGTTCGGTATGCGGGGCGACTTCAAACCCGGCGGAAGCTATATAGTGACCAGCGACAAACCAGTGTGGCCGAGGCCGTGGAAGCGGGTGGATTGCGTGCATCTCGTGGGGCTGGTGCTTGAGTATGCAGATGGCAAGTCACAGAAAATCGGCCGACAAGAAATCAGCCGATATCTGCGGCCGGAGATCGCGGCGCAAAACTGCTCGCACCCGAGTGCGCCGGGACCGCATAACTGACGGTGCCATTAAACTTCAGACGGCGGGCACCAAATGCAGTCCGCCGATCTTGCCGAAGCTGTCAAAGGTTACGGCAAAGCCGATGATCTTGTTCTTGAACTTGGTGTCCACGATTACCGTGGTGTAACCGCCTGCGTGGACGATTTTCGTCGCGCCGGTCTTCTGGAAGGCTCCGGCCTGCAGAATGATGCCATCCCAAATTCCCTTGAGTTTATCGGGCGGCGCGGCCTGTTTCATCTGATCCGTAAAATTGGTTTCCGCCGCGCTGAAATCGCCTTTTGCCATGGAGTTTATGAAGGTCACCGCCGTTGCGGTGTAATCACTTTCAGCGGGTGTTCTGGCGCCCGCAAAACAGACCGAGGCGCCAAAGAGGGCGAGAATGCCGACAAATAATGCCAGTCTGTTTTTGTCAGTGAACATGAGCGGGGCTCCTTTCGGCTTGCAGCCTTGCGATGAAACTAACGAGTGATTAGATCAGGTCTTTGGTATCTGTTGGGGGCTCCCTGCAGTCGCGACAAAGAGGGTAGGCGCCACGGCCAAAAGCAAAATTCCTGGAAGCAGTCCTTTCATTGCAGCTGATGGCCAGGATTCACTTGCCGCGATAGGTGATGCGGCCCTTGGTGAGATCGTAAGGCGTGAGTTCGACGGTGACCCGATCGCCGGTGAGGATGCGTATATAGTGCTTGCGCATGCGGCCGGAGATATGCGCCAGCACCACGTGGCCGTTATCCAGCTCCACCCGGAAGGTGGTGTTCGGCAGGGTCTCAATGACCTTGCCTTCCATTTCGATATTTTCTTCTTTTGGCATACGCTCTCGTATAACGACTTAAAAACACCGAAACGGCCTGGGGCCGTTTCAAGGCGCGCAGATTCTGCCGGAATCCGGCGTGGACTTCAAATCAACGCCCGTTTCGGGAGATGCGTTGCCAGCGGTTTGCTATCAGTCGTTCGTGGGGCAGAAAGCGGTCCTTGTAGGCCATTTTCCGGCTGGCCGCGATCCAGTAGCCGAGATACAGCCACGCAAGGTGGCAGCGCCGGGCTTCGACGATTTCCCGGAGAATGGCGTAGGTGCCGAGACTGCGCCGCGGCGCATCGGGTGCATAGAAGCTATAAACCGCCGACATTGAATTGCCGGTCACGTCCATGACTGCAACCGCCATGAGTTGGTGCCGCAGGCGCATTTCCGCGAGCAGGCTGTCACCCGGCTGCGCCATCAGAAAATTTGCATAGTCATCGGGCGAGGATTGGTCCATGCCGCCGCCGGGGTGTTTCCAGCGCTGGTAACGCAGATACAGCGCGAAATGCTCGTCCTGGTATTGCGCCATGCGCACTAGTACTTCGAGATCGCGGTTGCGGTTCCACACGCGCCGCTGGCCCCGATTCGGCCGGAATTCGTTTACCGGGATGCGCAACGGAACACAAGCCTGGCAATGCCCGCAATGGGGCCGGTAAATGTATGCGCCATTGCGCCGGAATCCCCGCGCCAGCAGTTCGGCATACCCGGGTCGTGCAACGGCGCCTGGGTTGAGAAACAGGGTACGCGCGGTCTGCTCCGGAAGATACGCGCAGGGATGTTCCGGCGACAGCAGCAGCGCGGGCAGGGAGCGTGTCATTGCGCGCCGCGAGTCTGGGTTGTTTGCACCTGCGGCCACGCGCAACCGTGGCCAGGTGCGGCGATTGCACTGTGCAGGCGGCGGATGAAATCAGTCCGCGGGATCAATACTGCACCCAGGCGTGCGAGGTGGGCGGAATGCACCTGACAATCGAGCAGCTCGTAACCCCAGTCGCACAGGCGTTGCACGAGCCAAGCGAGCGCGATCTTGGAGGCGTTGGGGCGGCGGCTGAACATGGACTCGCCGAAAAACGCCCGCCCGAGCGCCACGCCGTAGATGCCGCCCGCGAGTTCGCCGTCCATCCGGACTTCGAGGGAGTGGGCGTGGCCCAGACGGTGCAATTCCAGGTATGCGGCCTGCATGGCGGGGGTGATCCAGGTGTCGCCGTCCGATTGATTGCGTCGCGGGTCCGCGCAGGCGTGCACGACTGTCTCGAACGCGGTATCCACGCTCACTTCATAGTCGCCTTGCCGCAAGGTCTTGCGCAGCGAACGGGATACGTGCAGCTTGCCGGGAAAGATCACGCATCGCGGATCCGGCGACCACCAAAGGATCGGCTGGGGATCGCTGTACCACGGAAAAATTCCGTGCCGATACGCATTGAGCAGCCGTTCCACCGAGAGGTCGCCGCCCGCAGCCAGCAGGCCGTCCGGCTCGCGCAGAGCGCGCTCCACGGGCGGGAACGTCTCCGGCGCCGCGCCGGATGGAATCCAGAAGAGTTTGAAGCCAGGCGCGTGCACGCTGTTGACAGGCCGCAGCAAATTGCCGGGAACTATCATGCGGCGGCGAATCACGTATCACAAGTCCGGCGCTGCAATCCTGTGGGAGCGACGGTCTGCGTCGCGATTTCCAAACGGCAGATGCCGCGTCGCGGCCTGAATGTAAGCCTCCAGCATGCGGGTCTCGCGCTGCAGGAAATCCGCGATCGCGGCACGGAATGCCGGTTCCGCGATGTAATGCGCGGACCAGGTGACGGTGGGCTCGAAGCCGCGGCTGAGTTTATGTTCGCCCTGCGCGCCGGGGTTGAAGTGCTTGATCCCCTCGCGGATGCAGTATTCAATCCATTGGTAATAGCAGGTCTCGAAATGCAGGCTGTGGTATTCCCGTGCGCAGCCCCAGTGGCGCCCGTAAAGCGTGTCGCCGTCGCAAAAGCAGATGCTGCAGGCGACCGGTTCGCCGGCAAGCATGGCGAAATTCACCAGCAGGCTGTCGGACAGGGTGCGCGCAATCTCAGTGAAAAACCCAGGGTTGAGATAAGGCGCATGGCCGTGTCTGGCGTAAGTGATGGCATAGTAGCGGTACAGCGTTTCCAGCAGCTTGGCATCCAGGTCGCCGCCACGGTAAACGCGAAACATGATCCCGGCTTCGCGCACGCGTCGGCGCTCGCGCTTGAGTTTCTTCCTTTTTTCCGCCGATAGCGCAGTGAGGTAATCATCAAAACCGTGATAGCCGCGATTGTGCCAATGGAACTGGCAGTCCTTGCGGAGCATGAATCCGAGTTTTGTCCATGCAGGCAGCTCGGTGGAGTCGGGAAACAGGCAATGTACGGATGAACAATGACGTTCGCTCGCCAGCGCCTGGGCTTTGACGATGAGTGCCTCTGCGAGAGCGCGCCGCTCGGCATGGCGGGCAATCAACAGACGTGCTCCGGTGACCGGCGAAAACGGCACGGTCGCCACGAGCTTGGGATAATAATGACGGCCGGCGCGCTCATAGGCATCAGCCCAGGCCCAGTCAAAAACGTATTCACCCCAGGAATGGGATTTGAGATACAAGGGCAGGGCGGCGATGAGATTTCCGGCATCGTTAGTGCAGGCGAGATGCTGCGGCTGCCATCCGGTTTCGGCGCTCACGCAACCGCTGTGTTCCAAGGCCGCGAGGAATTCGTGCCGCACAAATGGATTATCGCCCGCAAGTCTGTTCCATGCGGCGGAGGGAATGGAATCCATGCTTGCGTGCACCCGGACTTTCATGTCCGGTATACGGCCTTGTGCTCTCTCCCCCGATTGTGGAGGAGACGAAGCGCGAGCAGGATGCGGGGATTCCGGCGCGTTCACCCCTTCATCCTACCTTCTCCCACTCAAGGGGGAGAAGGAATGAGGAGGCGGCACATCAGTTCCTTACTTGCGTGCGAGAGCGTCCAGATATTTTTCGGCGTCCAGCGCCGCCATGCAGCCGGTGCCGGCCGAAGTCACGGCCTGGCGGTACACCTGATCCATCACGTCGCCGGCGGCGAATACGCCCGCAACGCTGGTCGCGGTGGCATTGCCTTCGATGCCGCTCTTCACCTTTATATAGCCGCTTTTCATGTCGAGCTGGCCTTCGAACAATTGCGTGTTCGGGGTGTGGCCGATGGCGATGAACAGTCCCTTCAGGTCCAGCTTGCGGGCTTTTGTCTTGTCCTTGGTGCTGCGCACGCGCATGCCGGTGACGCCGGAGTCGTCGCCCAGCACTTCATCCAGCGTGTGGTCCCAGAGGATCTCAACGTTGCCGCCCCGGCTTTTCTCGATGAGTTCATTGGCCAGGATTTTCTCGGCACGGAAACGGTCGCGGCGGTGCACCACGGTGACGCGCTTCGCGATATTGGCAAGGTACAGGGCCTCTTCGACCGCGGTGTTGCCGCCGCCCACCACGGCCACGTCCTCGCCCTTGTAGAAAAAACCGTCGCAGGTCGCGCAGGCGGATACGCCGCGGCCCTTGTAGGCTTCCTCGGAGGGCAGGCCGAGGTAGCGGGCGGTGGCGCCGGTGGCGATAATGAGCGCATCGCAGGTGTACTCGCCCTGGTCGCCGCGCAATTTGAAGGGCCGTGCGCGGAGGTCTGCATGGTTGATCTGGTCGAGTATCACTTCGGTCTTGAAGCGCTGCGCATGCTTGAGCATGCGCTCCATGAGCGCGGGTCCCATCAGACCCTCAACGTCGCCCGGCCAGTTGTCAACTTCCGTGGTGGTCATCAACTGCCCGCCCTGTTCCACGCCGGTAATCAGCATGGGATCCAGGTTTGCGCGTGCGGCATACACGGCCGCAGTGTAGCCGGCCGGGCCGGAGCCGAGGATGATCAAGCGGCGGTGTTTGGGGTTACTCATGTATAATTTGACCTCCGAGCGGGTCACTTGGTGGCCGTGGAGCCGAATTCAAGTCCCGGACGGCGTTTTCCAGGTACTGGATTGAATTAAAAAACGGGCGCACTCCGCGCCCGGTTTCGCGTCTGGAGCCTTGCTCAGAGAGAGTTCGCGCGTGCCTGATCGTTATCACGACTGACAGCATTGCACGGGCGTACGTTTTTTTCATGGTATCGAATTTTGCCTGCAAGCTAAAGGAGCCATCATGCGCATCGGTATTCCCCGTGAATTGAAACCGCTGGAGGGCCGGGTCGGGCTGATCCCCGCCGCCGCGGCCGAGCTGGTCCGCCATGGCCATCAGGTATGCATCGAGAAGGATGCCGGCATCAAAAGCGGGTACCGCGATGAGCAATACCGCGCCGTGGGCGTCGAGGTCCTGCCCACCGCCGCCGACGTGTACGGCAAGGCGGAAATGATCGTCAAGGTCAAGGAACCGATCGCGCCGGATCTGAAACTGCTGCGCAAGGAGCATCTGCTGTTTTGCTATCTGCACCTCGCGGCGCTCCCGGAGCTGACCGAGGCACTCAAGAAGATCGGATTGACCGCGGTGGCGTTTGAAACCGTCGAGGTGGACGGCCACACGCCGCTGCTCGCGCCCATGAGCGATATCGCAGGCCGGCTGGCGATTCAGGTGGGCACGCATCTTTTGCATCAGCCGCAGGGCGGCAAGGGTATATTGCTCGGCGGCGTGCCGGCCGCCAAACGCGGGCACGTGGTGGTCGTGGGCGCGGGTGTCGCGGGCGGAGCCGCGGCCACGGTAGCGGCCGGCTTGGGCGCCGAGGTCACGGTGTTCGACATTGCGCGCGAGCGCATGGAGCGCATGCGCGCACTGGGTGCGAATGTGACCGCGCTCTATGCACACAAGGCGGATATCGCTGAGGCCGTAAAGGTCGCCGATATCGTGGTGGGCGCCGTGCTGGTGACCGGCGCGAAGGCGCCGCACGTGGTCTCGGCCGACATGGTCAAGGCCATGCAGCCCGGCAGTGTGGTGGCGGATATCTCCGTGGACCAGGGCGGGTGCGTGGAAACCACGCGTCCCACCACCTGGGACAAGCCGACCTATGTCTGGGAGGGTGTGATCCACTTCACGGTCACCAACATGCCGGGCGCCGTGCCGCGCACCTCGTCGCAGGCGCTGTCAGCCGCCATCACGCCGTATGCGCTTAAACTGGCCGCCGGCAATTGGCGGGAATCCGAGGCGCTGCGCAAAGGCATCAACGTCGAGGGCGGCAAGGTAGTACACCCCGCATTGATGACTTGATCGAAATTCTTTGTAAACTGCCGGTTACATTTTCCTAGTATCAGGACGAAACGTGGCGCAGGCGACGCGCAAGGCCAACACCCGCTCACCCCTCGCCATCCATCTGGCCCAAGGCCTCAAGGAGGCGGCCCTGTGGGTGTTTTCCGCCATCGCCGTGCTGCTGTTCGTCTGCCTTCTGACCTACAGTCCGCAGGATCCGAGCCCTTTCTTTAGCGGGGTGGGCGGCCGGGTACACAACGCCATCGGCCCGGTGGGTGCATGGCTGGCGGCCGCGCTGTATTTCCTCATCGGCTATCCCGCCTATCTGGTTCCCGTGCTGCTTGCCTGGGCAGGCTGGATGATTTTCCGCAATCGCAAAGCCGGTCAACCCGCAAACAAACTGCAGGTGACGCTGCGCGTCGGCGGCCTGATTCTCGCGCTGCTCACCGCCGCCGGCCTGGCCTCGCTCAACTGGCGGATTGCACCGCACAGTCTGCCGGCGGATGCGGGCGGGATATTCGGCGATGTCATCGGCAAGGGCATGGCGCATGGCCTGAGCGACCTGGGGGCAACGCTGTTGCTGCTGGCGTTGTTCCTGAGCGCGGTGACAGTGTTCTCCGGCCTGTCGTGGATCGCGCTCATGGACCGCATTGGCCATTTCTGCCTGCTGGCCGTCGAGCGTACGCGCAATCGCTGGGGCTGGCTGCGCGAGGCGATTCAGGCGCGCCGCAGCCGTGAGCAGCAAATCGAGATCGTGCGCCTGCACCAGGAAGAAGTGCAGCACCGGCCCAAGCCGCGCATCGAGCCGGTGCTGAAGACCGTGGAGCCGAGCCCGCGCGTGGAGCGCGAGCGCCAGGTGCCACTGTTCGAACCGCCCTCGGATGCGAAGCTGCCGCCGCTGGCCTTGCTCGACGATCCGCCGTCGAAAGCGGACGGCTACTCGAAAGCCGCGCTGGAAGCCATGTCGCGTACCGTGGAGCTGAAGCTCCGGGACTTCGGCGTGGAAGTGCAGGTGGTCGCGGTGAATCCCGGCCCGGTGGTGACGCGCTTCGAGCTGCAACCGGCCGCCGGCGTCAAGGTCAGCCAGATATCCAATCTTGCCAAGGACCTGGCGCGCGGGCTCTCGGCCATCAGTGTGCGCGTGGTGGAGGTGATCGCCGGAAAATCCGTGATCGGGCTGGAGATTCCCAACGAAGTGCGCGAGCTGGTGACGCTTGGGGAGATTCTCAAGTCGCGTGAATACGACGAGTCGCGCTCGCCGCTGACGCTGGCGCTCGGCAAGGACATCGGCGGCAACCCGGTGGTGGCGGATCTGGAGCGCATGCCGCACCTGCTGATCGCCGGTACCACCGGCTCGGGCAAGTCGGTGGCGCTGAACGCCATGACGTTGAGCCTGTTGTACAAGGCCACGCCCGAGCACACGCGCCTCATCATGATTGATCCCAAGATGCTCGAGCTTTCGGTGTACGAGGGCATCCCGCATCTGCTGGCGCCGGTGGTGACCGACATGAAGCAAGCCGCCAACGCCCTGCGCTGGTGCGTGGTGGAAATGGAGCGTCGCTACCGGATGATGGCGTCGGTGAGCGTGCGCAATCTCGCCGGCTACAACCGCAAGGTCAAGGACGCGGCCGATGCCGGCCGGCCGATCCGCAATCCTTTGCTCAGTCCCGAAGAACTCAACGAACTGGACGATGCCGACATTCCGGCGCTTACGCCGTTGCCCAGCATCGTGGTGGTGGTGGACGAGCTGGCGGACCTGATGCTGGTGGTCGGCAAGAAAGTCGAAGAACTGATTACACGCCTCGCGCAAAAGGCGCGCGCTTCCGGCATCCACCTGATCCTCGCCACGCAGCGGCCGTCGGTGGACGTGATTACCGGTCTCATCAAGGCCAATATTCCGGCGCGTATTGCCTTCCAGGTGTCGGCACGCGTGGACTCGCGCACCATTCTCGATCAGCAGGGCGCGGAATCGCTGCTCGGCCACGGCGACATGCTGTTCCTGCCGCCCGGCACCGCAGTGCCGATGCGCGTGCACGGCGCGTTCGTGAGCGATCAGGAAGTCCACACGGTGGTGGATTACCTGCGCAAGGGTTTGAAAGGCAATGCGCCAAACTATATGCAGGAAATCCTGCAGGCACCGGCCGAGTCCCTGCCGGGCATACCCGGACTGGGCGAAGCGGACGGCGAGAACGGCGATGCTGAATCCGATCCGCTTTACGATCAGGCGGTGCGCATCGTGACCGAGACGCGCCGCGCCTCGATTTCCGGCGTGCAGCGTCGCCTGCGGATCGGCTACAACCGCGCGGCGCGTATGATCGAGCAGATGGAGGTCGCGCGCATCGTCGGCCCGCTGCAGTCCAACGGCATGCGTGAGGTGCTGGTGGCGCCGCCACCGGGTGTGGAAAGTGAAGACTGAACGCTTGGGTGCTGTGCGGTGTATTGCCTGGCCGCGGCGCGCTGCGCAGTCCGACGCAACCCGCGGCATTTTGAAGAGAGTGGAGAATCGCATGCGAGTTGAGCATTGGAAATACTGGGCGGCGGTCGTATTGGCAGGCCTGCTGGCGACGCCTTGTCTGGCCGCCCGGCCCGCAGACGCGGTGGCGCGTATGCAGGCGTTCCTGAGCCGGGTGCACAGCCTGAAAGCTGATTTCACCCAGGTGGTGCTGGACGCCAATCTGCAGACCATCAAGCAATCCTCGGGCACGCTGGCTCTCAAACGGCCGAACCGTTTCCGCTGGGACTATGCCGCGCCCAACAGGGAAATCATCGACGCCGACGGCACGCGCGTGTGGATGTATGACGTGGAGCTGCAACAGGTGACGGTCAAGCCTCTCACCGGCACGCTGGCCGCGAGTCCGGCGGTGTTGCTCGCCGGCTCCAACGACGCGCAGCAGAACTTCATCGTCAAGAACCTGGGCATGGAAAACGGTCTTGACTGGGTGGGCGTCACGCCCAAGGTCAAGGACACCGATTTCGACAGCGTGAAACTCGGCTTCCGCGGCAATCTGGTCGCAGTCATGGAGCTGAAGGACGCGCTCGGCAACCTCACGCGCATCACCTTCAGTCACGTGCAGGTCAATCCGGCGCTGCCCGACAGCCTGTTCAAGTTCACGCCGCCGCCCGGCGCCGACGTCATCGGTGATGCCGGCAAGCCCGGCCCCTGAACCGCCGTATTTCGGCATGCACCGGATCTGGATTTACCGCGGCTGGCTGGGAGCGGGTTGGCTGTTGGTGATTTTCGTCATCTGGATCACGCTCACGCCCAAACCACCGGATGAATTGCAGCTCATCCCGCACCTCGACAAAGTCGGCCACTTCCTCGCCTACGCGGTGCTGACCGCGTGGTTCAGCGCCGCGCTGCCCGGGCGGCGCTGGTTGACCGGCTTGACGTTCGCGTTCATCGTCATGGGCGGTGTTCTGGAAACCCTGCAGGGGTACACCGGCCGCGACCCGAGCTGGTTCGACTGGCTCATCGATGCGGGCGGCGCGGTGCTCGGAGCGGGGCTGCCGCGCATCTGGCTGGGCTACGTGTATGCATGGATCGGCGGCCGTGAACGAGATCTTGTCCGAAAGCCAACCGCTGGCTGACCGGATGCGGCCGCGCAACGCGGCTGAATTCGCCGGTCAGGAGCATGTGCTCGGTCCCGGCAAGCCGTTGACACGCGCCCTGGAAAGCGGCCATCTGCATTCCATGATCTTCTGGGGACCGCCCGGCAGCGGCAAGACCACGCTGGCGCGCATGCTCGCGCACGCCAGCCACGCGGATTTCATTGCACTCTCGGCAGTCATGGCCGGCGTCAAAGACGTGCGCACCGCCGTGGAGCGCGCGCAGGCACGCCGGCGCGAGGCGGGCGTCGCCACCGTGCTGTTTCTCGACGAAGTGCACCGTTTCAACAAGAATCAGCAGGATGCTTTCCTGCCGTTCGTCGAGGACGGCACGCTGACTTTCATCGGTGCGACCACCGAGAATCCCTCGTTCGAACTCAACAACGCGCTGCTGTCGCGCGCCCGCGTGTATATCCTCAAGCCGCTGACCGTGGCCGACATCCGCCGCGTGCTTGACGCCGCGCTTGCCGACAAGGAGCGCGGCCTGGGCGCGCGGCCGCTGGAGCTGGCTGGGCCATTGCGCGACGAGCTTGCCATGGCGGCCGACGGCGATGCGCGCCGTGCGCTCAATTTCCTGGAACTTGCAGCTGATTTGGCGGAGCCGGCGCAGGGCCGTGAGGTCATCGGCGAACAGATCGTGCGCGACGTCATCTCCGGCGGCCTGCGGCGTTTTGACAAGCGCGGCGAACTGTTCTACGACCAGATTTCCGCGCTGCACAAATCGGTGCGCGGTTCCGCGCCGGACGCCGCGCTTTACTGGCTGGCGCGCATGCTGGACGGCGGCTGCGATCCCCGGTACATCGCACGGCGCGTGGTGCGCATGGCCTCCGAGGACATCGGCAATGCCGACCCACGTGCGCTCGCCCTGGCGCTGGATGCCTGGGACGTACAGGAGCGGCTGGGTTCACCCGAGGGTGAACTGGCCGTAGCCCAGGCGGTGCTGTATCTCGCCTGTGCGCCCAAAAGCAACGCGGTGTATACCGCATTCGACGCCGCCATGAGCGACGCCAGGCAGTACGGCACGCTGGAAGTGCCGCTGGCGCTGCGCAATGCGCCGACGCGGCTGATGAAGGGACTGGGGTACGGACGCGAGTACCGCTATGCGCACGACGAGCCGGATGCGTATGCGGCCGGGGAACATTACTTCCCGGAGGCAATGCCGGCCAAAACCTATTATCATCCCGTGGCGCGCGGCCTGGAAATCAAGATCGCCGAAAAGCTCGCCGAGCTGCGCCAACGGGATGCGGCTGC
>JBOIAZ010000143.1:0-14113 GCA_050739175.1 Gammaproteobacteria bacterium
CGCTCGGCAACTTCTTCACGGTGCGCGAGGTGCTGAAGAAATACAGGCCGGAAGTGGTGCGATATTTCATTCTGAGCAGCCATTACCGCAGTCCGCTGAATTATTCAGATGCGTCGCTGGAGGTGGCTGCCGCCGGGTTGGCGCGCCTGTATCTGGCGCTGCGCGGTCTCATGCCAGGGGAAGCACCGGCGAAGAGCGAGTTCCGGGAACGCTTCGCGGATGCCATGAATGACGATTTCAATACGCCGGTCGCCATCAGCGTGCTGTTCGATCTGGCGCGTGGGATCAACCGGCAACGTGAAGCCGGGGCAACGCGGGCGGCGGCAGCGACGGCGCTGCTGATCGAGCTGGGCGGGATGCTCGGTATTCTGCAATCCGATCCGGAAATTTACCTGCAGGGTCAAACCCCGCAAGCACACGGCTTGGCGCCGGCCGAAATCGAGGCGCTGGTTGCCGCGCGCAAGGCTGCGCGCGAGGCGCGCAATTGGAAGGAGGCCGACCGCATTCGCGCGGAGCTGGCGGCTGCGGGCGTACTGCTGGAAGATGGTGCGGATGGGACTGCGTGGAGGAGAGCATAATAGCGCGGGCGTGCGGCACTCGCGGCACGCAGCCGACTCCACGTGAAGGGAGGGCAGCCGCATGTTATCTGCCACGACAATTCAACGGCACCGGGTCCGGCATGCATGCGGAATTCCAGCATGGCTGCCGGGCATCGCAATTCTGGCGGGAGTGCTCGCGTTCTCATCCTCGACCGCGCAGGCCGCCAATGTCGGTTGGTACGTCGCGGCCGACGCGGGCCAGTCCCGTTTTACCAACATGGATACTTACGGGAGCCCGATTTTCCCGGATTCCTTCAGCAGCACCGATACCGGTTATCGGTTGAGCGCCGGATACCAGATCGACCCCTACTTCGGAGTGGAAGCCGGCTACGTGCACTTTGGGGAGGTCACCGGCAGCAACACCTACTTGGGAGGTCCGATCTGCCCCCTATTTTGTTCGTCCTATGGGGTCAATGCCAACCTCAAGACACATGGATGGGCGCTGGAGTTGGTCGGTGCATACCCGTTCAATGCCCGCTGGGCAATCTTTGCGCGTGCCGGCGAGATTGGGGCCGATTCGGAATTGACTGTGAACTACACACCGATTTCACCGTACTACTGCACGTTTTGTGAAAACGCAAGCACCACGAGCACGGATGTGGATGTCACCTACGGACTGGGCGTGCGGTGGTCCTTTGCCCGCCACTGGGCGGCACGCCTGAGTTGGGACAGGTATGTGAGTTTGGCCTACAAACTCCCTATGCGCGGTTTCAACGTAAACCTCACCTCAATCGGGGTCGTCTACGACTTTTGAAGATGTGAAGCGCTGGGGAACAGCTGAGCGCGGATATGGCACGGACCGGCATCCGGTTCGATCGGAGCAAAAATCCTGTTCAGGTATTGTGGAGATCTGCCGCCATGAGCGTGTTGTTGAGCAGCATGGCCACGGTCATGGGGCCGACGCCGCCCGGCACCGGCGTGATCAGCGCCGCGCGCTGACGGGCAGGTTCGAAGTCCACGTCGCCGACCAGATTCCCTGCGCCCAGACGGTTCATGCCGACGTCAATGACGGTGGCGCCGGGCTTGATCCAGGCGCCGGGAATCAACCCGGGTTTGCCCACCGCCACCACCGTGATATCCGCAGTACCCACGAACTTCTCCAGCTCGGCTTCCGGCGTGAAGCGATGGCAGATGCTGACCGTGGCGCCGGCGAGCAGCAGTTCCAGGGCCATGGGGCGGCCGACGATATTGGATGCGCCTACCACCACGGCATGACGGCCGGTAAAAGTCTCGCGGTATTTTTCCAGCAGTTTGATAATGCCGTAAGGCGTGCAGGGGCGCAGCAGCGGAATGCGCTGCGCCAGCCGGCCTACGTTGTAGGGGTGGAATCCATCCACATCCTTGTCCGGACGAATGCGCTCAATGACGGTCTCGGTCCGAATTTGTGCCGGCAGCGGCAATTGCACCAGGATGCCATCAATGGTGGGATCGGCGTTGAGCCTGTCCACAAGCTCGAGCAGTGCGGCTTGTGAAGTGTCGGCCGGCAGGTCAAAGGCGTGGGAAATGATGCCGACTTCTTTGCAGGCTAGCCGCTTGTTGCGCACATAAATTTGCGAAGCCGGGTCGCTGCCCACCAGCACCACGGCCAGCCCGGGCGCGCGGTGGTTTTCCGGAAGACGCGCCGCGATCCGCCGGCGGATGCCGTCGCGGATTTCAGTGGCCAGAGCTTTGCCGTCAATAAGCTGGGCCGACATGTGAAATACCTGGGATTCAGCGGCGTGCATTGTCGCATGCAGCTATGTGTGCTCCAACCGCGTGCCTTCAAATTGACTGAAATCTGGGCGATCCGTATCATTCCCGCCCGCGCGCGGGGCATAGCGCAGTCTGGTAGCGCACCTGCTTTGGGGCGAGCCCGAGCAGGGCGAGCGCCGGGTACAGGAGGTACACGGCAGG
Organism: Gammaproteobacteria bacterium; assembly: GCA_050739175.1. Taxonomy (GTDB): domain Bacteria; phylum Pseudomonadota; class Gammaproteobacteria; order Natronospirales; family REEB76; genus REEB76. Next base: position 2,493 of record JBOIAZ010000143.1, read on the forward strand.
GTTGCTTGGCGAGGCAGGGAGGCCGAGCTTAGCAACAGCCTGCGAACAAAGCAGGTCGCTTGATGATGAGGTTTGCGACGGGGCATAGCGCAGTCTGGTAGCGCACCTGCTTTGGGAGCAGGGGGTCGTGGGTTCGAATCCCTCTGCCCCGACCATAATTCAGTGGGCGCATTGAATGTGCGTCTGTCGCTCAGTAGGGTGAGGCGGGTGTTTTAGTCGAAATGCCGGTGGCATTTCGATCCCGCTGAACGCCAGGCAGGGGCGAGAAGCGAAGCTTCGAGCGGGCAGACAGGAAGTCTGCCCTGGATCATAAGCGAAGCAGGATTGCGCAGCGCAGTGACCGAGTTGGGAGCCTGCCAAGGATGGCGCTGTGAGTGCAACAAGAATTTGCGCCTGTAGCTCAGTAGGATAGAGCACCGGCCTTCTAAGCCGGCGGTCGCAGGTTCGACTCCTGCCAGGCGCGCCAAGATGGCGGAACCGGCGGGAAGTTTTATGGTGGACGTAGCTCAGTTGGTAGAGCCCCGGATTGTGGATCCGGCTGTCGTGGGTTCGAGCCCCATCGTCCACCCCATTTCCTTGTTGATCATACGGGGCCGTTAGCTCAGTTGGGAGAGGCCGGAGTAGTCAATCGAACTGCCGGTGGCAGTTCGATCCGGCTGAACGCGAGGCACGATGCCGAGCCGGGTGCGTACCAGGGACGGTGCTGTGAGTGAAGTCAGAATTTGGGCCGTTAGCTCAGTTGGTAGAGCTGCTGACTCTTAATCAGTAGGTCGCAGGTTCGAGTCCTGCACGGCCCACCAAGTCTTTCGCTGACTCTGATGTGAACCATCCGTGGTGGGCTTGCCGGCCGCGCCTTCCCTGGCGCGGCGCTCGACCGGATCAGAATGCCACTGGCATTCTGATGAGATGCACCGGCCTTGCCCTGCACGGCCCACCAAGTCTTTCGCTGACTCTGATGTGAACCATCCGTGGTGGGCTTGCCGGCCGCGCCTTCCCTGGCGCGGCGCTCGACCGGATCAGAATGCCACCGGCATTCTGATGAGATGCACCGGCCTTGCCCTGCATTCCTGATTATCAGCGTCTGCCGATCCCCCCCGCAACACGATTTCGCCTGCAGGGTCCTGAGCCTGTCAGTCTGTGCATCGGCTGCATGGCTGGATGCATACGAGGCCCGTGCTGCGAATCAGTCGGATGAATACTCGCGCAGCAGCCGCGCATCGAGTTCGCGCAAACGTGACTCGAGTTCCTGTACGCGTTCAATCAGGGTCAAAGCCACAGCCAGTCCCGATCCATCCAGGTCCAGATCGCGACGCAGCCGCGCGGCTGTTCTGGCCAGCGGCAGGCAATCGGTGCCGAAGGACCATTCCGCCGCTTGCGGGTCGAGCGGAGCCAGTACGCCGGATTCCACCAGATACTGCAGATCGGCTTCGGACAGCCCGGATCTCTGCACAAATTCACGCAGCGGCAATTCCCGCCGAGCATTTACCCACTGCGCTTCAGTGAGTTCGATGCGCATGTCCCAGCTCCTGTTGATAATGCGCGCGTGGGTTGAATTCCGAGCCGGCACCGAGCTCCTTGAACAGCTCACGTTGGCGCTGGTTCAGGCTGGCAGGCACCACGATTTGCACCATGGCAAACAAATCACCGCCGCCGCCGTGTGGCTTGGGCAAGCCGCGGCCGGGCAGGCGCAGTTGCCGGCCGGATGATGTGCCCGGCTGGATTTTGAGTCGTACCGGCCCGCCGGGCGTCGGCAGCTCGACATTGGTGCCCAGCGCCGCTTCCCATGGCGCCAAAGGCAAATCGAGGTAGACGTCATGGCCGGTCACGCGAAACAAAGGATGCGCCTGCAGGCTGATGTTGAGGTACAGGTCACCGTCACGGCCGCCGTTCAGGCCCTTGCCGCCCTTGCCCGGCACACGCAAGCGTTGGCCGTCGCTCGCGCCCTTGGGGATGCGCGCCGTAAATGTGTGCGGCGTGCGGTGCAACATGCCATGCGCATCGTACTCCGGCAGATTCAAATCCAGGTTCACCTGGGTGCCGTGATAGGCGTCGGCAAGGCTGATGGGGACCGACACCTCGTAGTCCTGGCCGTCAATGGCAAAGTGTGCCGAGGCTTGCCCGGCATGGAATCTGCCGCTCCGCAGGCCGGAAAACAAATCCGCGAGGTCCATGTCCTCAAATGAAGATGGGGAATCGCGGTAGCGCGCCTGCCAGTCCGGCGGCGGGCGGAACTGCTCGCCGGAGCGCGGCTGGCCGAGCTGATCAAAGGCCGCGCGTTTCTCTGGATCCTTGAGAGTCTGATAGGCTTCCGCGATATCCTTGAACTTCTCGGCGGCCTGCGTTTCCTTGGAGACATCCGGATGATATTTGCGCGCCAGTCTGCGGTAGGCGCGCTTGATTTCCTCGGCGCTGGCGGTGCGCGGAACGCCCAAAATCTCGTAGTAATCCTTGTAGCGCATGGTGTCTTGGAAGATGTGTACATACGGCGAGTGGCCGCACCAGTTTAAACGATGCCCGCCCAGGAACGCGCTCGGCGGCTCGCAGCGCGCAGGCATGATCGAGCCGCGTCCGGGGCAGCGGGCGGCAAATTTGTATAATGGCGGCGTGCGGCGGCTTGCCCACGGACCCACGCTTCCCTTGCGCTCACAAGTCTTTGATATACTTGAAAAAGTATCAGCTGCAGTACGGCGGAACGTGGCGAAAGTGGCGGAACTGGTAGACGCGCTGGATTTAGGTTCCAGTGGGGTAACCCGTGAGAGTTCGAGTCTCTCCTTTCGCACCACATATATGCCGTGCCACGCGCAGCGGTGAGTTGCACAGCGCCAGCCAACGAGAGGAATGTAAGCAATGCAAGTGTCAATTGAGACCACAGCCGGTCTGGAACGGCGCATGAAAGTGCAGGTGCCGGCCGAGCGCGTGGAGCAGGAAATCGAGCAGCGGCTCAGGAATCTGGGCAAAAACGCCAAGCTCAACGGCTTCCGCCCCGGCAAGATTCCGTTTGGTGTGGTGAAAAAGCGCTTTGGCAGCGAAGTGCGCCAGGAAGTGCTGACGGATCTACTGCGCGACACCTGCAGTGAAGCCCTGGCGCAGGAGAAGGTCAATCCCGCGGGCGGTCCACGCATCGACTCGGTGAATAATGAGCCCGGCAAGGACCTGGAATACATTGCGACTTTCGAAGTCTATCCGGAAATCCAATTGCAGGGTCTCGAAGGCATCGCCGTGGAAAAGCCGGTGGCTGAAATTACCGCAACCGATGTGGACGCCATGCTGGATAACCTGCGTCATCAGCGCGCGCGCTGGGAGAGTGTGATGCGCGGCGCGCACCAGGGCGATCGGGTACAACTGGATTTCGACGGCCGCGTGGATGGCGAGAGCTTCCCCGGCGGCAAGGCCGAAAAGACCCTGGTGGTGCTGGGCGAAGGTCGTCTGCTCGAGGATTTCACGGCCGGCATCGAGGGAATGCTTGCCGGTGAACAGCGTGAAATCGAAGTGCGCTTCCCTGACGATTACCAGGACAAGGAAGTCGCCGGCAAGCTTGCGCGCTTCCATGTGCAGCTGCACCGCGTCGATGCGCAGGTATTGCCGGAGCTGGACGAGGCCTTCTGCAGGAGTTTCGGCGTGGCCGAGGGCGGCCTGGAGAAACTGCGCAGCGAAGTGACGGGAAACATGCGACATGAAATGGCGGATACGGTGCGCAGCCGCATGAAGGAACAGGTGTTGAATGCGTTACTGGCCGCCAATCCGGTAACCTTGCCTAAGGCGCTGCTCGATGAGGAAATCGAGAGCTTGCGGCAGGATGCGCTCGCGCGCATGGGCATCAAGGGCACCAAGAAAGCCGTGGATCTGCCCAGCGAATTATTCCGCGAACAGGCCACGCGCCGCGTGACTCTGGGCCTGATCATCGGCGAAATCATCACGCACCGGCAACTGCGCGTGGACGCCAAGCGGGTCGAGGAGCGCCTGGAACGCATGGCCGATGACTACAGCAATCCGGGTGAAGCGCTGCGCAGCCTGCGTGCGAACGCCGGGGTGATGCACCAGATCGAGGGCCTGGCGCTGGAGGATCAGGTCGTGGACTGGCTGTTGGAACAGGCGGTGGTGTCCGACAAGTCCACGAGTTTTGGTGAATTGATGCATTTTCACGATCATGATCACGACCATCAGCACGAACACGGACACGCCTAGCGTGGCCTGCGAGGCAGCACAAATATGAAATCACACGGCGAACCCCAAGGGCTGAACCTGGTACCCATCGTGGTGGAGCAGACCGCGCGCGGTGAGCGTTCCTACGACATTTATTCGCGTCTGCTCAAGGAGCGTCTGATCTTCATCGTCGGCGCGATTGACGATTACGTGGCCAATCTGGTGGTGGCGCAGTTGCTGTTTCTGGAATCGGAGAATCCGGACAAAGACATCAGCGTATACATCAATTCCCCGGGCGGCTCGGTAACCGCGGGCCTGTCCATTTACGACACCATGCAGTTCGTCAAACCGGATGTGTCCACCATCTGCGTGGGTCAGGCGGCCAGCATGGGGGCGCTGCTGCTGACCGGGGGCGCCAAAGGCAAGCGCTATTGCCTGCCGCACTCGCGCATGATGATTCACCAGCCGCACGGCGGTGCCCAGGGGCAGGCGGCCGACATCGACATTCAGGCACGTGAAATCCTGCATTTGCGCGAACGGGTCAACCAGATTCTGGCCAAGCACACAGGTCAGAATGTTGAGCAAATTCAACAAGATACGGACCGCGACCGCTTCATGGGCGCGAACGAGGCGATCAAGTACGGCCTGATTGATACGGTGCTTGAGAAGCGCCAGACGAAAGCTTAGGCCGGGCTGCGGCCGCGGGCCATTCGACGCGGTCAGCGGGGCTATTGAAGCGCGCGGTGGAAATCTCCATAGTGTGGATAGGGGCTTGCAGCCCCGGCATTTCCAGAGGTAAACAGCGACATGGCGGACGAAACGCGCGGCAAGGGCGAAGACGGCAGCAAGCTGCTTTACTGCTCGTTCTGCGGCAAGAGTCAGCACGAGGTGCGCAAGCTGATTGCCGGGCCGTCGGTGTATGTGTGCGACGAATGCGTGGAGCTCTGCAACGACATCATCCGCGAGGAGATGCAGGAGCAGACGCAGACGGCACGCAACAAGCTGCCGCGTCCGCAGGAAATCAAGGCGGTGCTGGATCAGTACGTCATTGGTCAGGAGCGCGCCAAGAAGATTCTTTCGGTCGCGGTGTACAACCACTACAAGCGCTTGGACGTCCGCAGCAACCGCAACAAGGACGACGTGGAACTGGCCAAGAGCAATATCCTGATGATCGGCCCGACCGGCTCCGGCAAGACGCTGCTTGCCGAAACCCTGGCGCGCCTGTTGAACGTGCCGTTTACCATCGCCGATGCCACCACGCTCACCGAGGCCGGGTACGTCGGCGAGGACGTCGAGAACATCATCCAGAAGCTACTGCAAAAATGCGATTACGACGTGGAGAAGGCCCAGACCGGCATTGTCTATATAGATGAGATCGACAAGATTTCGCGCAAGTCGGACAACCCCTCTATTACCCGCGACGTGTCCGGCGAAGGCGTGCAGCAGGCGCTGCTGAAACTTATCGAGGGTACCGTGGCTTCGGTTCCGCCTCAGGGCGGACGCAAACATCCGCAGCAGGAATTCCTGCAGGTGGATACCACCAACATCCTGTTCCTGTGCGGCGGGGCATTTGCAGGCCTGGAGAAAATCATCCGCAACCGCACCGAAAAGAGCGGCATCGGCTTCATGGCCGAGATCAGGGGCAAGAACGACATCAAGAACATCGGCGAGGTGCTGCACGAGGTCGAGCCCGAGGACCTGATCCGCTTCGGCCTGATCCCGGAGTTTGTCGGCCGTCTGCCGGTGGTGGCCACGCTGGATGAACTCGACGAAGCCGCGTTGATGCGCATCCTGACCGAGCCGAAGAACGCCATTACCAAGCAGTATCAGAAGCTCTTCGACATGGAAGGCTGCGAACTCGAGATCCGCGAGGATGCATTGCGCTCCACCGCCAAGCGCGCCATGCAGCGCAAAACCGGTGCGCGCGGCCTGCGCACCATCCTCGAGCACGTGCTTCTGGACACCATGTACGAATTGCCTTCCATGGCGCATGTCTCGAAGGTGGTCATCGATGCAGCGGTGATCAGCGGGGAGAACAAGCCCTACATCGTGTATGAGCGCGAGAAGAAGCAGCTGGCGGCCGCCGACAGGCGCTAGTCACTTGAATACCACCACGCCGCCCATATCCATTGCGGTGGCCCCCTGGTTCCCTCTGATGTTGCATACACCGAACCCATGAAGGTTCAACCGTGAACACTGAAACCCGACAAAATGACCTGCTTGAAGGCCAGCCGATGCTGGTCCCGGTTCTGCCGCTGCGCGACGTGGTGGTGTACCCGCACATGGTGATTCCGCTGTTCGTCGGCCGCGAGAAGTCCATCAAGGCTCTGGATCACAGCATGCAGGCCGGCAAGCAGATAATGCTGATCGCGCAGAAAAGTCCCGAGGTGGACGACCCCAAGGAATCCGACCTGTACCGCGTGGGGACGCTGGCCACGATTCTGCAGATGGTCAAGCTTCCGGACGGCACCGTGAAGGTGCTGGTCGAGGGCGGGGACCGCGCACGCATCCAGCAGATCAGTGATGACGAGTATTTTTCCGCCATGGGCACGGTGATGCGCGTCCAGGGCCAGTACGATGAGCGCGAGATGGATGTCCTGATGCGCTCGGCGCTCTCGCTGTTTGATCAGTATGTCAAGCTCAACAAGAAGATTCCTCCCGAGCTGCTGACCTCGCTGGCCGGCATAGACTTGCCCGGCCGGCTGGCGGACACCATTGCCGCCCACATGCAGCTCAAGCTGGACGAGAAGCAGAAAATTCTGGAGCTCGAGGACGTACGCGCGCGGCTGGAACATGTGATGGCGCTGATCGAGGGCGAAATCGACATCCTGCAGATTGAAAAGCGCATCCGCGGGCGCGTCAAGCAGCAGATGGAAAAGAGCCAGCGCGAGTATTACCTCAACGAGCAGATGAAGGCCATCCAGAAGGAGCTGGGTGACCTGGAAGACGCGCCCAACGAAATGGAAGAGCTGGAAAAGCGCATCCGCAAGGCCGGCATGCCCAAGGAGGCCCGGGACAAGGCGCTGGCGGAATTCAACAAGCTCAAGCTCATGTCACCGATGTCGGCGGAAGCCACGGTGGTCCGCAACTACGTGGACTGGCTGGTAAACGTGCCGTGGAAGAAACGCACGCGCGTGCGGCATGATCTGGGGGCCGCGGAGAAGATTCTCGAAGCCGATCATTACGGGCTCGACAAGGTCAAGGAGCGCATCCTTGAATACCTGGCGGTGCAGCAGCGCGTCAACAAGCTCAAGGGCCCGATCCTGTGCCTGGTGGGTCCGCCGGGCGTGGGCAAGACCTCGCTCGGCCAGAGCATCGCGCGCGCCACCAACCGCAAGTTCGTGCGCATGTCGCTGGGCGGAGTGCGTGACGAAGCCGAGATTCGCGGCCACCGGCGCACCTATATCGGCTCGATGCCCGGAAAGATTTTGCAGAACATGGCCAAGGTGGGCGTGCGCAATCCGCTGTTCCTGCTGGATGAGGTGGACAAGATGTCCATGGATTTCCGCGGCGATCCCTCCTCGGCACTACTCGAGGTGCTCGATCCCGAGCAGAATCACACCTTCAACGATCATTACCTGGAAGTGGATTTTGACCTCTCGGAAGTCTTGTTCGTGGCCACGGCCAATACCATGAACATCCCCGCGCCGCTGCTGGACCGCATGGAAGTCATCCGCCTGCCGGGTTACACCGAGGACGAGAAGATCAACATCGCCATGAAGTATCTGACACCCAAGCAGATGCGCAACAATGGCCTCAAGCCCGACGAACTGGTGATCGGTGAAAGCGCGGTCACCGACATCGTGCGCTACTACACGCGCGAAGCCGGGGTGCGCAATCTGGAGCGCGAGATCTCCAAAATCTGCCGCAAAATAGTCAAGGGTTTGCTGCTCAAGCCGCGCGACAAGCAGGTGCACGTACTGCCGCGCAATCTGGATGACTACCTCGGTGTACGGCGTTTTCGCTACGGGCGCGCCGAAGATCACGACCAGGTGGGGCAGGTCACCGGACTGGCCTGGACCGAAGTGGGTGGCGAATTGCTCACCATCGAGGCCACGGTGGTGCCGGGGAAGGGCAAACTTATCCATACCGGCCAACTGGGCGGCGTGATGCAGGAATCCATCCAGGCGGCGCTTACCGTGGTGCGCAGCCGGGCATCATTGCTGGGTATCGAGCCGGATTTCCACCAGAAATATGACGTGCATATCCATGTCCCGGAGGGCGCCACGCCCAAAGACGGTCCCAGCGCCGGTGTCGGCATGTGCACGGCACTGGTGTCCGCGCTTACGAAAATTCCGGTACGCGCGGATGTGGCGATGACCGGTGAAATAACCCTGCGTGGTGAAGTGTTGCCGATCGGCGGACTCAAGGAAAAACTCCTTGCGGCGCATCGAGGTGGTGTGGGTATCGTGCTGATTCCGCAGGAAAATGCCAAGGATCTGGTGGAAATCCCCAAGAACATAAAGGGTGCGCTCGATATCCGACCCATGCGGTGGATAGACGATATTCTTAAAGCGGCACTCGAACATTCGCCGGAACCGAAACCGGTTCAGCCGGGGGCTGAAGCGCTGCCGCCGACCGGCGCAGTCACGCCTCAGACCGAGCCCGAAGTCGTACGCCCGCATTGAATTTGCCGATTCCGCAAGTTGACAAGCGTTTGCAGCCACCTGTATAAACTTGCGCATCAAGCAGGCAGCGAGTCACGGTTTTTATGCACCTCGGTGCGTGCGGTGATCGAAAGCCGCATGTTGTTTAAGCCCCACGCAGGGAATCATCCATCATCCACAGGCAACCAGGGGATACCAATCCATGAACAAGGCTGAATTGATCAACGCAGTGACCGAGTCCACCAAACTTTCGCATGCAGATGCAGACCGCGCGGTGCAGTCGGTGCTGCATTCCATCACCGGCGCGCTGCGCAACGGCGATCAGGTAGTGCTGGTGGGTTTCGGCACCTTCACGGTCAAGCATCGTGCGGCACGCACTGGACGTAATCCGCAAACCGGGCAGACGATCCAGATTGCCGCGAGCAAAGTACCGGGATTCAAGGCTGGCAAAGCCCTGAAGGATGCCGTAAACTGAGCCACTCTTCGGGTGCTTAGCTCAGTTGGGAGAGCATCGCCTTTACACGGCGAGGGTCGGGGGTTCGAACCCCTCAGCACCCACCAGGCGCTGCGGAGTGCTGCTGCGGAGTGGTAGTTCAGCTGGTTAGAATACCGGCCTGTCACGCCGGGGGTCGCGGGTTCGAATCCCGTCCACTCCGCCATACTCATATCCTTTCGTAGGGCGCCCGCGCGGCGCCCTTTTTTGTTGGCCGGCAGCGTGTCCGGTCCCGAGGGTTGTGCAGCCATGGTAATCCAGGCATTTCGCGACAATATCCCCAAATGGCTGACCGGCATCATCCTGGTGCTGATCATCGGGCCGTTCGCGCTCTGGGGCATCAATTCGTATTTTTCCGCCTCCACCGACACTTCGGTAGCCGCGGTAAACGGCAACGAGATTTCCCCTCAGGACTTCCAGCAGGCGTACCAGCAGCGTTACGAACAGATGCAGCAACAGCTGGGCGCCGCCTTCAAGCCGGGAATGATTGATGAAAAACAACTGCGCCAGGAGGTGCTACGCCAGCTCGTGAACAGTGCGCTGCTCAACCAGCAGATCACCAAGCAGCATTACGCCATCGGCAATGCCGATCTGGTGGCGGCGGTGCAGCAGATCCCGGCCTTCCAGGTGGACGGCAAATTCTCCGCCCAGGCGTACCAGGCAACGCTGACGGCCAATGGCCTGACGCCGACGGCCTTCGAAGAGCGCGAACGCCAGGATCTGGCGGTAACTCAACTGCAGAACGCCATCATGCTGAGTGCCTTTGCCACGCCGCAGCAGCTGGAAATCAACCAGCAGGTGCAGGGTGAGGAGCGCGAGATCGGCTACATCACGATTGCGGCAGCCCCCTACCTGAAGACCGCCGCGGTTTCCGATCAGCAAATAACCGCGTATTACCGGGCGCATGCCAGCAAGTTCATGACGCCCGAGAAACTTACCTTGGCGTATGTCGAGCTGGACGAGGCGCAACTGGCGAAGAGTGTCACCGCCACGGATGAGCAGCTGCAGGCCTTGTACCAGCAGCAGCTTGCATCTTTCGGGCAGGCTGCCGCCCGTGAGGCCCAGCACATCCTGATTACGGTGGGGGGCAAGCGCGCCAAAACCGATGCGGCTGCCGAAGCCCGGGCGGAAGATATCCTGAAGCAGCTCAAGGCGGGCGCGGACTTTGCCGCACTGGCCAGGCAGTATTCCGACGATGCAGGCTCGGCCGCGAACGGCGGCAATCTGGGCTGGATTACCCGCGGCAGCACCGACAAGAGTTTCGAGGACGCCCTGTTCGCCATTCCCAAGGTCGGAGACCTGGCCGGGCCGGTGAAGCTCGCGGGTGGCTACGACCTCATCAGGCTGGATGGCATCCGCGCCCCCAGCACCAAATCGTTTGCCGAGGTGCGCGACCAGTTACTGGCGCAATACCAGCAGAAGAAAGCGGACGATGAATACTTCGCGCTTGGCGATCAGCTTGCCAACCTGGCCTACGAACATCCCGATTCGCTGCAGGCCGTCAGCAGGCAGCTCAACCTGCCGATTCAAACCGTGAGCGACGTGATGCGCGACAGCGGCAGCGGTATCGCGACGAATCCCGCGGTGCGTCAGAAGGCCTTCAGCGACGAGGTTCTGACCCAGGGCAACAACAGCGATCCCGTTAAAATCGGCCCGAATCACGTAGTGGTGATGCGCGTGCAAAGTCACGTGCCGAGCACGCAAGAGTCGCTGGCTTCGGTACGCGACCGGATCGTTGCTGCGCTCAGGCAACAGCAGGCCACACTGCAGGCACGGGCAATTGCCGCCAAAGTGCAAGCGGCACTCGATTCCGGGCAAACTCCGGCGCAGGTAGCGGCCAGATACAAGCTTAAATTCACTGCCGGCACGTTCGTGAGCCGCAGCGATACGAGCGTGCCGGCGCCGGTACTGAGCGCGGCGTTTGCAGCGCCGCCACCCGGCAACAAAGTATCGCAGGCCGGTGTTGTGGCGCTTGCCGGAGGCGATCAGGTAGTTTACGTGGTTACCGCCATGAAGGCGGGCGGCGTGTCCGGGTGGAACAAGGCACAGCGTATCACCGCGCTGCAGCAACTCACGCGCGCCAATGCCCAGTCCGATTTTTTCGCCTATCTTGAGACCTTACGTCAGCATGCCAAGGTCAAGATCAATACCAGCAATATTCAGGAATAAAACCTGTAGCGTAAGCACGGATGCAGCGTTGCTTGTCCCTGTGCCCATCCAGCGTGGAGGGTAGCGGATGAACAGTCGACTGCTTGTATGCGTCACTCTGGGTGTAACCCTTGCTTGGGTCGCTTGCGGATCTCAAGCCGAGGCCGCTTCGCCTCCAGCGCGCCCCACCGCAATCTGCGGTAATTCGTCCACGTCACGCGAGGTTCAAG
>JBOIAZ010000144.1:0-8235 GCA_050739175.1 Gammaproteobacteria bacterium
GTGGGAGCGGTGATATTCACCGCGATTTTCGCAATACTGGAATCGCGGCAGAGACCGCCGCTCCCACAACTCGGCGTCAATACTGTCCGTAGCAATTCAGAAATTTTGCGTCGCGCAAATGTGGAAACCGCGCTCAGGGTTGCGCGCGGACTTCCCTTTCCATGGCGTCGAAGCCCGTGTGGCGCACATCCTTGCCCTGCACCAGGTACACCACGTACTCGCAGATATTGGTGGCGTGATCGCCGATGCGCTCCAGGGCGCGCGCCGACCACATCACGTCCAGCACCTGGCGGATGGAGTGCGGGTCTTCCATCATGAAGGTGATGGACTGGCGCGACAGGGCCTCGTACTCATCGTCCACGCGCGCGTCCTCGCGCGCCACCCGCACCGCGGCCTCGGCATCCATGCGCGCGAAGGCATCGAGCGCGTCGTGCAGCATGCGCTGTACGTGTGTACCGAGGTGCTGCAAGGCCACGTAACGCTCGCCGGGCCGCTCGGTTTCGCACAGGCGCGCGGCCAACCGCCCGATTTTTTCGGCTTCGTCGCCGACGCGCTCCAGATCGGTGATGGTCTTGATGATGGTGAGGATCAAGCGCAGGTCGCTGGCCGCCGGCTGGCGGCGCGCCAGGATACGGGTGCACTCCTCGTCAATCGCCACTTCCATCTGGTTGACCTTGAAGTCCTGCTGCTCGATGCTGCGGCCAAGTTCGCTGTCGCCCTCGGTGAGCGCGCGCAGCGCGTCAGCCATCTGCTGCTCCACCAGCCCGCCCATGGCGAGCACCCGGTTGCGCACGCTCTCCAGCTCCTCGTTGAACTTCTGCGAGATGTGCTGGGTGAGATTCAGCTTGTCCATGAACCATCCTTCATGCAGGCAATGGAAACAGTATAAGCGAGCGGTGCAGTTCAGCCACTGGCTGGTTGTTCACCGCTGCGCGCCACACGTTCCGGGCTGAAGCGGCAGGTAAAGCGGCTGCCGCGACCGGGTTCACTGGCAATCTCCAGGCGCGCGCCGTGGTGCTGCAACACGTGCTTGACGATGGCCAGCCCCAGGCCGGTGCCGCCGCTGTCGCGGTCGCGGGACTTGTTGACGCGGTAAAAACGCTCGGTAAGGCGTGGAATGTGCGCGGCGGGGATGCCAATGCCGGTGTCGCTCACGGCAAATGCCGCGCCGTCCGCATCCGCCGCCCAGCTCACGGTCACGCGGCCATCCGTGGGCGTGTACTTCATGGCGTTGAATACCAGATTGGAAAAGGCGCTGTACAGCTCGCGCTCCGCACCCAGGAGCTGCAGATCGCCGTCGATCTCCAGGCCGATGTCGGCCGGACCCGTGCCCAGCGACAGCGCGGCTTCGCGGATGCGGCGCGCGAGCGCGGCCACGTCCACCGGTGCATACGCCGCTTCACGTGGTTCGGTCTCGAGCCGCGAGAGCTCAAGCAGATCGCTCACGATCGCGGTCATGCGCGCGGTCTGCTGGCGCATGGCCTGCAGCGGCTTGGCCCAGACCGCACGCAGCGCGTCATCCTCGCTCATGGATTCCAGATAACCGCTCATTACGGTCAGCGGCGAGCGCAGTTCGTGCGAGGCATTGGCCACGAATTCGCGGCGCATCTGTTCCAGACGATGCAGGCGCGTGCTGTCACGCACGAGCAGCAGTTGCTGGTCCTCGCCGTAAGGCACGATGCGCAGGCTGAGATGCAGGCCGCGCTCCGACGACGAGGCAAATTCGACCGGCTCGGCATAGTTCCGGCCATTGAGATAGCGGATGAAATCCGGATGACGCACCAGATTCGGCAACCGCTGCCCGATATCCTGCGGCACGCGCAGCTGCAGCAGGCGGCCGGCCGTCTGGTTGAGCCAGCGGATTTCACCCAGGTGATCCATCAACACCACGCCGTCGGGCATGGCGGCGGTGGATTCCCGTATTTCGCGCAGCAACTGCGTGAACGCGCGCTTGCGCTCGCGCTCACGGCGGCGTTGCTGGTAAAAATGTTCGGCGACGCCGCGCCACACGCCCCAGGCACGCGGCGCACTGAAGCGCCGCCCGCGGCGCAGCCAATGTTCCACGCGATACAGGTTGACCAGCAGCCAGATGAGATATAGCGCTACCGCGATGAACACCCACAAGCTGACATCGCCCGCGGTCCAGCCGACGATCAGCGCGATGATCAGCAACACTGCGAGCGCCAGCAGCTCCGACAGCCAGGCGCGGTTCATGCGCCACTCCCCGCCGTCTTGGGAGAAAAACGATAACCGGCGCCACGCACGGTTTCCACGTAGTGCGCGCAGGCGTGTTCTTCCAGTACCCGCCGCAGCCGGCGGATGTGCACGTCCACGGTGCGCTCCTCGACGTACACGCCGCTCCACACCCGATCCAGCAACAGCGCACGGCTCAGCATGCGTTCTGGATGTGTCATGAAATATTTGAGCAGCCGGTACTCGGTCGGCCCGAGCACGACTTCCCGGCCGTGCAAGCTGACCCGGTGGCTGACCGTGTCCATTTCGATGGCGCCGGCGATCAGCTTTTCCTGGTGATCGCGTGTGCGCCGCAACACTGCCTCAATGCGCGCCACGAGTTCGCGCGCTGAAAACGGCTTGGTGATGTAGTCATCCACGCCGCTTCCCAGGCCGCTCACCTTGTCGTCCTCGGTGGCGCGCGCCGTGAGCATGATGATGGGCAATTCGCGCGTGGCATCGTCGCGACGCAGGGCACGCGCAAATTCCAGGCCGCTCATGTCCGGCAACATCCAATCGAGCAGCAACAGGTCCGGGCGCCCGTCGGCGATGATGGCGCGCGCCGCCGCACAGTTGCCGGATTCGGTGACGCGATAACCCGCGCGCTGCAGGCCAAAGCTCAGCATCTCCCTCAGCGGCACTTCATCCTCGACGATCAACACATGTTTCTCGGCCATGGCCATGATTACAGCAGTGCCGTGTGACAAAGCGGTTACAGGGCCTTGGGCGTGGCCACGCGCTCGCGCAAATATACCGGCAGCACCGCCTCAGCGCTCACCGTGTGGCCTTCGTCGAACAGGCGTGCGGCCAGCAACGCGATGTCGCGAGCGGCCGGCAGCAGCGTGGCATCCTCGTCGTCCAGATTTTCCCCGAGTCCGTCCTGCAACGGCCGGCGATAGGCGGCAAACCCCGAGCCGGCGCCGAACCAGCGCCCGGCCGGCGGCTGCACCTGCTCCGCACTGCTCAATTGTTCGCTCACGCATTCCAGGAGCTTGTCGGGCGCCGTGACTTCATAAGCACACCAATATACTTCCTGCAGGCGCGCATCCAGACAGGCCAGCACGCGGCGCGCGCCGTGCTGGCGGTGCGCGCCGGCCGCCACCGCCATGAGATCCGAGACCGGTACCACCGGAAGCTCCGCGCCGAAGGCCAGGCCCTGCACCACCGCGGTTGCCACGCGCACGCCGGTAAATGCTCCCGGCCCGCGGCCGAACGCCAGCGTATCGAGTTGCCGTAATGACAAGCCAGCTTCTGCCAGCAGCGATTCCACCATGGGCAGTATCAATTCCGCATGCGCGTGGGCAGCGGATTGCACACGCTCGCGCACATCGCCGTCCACCAGCAGCGCGACAGAACACAGATCGGTGGAAGTTTCCAGCGCCAGGAGTTTCATGACACTGCGCGCGCGCCGTGCGGCAGGATGCGCGCGAGAAAACTTTGCACTTCGTCCAAATCCTCCGTGCGCCGCATGGGCGGCAGGCTGTCAAGAAACAACCGGCCATAATTTTTGCGGCGCACTCGCGGATCACACAGCATCAACACCCCGGTGTCGCCTTCGTCGCGAATCAGCCGGCCGACGCCCTGCTTGAGCGCCAATACCGCCTGCGGCAGTTGGTATTCCATGAACGCGTCGCGGCCCTGACGCTCGATCGCGGTCAGCCGCGCTTTCAGCACCGGATCGCCGGGCGAGGCAAACGGCAGCCGGTCTATCACCACCACGGACAGCGCCGGACCTTTTACATCCACGCCCTCCCAGAAACTCGCGGTGCCGAGCAGCACCGCATTGCCGAGTTCGCGGAAGCGCTCCAGCAGGCGCCGGCGCGGCGCTTCGCCCTGTACCAGCAGCGGGAACGGCCAATGTTCGCGTACCATGACGGCGGCCTGCTTGAGCGCCCGATGGCTGGTGAACAGCAGAAACGCGCGCCCGCCGCTCTGGCGCACCACGGGCTCGGCCGCATGCACCACGGCCGCGGTAAATTCCGCGCGCTCGACACTCGGTAGCTCCGCCGGAAGATACAGCAAGGCATTGTGTTCGTAGTCAAATGGACTGCCCAGCAGCAGTTCTTCGGCCGCGTCCAGCCCCAGGCGCTCGCGGAAATGCCCAAAGCGGCCGTTGATGGAGAGCGTGGCCGACAGGAAAATCCAGCTGCACTGCGATTCCTGCATGCAGGCCCGGAACCGTCCCGCGGCATCCACCGGCGTGAGGTTGAGGCTGAAGCCGTGGCCGCGGCGTTCGATCCAGCGTACCTGATCCTGATCCGCATCCTCGGCCGCGAACTGCTGCAGGCGTTCCATGATCTGCGCAATGCGTTGCCGGCAGTTGTCCAGACCGACGGAGCGCCCGGCGAGCACGCCGAATCCCTGCTGCAGGTTTTCCAACGCGGCCGTCAGCTTTGACAATCGCCCGTCAAACTCCGCGAGCGGCGCAAGTGCGCTCCATTCGCTGACTCCCTCCACGCGCAGACATTGTTGCTGGAGTTCCGCGAGCGCCGCTTCGCCCTGCGAGAGGAGGCGTTCGAAACCGGGGGCGTCCGCAGCGGATTCCTGGTATTCCTTGCGGCTGTCGCGCAGCAGCTCCTGCAGGCGGTGGCTGGAGAGGTTCACGCCAAAGTACTGGCTGGCGATGTCCGGCAGTTGATGGGCTTCGTCCACGATTACGCAGTCCACGCCGGGCAGCAGCGCGCCAAAGCCTTCCTCCTTGAGCAGCATGTCAGCGAGCAACAGATGGTGGTTGATGACCACCAGTTCCGCTTCCTGCGCATGGCGGCGCGCCTCGAGCACCCAGCAGTGCGCGTATTCCGGGCATTTCTGGCCGAGACAATTTTCCACCGTCGAGGTCACCTGCGGCCAGAGCGGTGAATATTCCGCCAGCGTCGCGAGTTCCGCGATGTCGCCGCTGCGCGTGACTCCGGCCCAGTCGCGGATGCACGCCAGTTCCTGGGCACGTGCGCCTGCGCCAAACAGGTCCGCACTGGAATGCAGCGCCAGCGCCAAGCGATGGCGACAGAGATAGTTGGCGCGGCCCTTGAGCAATGCGGTTTTGACCGGCCTGCCCAGCACCTGCGTAACCGCCGGCAGATCGCGGTGATACAGCTGGTCCTGGAGCGCGCGCGTGCCGGTGGAGATCAGCACGCGCTTGCCACTCAGTAATGCCGGCACCAGATAGGCGAAAGTCTTGCCGGTGCCGGTGCCGGCTTCGGCCACCAGTACCTCTTGCTGTTGCAGGGCGCGGCCAACCGCGTCGGCCAGCGCCTGCTGCGTCTGACGCGGCACGAATCCGGGAATCTTGTGCACAAAGCTGCCCTGCCCGGACAACGGCCAGGAAAATTCGGGCTCATTCCGATAACCGGTCACTGGGACTGAATGCGGCTTACGAACTGCCAGGTGCAAGATCCAGAGGTGTCTTTTTGAGCAGATTGGCCTGGGTCTGATTCAATACCTGCTGCTCCACGTTCTGCTGCAACACGCTGTTGCGCAGATTCAATGCGCGCGTGGGGTCCGCGCGTGGATCCAGGCTGGTGGAACCGGTGGCCAGCGCCACGAGCAGCGCGATGTCCTGTGGCTGCAATTGCGCAAACGGCTTTTTGAAATACACCTGACCGGCGGCAGCGAATCCGTGCACCGGCCGGTCATGGTCCTGGCCCACGGGTACCTCGTTGATGAAGTTCTGCAGAATCTCGGTGCGGCCGTAGGTGTACTGCAGCGCAATTGCCATGATGTCGGCGGTCACGGTCGGGGAATTCGGAAAATATATACGTACCAGCCGCGAGGTCAGCGGGCTGACGCTCAGGTTGCCGGCGCTGTAGAAATTCGGATCGGTTGCCGCCAACAGGGTGTCCGGTAGGAACTGCATGGCGGAATGCAGATCCAGAATGACGTCATTGCCGCTCGTCAGGTTGGTGGAACGCTCCGCCGCAAACCGGGTAATGACCTGGTTGACCAGCCAGCCCGAATAGGCAAGTGCCGCAGCGATAATCAGCACAATGACAATCAGCAGGCTGCGCAGTTCGCGGCTGCGGCGACGCAGCCCGCTAGTCTTCATTGAGCGCTGTTGCTGAAGGACACGCTGCGTGTCTTCGCTGCGACGCTTCAGCACTTCCCTGATGGTACGCTCACCCATGCTTATTCACCGGCGGACGGAATTCCAAGTATCGGCTGCGCTTGGGCATTCTAACATTCACGCCATGATTGCGCGCATCCACACTTGCCGGAAGGGCAATCTCGGCAATTCCGGCCTCGGGGCCTATAATGCACATTTTCGCGGCATGGGCCGCAGTCTCATCGGCCCGGATCTCAGGCCGGCCCGCAACCATCGGAATCTCAATGACCAGCAACAAGACGCTTTCCCAGTGGGTCGCCCAAGCGGCGCGGCATACCCAGGCCGAACAGGTGCATTGGTGTGTTGGCTCGGATGCCGAATACCGCGAACTGGTGAAGGGCATGCTGGCCACCGGCATGCTGGCGGAACTCAACCGGACCACCCACCCGAACTGTTACCTGCACCGCTCCGATCCCCAAGACGTGGCGCGCGTCGAGCATCTGACTTTCATCTGCAGCCGCAGCCGCGACGATGCCGGTCCCAACAACCACTGGATGGACCCGGCCGAAGCACACGCCAAAATTGATGCGCTGTTTGCCGGCAGCATGCGTGGGCGCACGCTGTACGTAGTCCCCTATTGCATGGGACCAATTGATTCGCCGCTGGCGCGCTGCGGCGTCGAAATCACCGACAGCCCCTACGTCGTGGCCAACATGCGGATCATGACGCGCATGGGCAAGGCCGCGCTGCAGCGCATAGAAAAGGAAGGCCACTTCATCAAGGGGCTGCATTCCACCGGCGATCTCAATCCCGAGCGGCGCTTCATCATGCATTTTCCCGAGGAACTCAGCATCAAGAGCTTTGGCTCCGGCTACGGCGGCAATGCGCTGCTGGGGAAGAAATGTCATGCCTTGCGCATCGCCAGCTGGCAGGCGCGCAGTGAAGGCTGGCTGGCCGAGCACATGCTGATCGTCGGCATCCAGAATCCCCACGGCGAAATTCACTACGTGGCCGCGGCCTTCCCCTCCTCCTGCGGTAAAACCAATCTCGCGATGCTGATTCCACCGGCATCCCACCAGGGCTGGAAAATCTGGACCGTGGGCGACGACATCTGCTGGATGCACCTCGGCAAGGATGGCCGGCTGTGGGCCATCAATCCCGAAGCCGGTTATTTCGGCGTGGTGCCCGGCACCAATCCCAAGACCAACAAGAACGCGTTCGACATGATCAGGCACGACACCATTTTCACCAACGTGGCGGTGACCGCAGACAATCAGCCGTGGTGGGAAGGTCTCAAATCCGGCGCGCCGGCAATCAACTGGAAAGGCCAGGCTTACCACGAGGGCAACGGTCCCGCCGCACATCCCAACTCGCGCTTTACTGTGTCCGCCAAGCAGAATCCCAGCTATTCACCGCACGCCGAGGACGCTCATGGCGTGCCGATTTCCGCCATCATCTTCGGCGGACGGCGTGCAGAAATGACGCCGCTGGTATACGAAGCCCGCGACTGGACGCACGGCGTGCTCATCGGCGCGGGCGCGGCCTCCGAGACCACGACGGCCGCCACGGGCCAGGTCGGCGTGGTGCGCCGTGACCCCATGGCCATGAAACCGTTTTGCGGCTACAACTTTGCGGATTACTGGAACCATTGGCTGTCATTCAGCAAGCGCTCAAGCAAGCTGCCGAAAATCTTTCACGTCAACTGGTTCCGTCAGGGCCCGGATGGCAAGTTCCTGTGGCCCGGCTTTGGCGAGAACCTGCGCGTGCTGCGCTGGATTCTGGACCGCTGCGACGACCAGGCGCAGGCGCGAAGCACGCCCATCGGTTTTCTGCCCGCGGACGGCGCCATTGATACCCATGACCTCGACGTGAGCGCGGAAACCATGCGCACGCTGCTGACCGTGGACCGGGAGAAATGGCTGGTCGAAATCCGCGCCATGCAGGAGTATTTCCAGGGTTACGGA
>JBOIAZ010000145.1:0-12114 GCA_050739175.1 Gammaproteobacteria bacterium
GTCATCGGCGCGGCCTCGGTGCTGCTGCACGGCATGCCGCCGGCGGAAATGCCCAAGAACCTAAGTATGCCTGGCATGTCCATGCCGATGTCGGGATATCGCACGCCAGTGCCGGTTGCCCCAAGAATCGCACGCCTGGAATTCAACCATGGCAACGCGTCAAATCAGGCACCCGCTGAATTCGCCTGGATAGCCGGAATCAGCCGTGATGCCTGGGAGAAACGATGACGATCTTACCAACCATGCCGGCGGCAAAATGGCCGGGATCATGACAAGCATATTCCACGGTGCCATCGCGCGTGAAAGTCCACACCAGATCGCGCGTTTGCCCCGGTGGCAGCGAAATGCCGTTCACATCATGCTTCATGACCATACCAAGAACAGCCTGCATTTCTTTTTCGTGAGCGGCCTGTTCGGCGGCATCGCCGATGACGAATTCGTGCGCCAGCTTGCCCATGTTGGTGACCACGAACTTCACGGTCTCGCCGCGAGTCACGGCAATGTGCGCCGGCTGAAAGCGCAGATCATCGAATGCACGGATGTGAATCATCTGCACCGGCCCGCTACCCGGCCCTGGATGACCGTAAATAAAATGCTCGCTGCCTCTCATCGGCATGTTCATGCCACCGGCGAACGTTGTGCCTGCCAGCATGGCCGCTATGACTCCAGCCACCAAAACTGCGCCCATTCTCATGGATGTCCTCTCAAAAACCGGGATGGAACATGGAACGTATGGACCGTCATAATGTCACAAAGTTGCTCGCCCGATGCCTGAAAAAGGAGCCTGGCCATGAAACCTCTATTGACACCGTTGTTTCTGTGTGTGCTGCCGATGCTGGTGCGGGCGGCCCCCGTCGCGGCTGCTCCGGAAACCATGCTGCCAGCGAACCCGTTGCCCGCGGAAACTGCGGTGCACACCCGGCACAGCGTCACTATAAACGGCACCTCCATCAACTACACCGCCACCGCTGGCACGCTGCTGCTCTACGATGCCAAGCATCAGCTCACGGCGAGCATGTTTTACATCGCTTATACCAAGGACGGCGCTGACCCGGATCATCGGCCCGTGACCTTCGCCTACAACGGCGGTCCCGGATTTGCCTCGGCGCTGGTGGACATCGGCGGCTTCGGCCCTGAGCGTATCGTGTGGCCGGCGCCGGGCGATGTCAAAACCGCGCAGCCGCCCTATCAACTGGTACCCAACCAGTACAGCATTCTGAAAAGCACCGATCTTGTGTTCATTGATGCCGTGGGCACCGGTTACAGCCGCATCGTGGGCCAAGGCAAGCCCAATAATTTCTATGGCGTCAACCAGGACGCCACCGCGTTCGCGCAATTCATCCAGCGTTATATCAGTGTGAACCATCGCTGGAACTCACCCAAGTTCCTCTTGGGCGAGTCTTACGGCACCACCCGCAGTGCGGTGCTGGCAAACGATTTGGTCAACGACGGCGTTTACCTGAACGGCGTCATCCTGTGCTCGACCGGGCTCGACTTTTTGACCATCAATAATGTGCCCGGCAACGATTTGCCCTACATCAGCTATCTGCCTTCCTATGCGGCGATTGCCTGGTATCACCATCGGCTGAACCCGATGCCAACGGACTTGGCGGCTTTCGTGAAACAGGTCGAACAATTTGCCGGCACGACGTATGCACGCGCGTTATTCAAAGGCTCCGCGCTCTCCGCCGCGAACAAGCAATCCATCGCCACGCAGCTCAGCCAATACACCGGTTTGCCCGCGTCACTGTGGCTCAAGGCCGACCTGCGCATCCCGCTCTCGGTCTTCCGCCGCAACATCATGGGCAACGACACCATGACCGGACGTTACGACGAGCGCTACACCACATTTGAACTGCAACCGTTGTTGGCGCAGCCCGGTCGCGGCAATCTGGGCGCCACCACCAGCGCCTACTCCGGCGCGCTCACCGCCACCATGAATCGTTACCTGTCGCAGACCCTGAAATATTCGAATAACGAGCCGTACCTGCAAAGCAACGCAGCGGCATTTCGCGCCTGGGACTGGAGTTACGCGCCGCCGCTGCCTGGGGGCGACATGGGCTTCGGCAACCGCACTACTTGCTGTGGCACCAACGTGGCGCCGACGCTGGCGCGCGCCATGAGCAATGACCCCGCCATGCAACTCATGATGAACAACGGCTACTACGACACCGCCACGCCGTTCTTCGCCACCGATTACACGCTGCGTCACATGGGCCTGCCTGCCACGCTCGACAGAAACATCCACGAATTCGATTACCCGGTGGGCCACATGCTGTATCTCAGTCCGCAGGTGCTGCCGCAAGTGGACCACAACATAGACGCATTTATCGCAAACGCCAGCGTGAGATAAAAAAGAGCCGGCGTGTTTGGCGCCGGCTCAAGTTTCACTGGCTGCAGACCGTCAGCGGCTCAGCAGCCCACTCACGCGCCCGCCGAACGCCGATGCGCTCATGAGCTCCGTGCCGCCCAGACTCAGCAAGGCCACCAGCACCAGCACGCCCGGCGCGAGATTCACCAGCGCCAGGATACCCAGCACCACGGCCGCCACGCCCGCGAGCTTCTGCGCACTCATGCCGCCGGCGAGCATTTCTTCCGCGGCGTGTTTGGCATTGTCATCGGCATCCGAAGCGCCGATGCGCAATGCGGCCATGCGACCCGCAAAGCCGGCACTGAAGATAAAGGCAGCACCCGCCACGATGATGCCCACGGCCATCAGTGTGTCGGACGCGAGTCCGATGGCCGCCAAGATACCAAGCACGATCGCGGCGATCCCGGCCGACAACGCGGCGGAGCCGCCGCCGCCGGCATCCGTGCCCTCCGAACCCAATAATTTGGCGCATTGGCCATTCAGTGCCGCGCCTTTGAACAGCAGCACGATTCCGGCCACGATGAGCGCGATCGCACCCAGCAGACCCGGATTGATGTGCGCCAGGGCAACGATGGTCAGCACGATCATGGCGATGCCGCCAAAAATCGTGATCATGCCGCGGCCGCCTCCGGCACCGTTGAACAGTTTTTCACTTGGGGTTGACATGGCTACCTCCTTCCGGGCTCCCGCGCACACAGCGCTGGATTCCGGTGTTGATCAACCATCGCCCACTATAGCTCGATTTGACAGGCAGGGCTGTGCACAACTTTTGTTGTGGCAAGCCTGCAGACTGGAACAGGGCGTCAACGCAACGCGGGTTGCGCAGCCGCGGGGGGCGCCAGCAGCTGCTGCACCCAGAACTGCTGCATCGCGGTAAACAAGTGCGTGCGTGCGGTGGGGCCGGAGATGCCATGCGTCTTGTTGGGATAAATCAGCAGCTGATAAGGCTTGTTGGCGTCGATCAGCGCCTGGATGAATTGCAGGGTGTTCTGCCAGTGCACGTTGTCGTCGCCGGTGCCGGCCACCAGCAGCAGCGGATCGGCGAGATTCCCGGCGGCCGCCACATCCGAGCTTTCGGCATAGCCCGCGGGATTTTCTTGCGGCGTACCCATGTAACGCTCGGTGTAGATCGAGTCGTAATCCTGCCACTGCGTCACGGGTGCCACCGCGATGCCGGCGCGCCACACGCCGGGCGCGCGGGTAAGCGCATAGGCGGTCATGTAGCCGCCGAAGCTCCAGCCCCAGATGCCGATGCGCGCGGGGTCCACCCATGCCTGTCGCTTAAGCCAATTTACCGCGGCCAACTGGTCGGCGAGCGCCAACTTTCCCAGGTGCAGTTTCACCAGCGCCTGATCGCGGTGGCTGAAATAGGTGGCCGCACGGTTGTCGGTGGCGAACAGGATGAACCCCTGCCGGGCCAGCAACTGATCAAACAGGAAATTGGTTCCGCCCCAGACGTCGCGCACGATCGGCCCGACGTCCGGCCCGCCGTACTGATACATGATCACCGGGTATTTTTTGGCCGCGTCGAAATCCGGTGGCAGTGTAAGGCGCGCATATATCGGCGTGCGCCCGTCGGCCGCCGTGATCGTGAAGAAGCGCGGCGCCTGAAAGCGATAACCCAGCGGCGCAGATGCCTGAATCACCGTGCGCCGGGCGTTGTCCATGTTCACCAGCGTCCACGACGGCGGAGTCATGATATTCGAATACGTATCGAGGTAGGCGCGCGCCCGCGGCGCCATGTCTATGGAGTGGGTTCCGGTCTCGGTGGTCACGGCCTGCAGCTCGCCGCCGCGCAGCGACGCGCGATACAACTCGGTATTCAGCGGTCCGTGCGTGTAGCGCGTGAAATACAGTTCGCCGCGCGCCTCCTCCACGCCCTCGAGCCGGAGCACGTTGTAATCGCCGGGCGTCAGCAGGCGCGCCTGACGGCCGTCGTCGCTGTACAGGTACAGGTGCCGCCATCCGTCCTGCTGGCTGCTCCATATGAAGCCACCACTCTTGAGGAAATGCGGAGCGTCGCGCACGTCAATCCAGTCGGGATCCGTCTGGGTCACCAGCACCCGCGCCTGACCCGACTGGGGGTCGGCGGTCAGGAGCTGCAGTTTGGTCTGATCGCGGTTCAGCACCTCGCCGTACACACGGTCGCCCTTGGGCAGCCAGCCGAAGCGTGCCAGATAAGTATCCGGCGTGCCGGCCATCGCCATCCACGTGGTTTTTCCGGACTGCACGTCGCGCACACCGAGACGCACGATGGGATTGGGCGCCCCCGCCAATGGGTACTTTTGCTCGTAGACGCCGGGCTGCGGCTCGATGTAGTTGATCAACGGAAAGCCGTGTACCGGGCGCTCGTCGGATTGCAGGAAAGCGATGTAGCGGCTGTCCGGTGCCCAGGTGTAAGCCGAGCGCAGGTCCAGTTCCTCGGTATAAACCCAATTGAGCTCGCCGTTCAGCACGTCGGCCTGGTGCGGCGCGACGCTATGCACCGGCCCTCCCTGTATCGCAACGTAGTGTACAGCGCCGTCCGTCACATAGCTTACCCACTGCTCGTTCGGCGAAATCTGGGGATTGCGCTTCGCACCCGGCTCATGCGTGATCTGGGTGGTTTGATGGGTCGCGAGGTTATGCAGATAAATCTGCTCGTTGCTCAGATAGAAGATTGCATCGGCTTTCGGTGACCAATGATAGGCAGCCACGCCGTAGCGGGTGATGCGCTCCTGCTCCCTCTGGTTCTTGATATTGGAGGGCGGTGCCGCCGCGCTGGCAAGCTGTGCGGCCGACAGCAGCAATGTACGCTTGCCGCTGGCCACATCCACGAGATACAGGTCGGCCAGACCGTCGGCATCGCTGCGCAGCAGATAGGTCAGAGAGCGGCCATCGGGACTCCATTCAGGCTGTTCAGGGTGGTAGCCGCTCAATCCCGGCTCGGCATATATCTGTGCAATCGTGTAACCCGGCGCAGGCGGCGCCGGCTCCGCGGCGCACACCGCACATGCAGCGCAGGTCAGCCACACAATGCCCGTCAAGCGCGCGGACGTTTTCATGGATTGCACCTGGAACGCAGCACTACGGCCGCGGTTTCAATTATAGACGGGCACATTCGGCAGCCCCCTCCAAACGCGTGCCCCAGGTCAGCGCTGCGGCGGTGAATGGATGTTGGCGCCGGCCCCGTTGCCCGGCGGGGTGAACTTGACCGTCACGGTAACGTGCTGTTCGGCAGGATCCTTTTGTTCCTGCAGCGGCTCGAAATACCACTGACGTACGGCCGCGAGTGCCGTAGCGTCAAATACCCCCGGGGGCGTGGCGCTCACGACTTTGGGGTCCTGCACGCGGCCGCGTGCATCCACATCGAAACTCAGGGTCACACTCCCGGCCAGATGCTGATCCAGTAGGCTGGTGGGATATACCGGATCCATGCGGAAAATCCGCCAATGACCAAAGTCCACAATTTCACAGCTGCTGTCCGGTTTGTACATCAGCGGCCGATTGCGGCAGAAAAACCGCGTGCGCGCCTGGGCCGCGTCCGGACCAAAGAACAATGGGTACATGAACTCGCCGGCCACCGTCTCAGTCCCGTGCATCGCCGGTTTAAAACGCCATTGATCCAGCGCCTGCAGCACCGCCGCCGTGTCCGCTGGTGACAACAACGTGAAGATGGCATGCGCATGCTGCACGCTTCCATCCGGGGACACGGTAAAACGCACCAGGACCTGCTGATCCGCAGGGTCGCCCTGCAGGGCCTGCATCTGCGGCGTCAACGGTGTGCTGGTGGGCGTGCCAATCAAGACGGGCGGAGGGGGCGACGCAGGCGTTGGTGTGGCCGGCTTGGGAGGCGGAGGCGTCGCACAGCCGGCAACGGCAAGCACTCCCAACAAACACACCCAGGCTTTGGACATGGTTATCTGACCCGTAAATCGGCTGCAAATCACGGAAAAGACTGGAGGCGCTACCTTAACACGCAGGCGGTGCCCACCCAAATGCGACCCTTTCAACTCATGGGTTGTAGCCTGCGATACTGTTTGCGTATACAGTGATCAGCCATGCCAGTTACACCCCAGATTCCCATCAAAGGTCGCGGCGCAGTTTCCAACCCGGGAGGCCGATTTGAAAACCGCCGGCATGCAAGCTTCGACGACGGCTGGGACCTCGAAGAGCCGCCACTGCCTGCGCTGGAAACCACGGTTGCGCCTGAACCGACGCGCACCATCATCAGCCGCAACCAGTCGCCGGACATTCCCTTCACGCAATCCATCAATCCTTACCGCGGCTGCGAACATGGATGCATCTACTGTTATGCCCGACCGAGCCATGCCTATCTGAATCTTTCACCCGGGCTGGATTTCGAAACCAGGCTGTTCTACAAGCAGAATGCGGCTGAGCTGCTGGAGAGCGAACTGCGCAAGCCGGGTTACCGGCCCGCACCTATCACGCTGGGCGCCAACACCGACCCCTACCAGCCTATCGAGCGCAAGCTCAAAGTGACGCGTTCTATTCTGGAAGTACTGCAGCGATTTCGTCATCCGGTGAGCATCATCACCAAGAGCACGCTCGTGACGCGCGACCTCGACATCCTCTCCGACATGGCGCAACAGAATCTGGCCAACGTCATGGTGAGCATCACTACGCTCGATGAAAATCTGAAACGCAGTCTGGAGCCGCGCGCAGCCGGTCCCCGGGCGCGCTTGCGCTGCGTACGCGCACTCGCGCTCGCGGGCGTGCCGGTGGGAGTACTAAATGCGCCCATCATCCCGGTGGTGAACGAACATGAAATCGAGCACATTCTGGAGTTGGCCGCGGAAGCCGGGGCCTGCTGCGCGGGCTATGTGCTGCTGCGGCTGCCGCATGAAGTGAAGGATCTGTTCCGGGAATGGTTGCATGCGCATCTGCCGGAGCGCGCTGCCCACGTCATGAGCATTATCCGCCAAATGCGCGGCGGCCAGGATTACCAGGCGGAATTCGGCACGCGTATGCGCGGCACGGGTGAATATGCCGAACTCATCGCCCGGCGTTTTGCGCTGGCCTGCAAAAAATTCCGGTTGGAAAACATGCACCGCATGCGCCTAAGCTGTGCGCACTTTCGGCCCGCACCGGGTAGCCCGCAACTGAACCTGGAACTTTAGACCAGAGTCAGTGCACGGCGTCGTGGTGCTTGGCCCCGGTCTCAGCCTTGAGTGCCTCGATCTCGCGCGCTACCATCTTTGAATCCAGCAGATTGATCTCCACCAGGCGCTTGAGGTGCGCGAAACTTTCCGCATCGCGCGCCTCCCAGGTGCAGCCGATGTGGCCGCCGTGCACATGCACAACGAGCGCATCCAGTTCCAGTTTGATGAGATCCGCGAGGCGCCACTCCACCCGCAACCGGTCACCATCGGCAGGTTGCCAACCAGCCGGGCAGCGCGCCAGGAAGCCGCGGAAGGACATGTCCAGCATTTCGCACTCCTGCACGGTATCGCCCAGACGTACTCGGATGACCGAGGAGAAACGGAAGCGCTGGAAACGGCGCCGCTCGTGGCCTGGCTTGACCGACATGAGGATTTCCCGGGGTGAAGCGACCTGCATAGTATAGTCAGCTACGCACGGGTGTGCCGTCCGCGCGCACTGGAAAGGCACCTGCCGCGGGCACCCGGGCTTACCGCCGGGTCCGCGGCTAACTCACCGCCCCCGCCCGAATTTGCCTTCACAGCGGCGCGCAAATCAGGTAAAACTGGCTCCGGCCCCACCGTCTTGGGGGAAATTCGACGCACCGAAATGGCCCCTGCGCCCAATCAGGAATCCCTTATGCAGACAACCGCCCCCATTTCCCGGACCCGCTCGTTCTCGACCGTTTTCCTGATCGAGATGTGGGAGCGCTTCGGCTTCTACGGCATGCAGGTGCTGATCGTGTACTACATGGTCGAGCGCCTGGGATTTGCGGATACCCGCGCCAACCTCACCTGGGGTGCGGCGGCAGCGCTGATCTACGTCGCCCCGGCGATCGGCGGCTGGATTGGCGACAAGGTCCTCGGCAGCCGCCACACCATGCTCACCGGTGCCATCGTGCTCGCCATCGGTTATGCGCTGATGGCGGTGCCCGGCTCGAGTGTGTGGTTCCTGTTCTGCGCTCTCGGCGTCATCGTCGTAGGCAACGGCCTGTTCAAAGCCAACGCCGGCAATCTGGTGCGCAAAATCTATGAAGGCGACGATTCGCGCATCGACAGTGCCTTCACGATTTACTATATGGCGGTCAACATCGGCTCAACGGTTTCCATGCTGCTGACGCCGTGGATCAAGGACTACATCAACGACACCTACGGACAAAACTTCGGCTGGCACGCGGCGTTCGCGGTGTGCAGCCTCGGCTTGCTGGTGGGACTGACCAACTATCTGGTGATGCGTCACACGTTGGCGCACATTGGCTCGGAGCCGGATCATCACGTGTTTAACCCGCGCAAACTCGCGAGCGTGCTGGGGTTGGCGGTTATTGCGCTGTTCGTCGCCGCCGTGATCCTCAACTACCAGTTGGTGGCGAAAATTTTCGTGTACGCCGCGGGCGTCGTGGTGCTGGGGATCTTCGCCTACCTGATCCGCAACGGCCGGCCGAGCGAACGTCCGGGTCTGATCGCCGCGCTGATCCTGACCATCCAGACCGTATTCTTCTTCATCTTCTATCAGCAGATGTCCACTTCGTTGAATCTGTTCGCCCTGCGCAATGTGGACTGGAGTTTCGGCATTTTCGGCCTGCACCTATGGAACTGGAAGCCGGCCCAGTTCCAGGCGTTCAATCCCATCTGGATCATGATTCTGTCGCCCCTCCTCGCGTTCATCTACACGCATTTTGGCAAGCGCGGGAAGGACCTGTCGGTGGCGGCCAAATTCGCCATGGGTTTCGCCATGGTGGCAATCGGGTTTTTCATCTACGGCGCGGCCGGCCACTTCCTGACCGGCCCGGGCAAGACCGCGTCCTGGGTCATGGTCTGGGGCTACGCCTTCGGCTCGCTGGGTGAACTGCTCACCAGCGGCCTGGGTCTGGCGATGATCGCGCGCTACGTGCCCGCGCGTATGGGTGGATTCATGATGGGAGCCTATTACGTTGCGGTGGGACTATCCATGTATTTCGGCGGCATGGTCGCCACCATTGCGAGCGTGCCCAGCACCATCACCAACCCGGTGGAAATGATGCCGCTTTATACGCACCTGTTTAACTGGCTGGGCGTGGCCGGGATTGTGTGCACCCTGATCGCGCTGGCCGTGCTGCCGCTGATGCGTAAGCTAGATGCGGAGCACCACACGCAGCCGCCCGCTAAGCGCACCACAGTCACGCCGCGCACGCTGGCGGCCGAGGAGGATTGAGCGGGTGTCGAAATCAAGGACCGCCAATACTGATCCTTGCTGCGTGGAATTGCTTCAGTTCTCGGGCTTCAATTTGAATGCCAGCGTGTAACGCGGCGCGTAACAGATGCGGTTCGGCGGACGCCCGACGTGAGTGATGGCGCCGTCGAACACCACCAGCCGTCCGGGCCGCGGACTGACCGCCACTTCCGCGTCCATCTGCGAATTGAAGAACAAGGTTTCGCCGCCCCATTCGACGTTCCATTCGGGTGCCACAAACCACAGCGCGGTCAGGCCCGGCTGCCCCGGCGTCGCATCAGTGTGCGTGAACAGCATGTCGCCGTAACCGGCGTGATTGCAGTAGCAACGGTAGATTTTGTAATGCTCACCGCCTTCAAATTCACGCACTGCATCCAGCGTGGGTTGATACACCGGCAATCGAGGCGCGGTTTCCAGCGGGATGTTTAACGCCCAATGCCGGAATCCGGAGGTCTCCGGGCGCGCCACTTCGTCCCGCTTGAACGCGCCGCTTTCCATGGCCGCGGTCAGGCGGTAAATGTCCTGTTGGGCAATGAGACCGTCGTAGACCCGAATTGGGCGGCCCTCGATCTGATGACTGCGATTAGCTGGCATACCCCTGGCCCCGTAATCCGGCATCACCATACCGGCGATTGCAATTCCCGACGGACAGCGCGGATTATCCAGCCGGGCTGCACAAGGCGCAAGCGGCGCAGCCAAGGCAAAAAACGCCCGGTGACTGCGGGGCGTTGCGAAAATCTCTGTCGTGGAATTATTGATAGGTGACATGCGGCTCCACACGCCAGTTCCTGGCACGGCTGGCTGCGGTCTTGTTGGATGCAGTCGGGTCGGCTTCGTCGTAACCTTCGGCCGTCAGTCGGCTGGCATCAATACCGTGATCCACCAGATACTTCATCACGGCTTCCGTACAACGTTGTGACAGCTTCACGTTGTACGCGGCTTTACCGGTAGTGTCGGTGTAGCCTGCAACTTCCGCATCAATGCCGGGATTGTCTTTGTGCGTTTGTACTGCGCCATCTAACGTGGTCTGCGACATCGGCAACAGACGCGCAGAATTGGTCGCAAATTCCACGCCCGGCAGTGAGATGACTTTCGGTGGACACGGGTGCGGGTGTCGGGGGCGGCGCTGGAGCCGCAGCAGGTACAGGAGCTGGAGGCGGAGCTGGAGCAGGGGCCGGGGGAAGTGAAGGCGCCGCCGCCTCAGGCGCCAGTCCCAACGGCATCTTCAACCCAATGTTGACGCTCACGTCATTGAAGTTGCCATTGCCGAAAGTGTGCAGTGCCTGCACGCTGAAACCGATGGCGCCACCCCAGTTCCATGGCGAGGTCAGGAAACCCAAACCAGCAGTGCCGTAAGTTTGGGTTTCACTGCCAGAGATTGCGATTGGGCCGGAACCGATTGTGCAGGTAATGACTGGGGGAGGAGCACAATCGCCTGGACTGCCGGGAGCCAGACGCTCACTTTGGTGATTAAAGCCCGCACCCAGTAATGAAAGGGCGCGAAAACTTCAAACCGATCATTGAAGAACCACAGGCCATTCACGCCGAATTCAGTCTGATGGAACGAGCCGGGAACGCTATTCTTGAGATTCAGCTTGTAATCAATCACGCCGAATTCTAAGTCCCAGCCCTCAGTAAGCGGCTTGCCGAAATCTAGCTGCCAGCCACTGCCGTTGCTGGTGCTCTCCTTGCTGTCCGGCCACACGTAGCTGTATTGCGGCGTGATGCACAGCGATTGTCGAAAGTGTTCTAATCCTGTGCTTGCGCGCTCAACGATGTCGTCGCCAAACCCAAACCGATGGCGAGTAATAAAAATTTGAGCCGCGTTTTCATGTTGCCGCTCTCCCTTAGTTGCTGAATTTCCAAATAACTGTCGACGAGGCTATGCTTCATAGCTTAGCCGGTAGCTGGAAACGGTAGATAACTCGCCCGTGGCTTTACAGAATCACTGGTTCTTGCTTTCGAGCACAAACGGGTAGGTGATACGCAGGCCTTCGACATGCGCAAATCCGGTGAGCTTGTGCGGCTGCCACTTGCCCGGCCCCATGATGTGACGCACTTCGAGGCCGCGCACCATGAGTGCGTCCGCAATCAAAGAACGGTGACAGCGCCAAGGTACGGCTTCAGCGCACATGATGGCGGCAGTTTCCTTGCCAGCCAGTTTTATCAGTTCATCCAGGCCATGTTCGAATTCCGGCGTGAGCATGTAATCGGCGTAACCGCGGAAGCTGGCGTTGCGCCAGCCTGTGTTCATGGAATCCTTGCGTGCATGCCGCAAACCGCCGAGTACAGCCAGGTGCGTATACGCAATACTCTGCGCACCGAGACTGGCAGGCAGGGTTTCGGTGTTGAACTGCGGATTGTGACTCGAGCGCGGCATCGTGCGCACGTCGACC
>JBOIAZ010000146.1:0-3906 GCA_050739175.1 Gammaproteobacteria bacterium
CATCAGGGGTTCAGGGCAGGACTCTATCAATCAGTATGTGGACCGACCCGTTGCGGCCCGACTGCCACCCGGCCTGACCTACGAGATCGCCCGGTTGGGGCGTCGCAGTTCCCCGGCTTGCAATGCGTGCGACGATCGTGGCCCGCGCCACGCCTGCCAGATCGTGGCCCGCGATCACGGCATCGGCGCTGCTCAATGTCACCTCGATCGGCAAATCGCGCACCTGAAAACGGCGCACGGCGAGCGGTGGACCTCCGCGTTGGCCCACTGGTTCGGCGAACACGAATAAAGTTTCATCCGGCGACACCTGCTTGCGCAGATGCGCGTCCAATGTAATGCGCACGTGAATAGCGCCGGAGAATTGAGCCACATCCTTGGATTCGGCAGCAGGCGCAACCGCGCCACCGGCTGCCGCAATGGCCTTTTCAATAATGGCGCGGTACTCCGCCGGCGGATCCTGGGCCAGCAGCGCATTCCACCGGTTCACGGCCAGTGCGTTATCCCCGCGCTGCAATGCGCCCAAACCACCGTACCACAGAGCCCGAGGATTGCGCGGATCCAGTTGCAGGGCTTTCTCGAACGCCGGCATCGCCGTGGTCATGAAGTCATGTGGATCGGCAAGTGCCGCCGCTTCGCCGTAGCCAGCAAGAATGTCGGCGTTCTCGTCGCCGGACAGCCGCCGCGCCTGTCGGTAGGCATTTTCGGCGTCAGCGTAACGGCCCATGAGCAGATAGGCATGACCCAGTTCTTTCCAGCCCTGCAGGTCGTCCTTGTCCGTGGTCGCCAGCCGCTGCGCGAGCTGCGCCACCATCTGCTCCACGGACACCACGCTTGCTTGTTGCACGCCTTCGATACCGGCGCGCCAGTTGCCGAGCTGCCAATAGAGCGTGCCGGCGGCGATGAGCAGCAACACGGCCGCGGAGATGGCGGTGATCCGCCGACCAGGCGTTTCGGAAGCCTGTGCGCGCACCTGCCGGGCTTCACGCAGACTCGTTTCGAGTTCCCGGTCCAGATCACGCCGCGCACCAACAAGATCTTCGGCCGCCAAACGGCCGGCCGCAACATCGCGCTCCAGTTCCTCGACGCGCGCCGCATGCACCGCCCGGTTGGCGGCATCGGTGGCCAACGACAGGCGCGCCCGCGCACGCCAGAGCGGAATGACGACGCAAGCCGCCGCGATGAGAATCATGACTACGGCCGCGGCCAGGAAACTCATGACCCCTCTTCCCCATCCACTGCATCCATGTGGGCACGCCGTCGCAGGATAAACGCGAGTGCCACCAGCGCGATCAGCAGCAGCAGAAACGGTCCGCCCCACAGCAACCAGGTATTGGGCTGCACCGGCGGCTGGTAGAGCACGAAATCGCCATAACGATCAGCCATGAAGTCCTTGATTTGCTGGTCACTTTTCCCCTGGGCCACCATCTGGTGCACTTGCCGGCGGAAATCGGCGGCTAAATCTGCGTCGGAATTAGCGATGCTCTCATCGAAGCACACCAGGCAGCGGAATTCGTGAATCAGATTTTCGTAGCGCTGCTGCAATTGTGGATTGCCGAACGGCGGCTCGCTGTCCACCGCGTGAGCCAATGGCAGCCACAGACAGGACAGCAAGATCGCTGCCAGCGGCAATATCAGCGAGCGTTTCATGTGCCTTCGTGTTGCAGGGCCTGGATGCGCGGCAGCAGATCCTTTTGAATCACATCCGGAGTGAGCGGGCCGATATATTTGTAGCGGATGATGCCGCGCGCGTCGATGAGAAAGGTTTCCGGTGCACCATACACGCCCCAGTTGATGGCCGCATCGCCGCTGGCGTCAAACGCGATGGCGGCATAGGGATCCCCACGCTGAGCCAGCCATGCGAGAGCCGCCTGGCGGTCGTCTTTGTAGTCCCAGCCATATATCGGTACCACGTTTTGGCGCGCGAAGGCCATGAGCGTCTGCTGCTCCTCTCGGCAGGCATAGCACCATGTACCCCACACGTTCACCAGCGACACGTGCCCCATCAGGCTCTGCTGGGTGATGGGATCTTCGGGATGGCGCAGTTCGGACAGGCTGAACACCGGCACGGATTTGCCAATCAGCGGCGACGGCAGAATGCGCGGATTGAGGTACAGACCACGCCAGAAAAACCCGATCAGTCCGGCCAATACCACGATCGGCAGCAGATACAACAGCGAGCGCTTCATCCGCCCGCCTCGACCTTGGCCTGCTGCGCCACAGGCACCGGCGCCGACGGCGGCGGTGGGGGCGCTGCCGCAGCAGAAATCGCGGACTGCTCTCGCAAGGGGCGCCGATAGCGCCGGTCTGATACCGCCAGGATTCCACCCAACATCATCACCAGGCCGCCCAACCAGATAAAGCGCACCAACGGTTTGTACTGAAAGCGCACACTCCAGGCATTGTTTCCAAGCGGATTGCCCAGACCCAGGTACAAATCGCGGAAAAGTCCGGGATTGATTGCGGCCTCGGTCGTAACCGTACCGGCGTACTGCCGCTTTTCGGGTCGCATGATCGTCAGCGGCGTGCCATTGTGCGCGACCAGAAACGTGGCCTGGGTGCCTTGGTAATTGGGTCCCGAGACATCGGACGTACCCTTAAAATTGAATTGATAACCGTTTATCGTCACGCTGGACCCGGGCCGCACCACCCGGTCCTTGACGACACCCAGGGTACTGTTGACGGTCACTCCGATAATCAACAGACCCGCACCCACATGCGCCACCGTCATGCCGAGTACGGAGCGTGACAATGTCAGGTGCACGCCCCTGGAACGCTGCCATAAACGGTAGGCAGGCTCGCGCAGCGTAGCAATTATCGTCCACACACCCAGAAACACGCCGGCAACCGCGATCATTGTGGTCTGGGCGTGCAGGGCAAGAATGATTGCCACGCCGGCCACGATGGCCAGCAAGGCCAGCCACCAGAGCTTGTGCCCGGTGTCGGCTAATTCACCACGTTTCCAGCGCACATACGGCCCAATGCCGATGGCAATGAAGAACGGAATCATGAGCGGGATGAACACCGCATCGAAGTACGGCGGACCGACCGAGATGCGCTCCAGATGCAACGCGTCCATGAACAGCGGGTAGAGCGTTCCGAGCAATACTGCGGCGGCGGCCACCGCCAGAAAAATGTTGTTGATGAGCAGGAAAGATTCGCGCGAAAAGGGTTTGAAGCCGCCGCCGCTGGACAAGGTCGGAGAGCGCCAGGCGTACAGAACCAGCGCGGCGCCCACGAAAAGACCAATCAGGCCGAGAATGAACACGCCGCGTTTGGGGTCAACCGCAAATGCGTGCACCGAGATCAATACGCCGGAACGCACCAGGAAAGTGCCGAGTAGGCTGAGTGAAAACGCCGCAATCGCCAACAACGCAGTCCAGCTCTTGAACGCGCCGCGCTTCTCGGTGACCGCCAGTGAATGCATCAACGCGGTGCCCACCAGCCACGGCATGAACGAGGCGTTTTCCACCGGGTCCCAGAACCAGAATCCACCCCAGCCCAGCTCGTAATACGCCCAATAACTGCCGATGGTGATGCCGATGGTCAGAAACAGCCAGGCGACGATAGTCCAGGGGCGCGACCATCGTGCCCACACCCCGTCCATCTTGCCGCCCAGGAGCGCGGCGATGGCGAACGCAAAGGCCACCGACATGCCCACATAACCCATGTACAACAAGGGCGGATGCGACACCATCATCGGGTCCTGCAGGATGGGATTGAGATCCCGGCCCTGGGTCGCGGGCGGCAGCAGACGCGTGAACGGATCCGAAGTTGACAGCATGAACACCAGGAAGCCGATGCTGATGACGCCCAACACGCCCAACACGCGGCTGCTGAATTCCTGCGGCAGATGCCGGCTGAAGCGCGCTACTGCAACTGTCCAGATGGCGAGCACGAAAATCCACA
>JBOIAZ010000147.1:0-3813 GCA_050739175.1 Gammaproteobacteria bacterium
CACAAGCGCCGGCAGCGTTCGTCATGCACAAGGTGGCGGAGCTCCAGGGCGAATTGCAAGGCTATCTCGACCAGTTCAACCGGCTGCTGCAACAGGACGTACCGGCCTTCAACAAGACGGCCTATGCCGCCGGCCAACCGACTCTGCTGGTTGGCAAACCGGTCGTATATCAAGCGCCACAATTGCCTGCGGAATGACTGTCATTGGCTGTGTTTGAAAAATGGAGACCTTCATGCACCGCGTAATCAAGTTGAGCTTTGTGTTGATGGGGCTGGGCTTCGGAGTTGCGACCTGGGGCGCGGCTCCGCGCGCGGCACTCATGCAGCCGGCAGTGTCGCCGGACGCGAGTCGCATCGTGTTTGTGGCCGACGGTGCACTCTGGATCGTGCCGGCAACGGGCGGCACCGCGCGCATCCTGGTCTCCGACAAAGGCCCCGACAGCCGGCCGCTGTTTTCCCCAGACGGGCGCCAACTGGCATTTGAATCCACGGCCACCGGCAATGGCGATGTGTATCTGCTGAATCTGGCGCAGGGCACGCTCGAACGTTTGACGTACAGCGATGCGCCTGACCGGCCGAGCGGATTTTCCCGAGATGGTCAATGGCTGTATTTCACCAGCGCGCGCGACAACATCGGTGGTATGGGAGCGGTGTACCGCGTGCGCGTCAGCGGCGGCACACCCATGCCGGTATCGCTTGAGCTTTACCGCAACGAGGAAGAAGGCGTGCCCTCGCCTGACGATCGCACGCTCGCGCTGGTCGGCGAGGGCTGGGGCTCGACGCAGTGGTGGCGTCACGGTCATGCACATATAGACGACGGCGCCATCTGGTTGCTGCAGAACAACGGCTCGCATGCTTACCGCCGTTTGACGCCGGACGACGCGCGTGCGCTTTGGCCGATGTGGGCAGCCGACGGTCAGTCACTGTATTACATGAGCGACCGCAGCGGTGCGGACAACATCTGGCAGGTGAACTTGTCCAGCACCGAGCACGCGATAACGCATTTCACCGACGGCCGTGCACTGTGGCCGACGATTTCCGCCAACGGCAAGCTGATCGCGTTCCAACGCGGCTGGAACATCTGGACGTTGGATGCTGCGACCGGTGCGGCGCATG
Source organism: Gammaproteobacteria bacterium (assembly GCA_050739175.1). Classification (GTDB taxonomy): domain Bacteria; phylum Pseudomonadota; class Gammaproteobacteria; order Natronospirales; family REEB76; genus REEB76. Next base: position 1,116 of record JBOIAZ010000147.1, read on the forward strand.
AGCTGCCGATTACGCTGGGTGGCGCGGTCGCCGGTCCGGACATGGAGCGCAAGACCTTCAGCAAGGATTTCGAGGATCTGGTGCTGTCGCCCGACGGCAAGAAACTCGCGTTCATTGCGCATGGCGACGTGTTTGCGACCGCCAGCGACTCGCCTGGCCCGGCCGAGCGCGTCACGCACACACCCGCCGCGGAATTTGAACTCAACTGGGGTCCGAAGAGCCGCCGCATCGTGTATGTGTCGGAGCGCGACGGGCATGATCATCTTTTTCTCTACGATTTCAAAACCGACCAGGAGCGCCGCTTGACCAGTGGCAACGTGGACGATCTCGACCCGCAATTTTCCCCGGATGGCCAATGGATCGCTTTCATACGTGACGCCCGGCAGCTTGAGCTGTTAAATGTCACGAGCGGCGCGCTACGCACCTTGGCCAGCGGTGAACTGGGGCTGCATTATCCGCTGGGCCGCGGGCGTTCGTTTATCTGGTCGCCGGACAGCCGCTGGGTCGCGTTTATGCAGTGGGGCGCGCGCATGTATCGCAACGCCGCAGTGGTGCCGATCGCCGGCGGTCCGGCGCAGACGGTGAGTTTCCTCGGCAATACCTTTTCCGGCGATCCGTGGTGGAGTCCGGACGGCAAGGCGCTGTATTTCGACACCGGCCAACGGACCGAGCAGGGCGAGGTCGCCGAGATCTCGCTGGTGCCGCAGGCGCCGCAATTCCGGCGCGAGAAATTCCTCGATCTGTTCAACGAGCCGAGTGCGCCCGCGCCGTTGAAATCCGGCACAACGCCCGCGTCCGTCACTGCAACCGGCGCGGCCATGGCGCAGAAGCAACCCGTGCAGGTGAGTGTGGATTTTTCCAACATCGCTACGCGGCTCAAATTGCTGCCGGTGGGTCTTGACGTTCAGAGCATCGCACTCAGTGCGGACGGCAAGACGCTGCTGCTGACCGCCGTGGTTGCGGGCCACACCAACCTTTACACCTGGCCGCTGGACCCGCTGGCGCTCAAGCCGCCGGTTGCACATCAGATCACCGCGACTGCAGGCGACAAATCCGACGCGCAGTTCTCGCCCGACGGCAAGACTGTGTGGTATCTCGAGGACGGCCAGGTCCGCTCGGTCGCGGTGAAAGGCGGCGAGGCCAAGGCCTTTGCGACCTCAGCCGACATGGACATTGATTTCAGCGCCGAGAAACAAGTGGTGTTTAACGAAGCCTGGCGCTGGCTCGGGGAGAATTTCCACAATCCCAAGATGAATGGCGTGAATTGGGAAGCGGTGCACACCGAGTATGCGCCGTTAGTCGCGGGGGCCGCGAATCCCGCGACCTTGCATTTGCTGCTCGGACAGATGGTGGGTGAACTTGATTCCTCGCACTCGGGCGTGCGCGGGCCTGAGAAACCGGTCATGATCACGGGACGCTTGGGATTGACTTTCGATCCGGCGGCCTACTGGGACCGTGGCGTGTTCAAGATTAGTCGGGTCATCCCGCTCGGCCCGGCCGCGCTCAGCGGCAAGATCACGGTTGGCGACCGTGTGCTCGCGGTGGACGGCGCGCCGCTCTCGGCCGCGAGCAATCTGGATGCGCTGTTCGCCAACCGAATTGGCAAAGAAACCGTGTTGAGTGTGGCGCGCGACGCAGCCGGCAGCGGCCGTCACGACGTGAAAGTGAAACCCGTGAGTTCGCCTGAACTGGAGCAACTTGTTTATGACGCCTGGGTCGAAGACAACCGCGCCTTCGTGGCAAAACTTTCCGGCGGCAAGCTTGGCTATGTGGATCTGCCTGACATGTCCGAAGATTCATTGCACGAACTTTATCAAGCCATCAATGCCATCAATGGCACGCGTGAGGGTGTGGTGATTGACATACGCAACAACTACGGCGGTTTCGTGAATGCCTACGCGCTGGATACGCTCGCGCGCCAGCCGTATCTCAACATGAGCTTCCGTGGGATGCAAACCGTGAGCGCGCGCCCAGTGCTCGGCCAGCGTGCCTTGGAACGTCCTACAGTGCTGATCACGAACCGCATCACGCTCTCCGACGGCGAGGATTTCACTGAAGGCTACGAAGAACTCGGACTGGGTAAAGTAGTCGGTGAACCCACGGCCGGCTGGATCATTTATACCTCGAACGTGAAGCTGATAGATGGCGCGACCGTGCGCCTGCCCTTTATCACGGTGACGACCGAAGACGGCCAGCCGATGGAAATGCATCCGCGCCCTGTGAACGTGCTGGTGAAGCGCCCCCTGGGCGACAGCTACCGCGGTATGGACCCGCAACTCGAGGCCGCAGTGCACACCCTGCTGAATCAGATTCAAGCGCCGGGTGCGGCCGGTAAATCCGGCAACCGGCAAACCGCGCGTGTACCGGCGAAAGCAGCCGCTGGTTATGCGCCCGGCACGAGTCCGCATCCGCAGGAAGACTGACGGGCTGCTTGAAAACCGCCTCTCGGATGCCGCGGACGCGCCTACGCTGCTGGTGGGCAAGCCCGCCGCGTATGCAACACCACGATTGCGGCAGCGCTAAACACAGATCCTTGGGAGGAACGCCATATGAACTTCAGGACAATATGCACGGTATTTCCCCTCGGCTGCCTGTTGCTGGTCTGTGCGTTTGCATCGCAGGCAAATGCCGCCGTTTGCAACACCCCCAGCGAACAGGCAGCAGCCGGCAATTGGTTCCGGCAGATCAACATGGCGTG
>JBOIAZ010000148.1:0-4629 GCA_050739175.1 Gammaproteobacteria bacterium
CCCCTATGGTATACGTGTCAACGGCGATGGGCGAGCTCCAAACCGATTCGATTCAAAGACGCTGGAACAGACCCTCTCGACAGTTGGAGATCAATACACGCATTCAGTGACCATGCGACTGCTACACGCGTTTTCCGGCTGAATGCCACAACCGGTCACGCCGGTGTGGCTCGCGACGACGAAGTCACCTCGAGTTAAGGAAAATGGCGGTCGGGATCGGCGCACGGCACAGGACGTGCGCAACGCCGGATAGCGCGTTATTGGTCACCGAGCGACAGCAGCGTGGAATTGCCGCCCACCGCTGCGGTATTCACCGTCACGGTGCGTTCGGTGGCGAAACGCAACATGTAGTGCGGCCCGCCGGCCTTGGGGCCGGTGCCGGACAGTCCCTGGCCGCCGAAAGGCTGCACGCCCACCACCGCGCCGATGATGTTGCGGTTGATGTACACGTTGCCCACGCGGATGCGCTGCTGGATGTACTGCGCCTGGGAATCAATGCGCGATTGCACGCCCAGGGTCAGCCCGAAGCCGGTGCGATTGATGCTTGCAATGACAGCGTCCAGTTCCGAAGCCTTGAAGCGGATCACGTGCAGCACCGGGCCGAAGACTTCGTGCTTGAGAATGTCGAGCGACGGCAGTTCCACCGCCATGGGCGCCACAAACGTACCGTGGGCGCAAGCCGCGGGAATCCCGAGTTCCCTCAGCACCGTCCCCTGGGTCGCAATCCACTGCTTGTGGGCGTCCAGATCCTTTTTCGCTGCGGCGTCAATCACCGGACCCACGTCGGTATCGAGGAACGCCGGATCGCCCAGTTGCAGCTCATCCAGGTAACCCGTGAGCACTTGGATGACGCGCGACGCGATTTCCTCCTGCACAAACAGCACGCGCAGCGCCGAGCAGCGTTGGCCGGCGCTGTTGAAGGCGCTGGCCACGACATCCAGCACCACCTGCTCGGGCAACGCCGAGGAATCCACGAGCATGGCGTTCTGGCCGCCGGTTTCGGCGATTAAAACTGGAATGAGGCCGTCGCGATTGGCAAGCGTCTGGTGAATAACCTTGGCGGTCGCGGTCGAGCCGGTGAACGCCACGCCGGCAATGCGTGGGTCAGCCACGGCGTGCTGACCCACCACCGAGCCGCGGCCCGGTATGAAATGCAGCACCTCGCCCGGCACCCCCGCCCGGTGCAGCAGGCGTATGGCCTGGGCGCCGATCAGCGAGGTCTGTTCCGCGGGTTTCGACAACACCGCATTGCCGGCTGCCAATGCCGCGCTCACCTGACCGGTGAAGATCGCCAACGGGAAATTCCACGGGCTGATGCACACGAACACCCCGCGGCCCTGCAACCACAATTCATTGGATTCGCCAGTCGGACCCGGCAGGCTCTGCGGCTTGCCGAAATCCTCTTCGGCGCGCAGTGCGTAGTAGCGCAGGTAATCCACCGCCTCGCGCACCTCCGATACCGCGTCCGGAATGGATTTCCCGGCTTCGCGGACGCACAGTGCCATAAGTTCGGCCGTGTGCTCCTCGAAGAGGTCCGCCGCGCGGCGCAGGATACGTGCGCGTTCTCCGGCCGGCGTCATGTCCCACTGCGGCTGCGCATCCGCGGCGATATCCACCGCCTTGCGGATGGTCTCGGCGTCGGCTGCGTGGATGATGCCGACGGTCTGACGGTTGTCGGTGGGATTGAGCGAGGGCTTTTCCTTGCCGCCCAGCACTTTGCCGCCCACGATGGGTGCGGCGCTCCACTCCTGCTGCATGACTTTGCGCATTTCGCCTGCCAGCCGGTCCAGCCGCGCCACGTCCGCGAGATTCAGGCCGTGTGAATTGCGCCGCCGCGGGCCGTAGATATCGCGCGGCAGCGGAATGCGTGGATGGGGCTTCACCGAGAGCGCTTCCACTTCCGCCACCGGATCGGCCACGATGGATTCCAGCGGCACTTTCTCGTCAATGATGCGATTCACGAACGAGGTGTTGGCGCCGTTCTCCAGCAGCCGGCGCACGAGGTAGGGGAGCAGATCTTCGTGGCTTCCGACCGGCGCATACGCGCGGCAGCTGAGATTGAGTTTGCCCTGGCCCACCACTTCCGCGTACAGCTCGTCGCCCATGCCATGCAGGCGCTGGAACTCGAACTCCGGATTGTTGCCGGCCATTTCCAGCACGCTCGCGAGCGTCTGCGCATTGTGAGTGGCGAACATGGGATAAATGGCGTCGCGGTTCGTAAGCATCTTGCGCGCACAGGCAAGATAGGACACATCGGTATTCGGCTTGCGCGTGAACACCGGATAACCGTCCAGGCCGCGCTCCTGGGCACGCTTGATTTCGCTGTCCCAGTAAGCGCCCTTCACCAGTCGCACCGGAATGCGGCGCTGCCCTTCCCTGGCGAGCGCAATGAGCCAGTCAATCACGCGGATGGTACGCTTCTGGTAAGCCTGCACCGCGAGACCAAAACCTTCCCAGCCGGCGAGCGTGGGCGAGCGGTACACGCTTTCGATAATATCCAGCGCCACATCGAGCCGCTCCGCTTCTTCAGCATCCACCGTGAGCCCCATGCCGTATTGCCGCGCGCATTCCGCCAATGTCAGAAGTTTCGGTGCGAGTTCCCGCATGGCGCGCGCATGCTGCGCCAGCTCGCAACGCGGGTGCAGCGCGGAAAGTTTCACGGAAATGCCGGGCGCCGCGAACACGCTGATGCTCTTCCCGACGGTGGCGCCGATGGCGTCAATCGCGCGGCGGTAATCCTCGAAGTAGCGTTGCGCGTCCGCCGCGGTGAGCGCGGCTTCTCCCAGCATGTCGTAGGAATGGCGGTATTGCCTGTGCTCTTCGCTCCTGGCGCGTTTCAGAGCCTCGTCGATCGTGCGGCCCATCACGAATTGATGGCCCATGATGCGCATCGCCTGGCGGAATGCGGCGCGGATCACCGGTTCGCCGATGCGTGCCACCAGCATGGCCAGGTATTTGGAAGGGTTCTTCTCGACGCTCTGATCGAGCGCAATGATCTTGCCGGTGAGCATCAGGCCCCAGGTGGACGCGTTCACAAACGTGGACGGACTCGCTCCCAGGTGTTCTTCCCACTTGCCGGTGACAATCTTGTCGCGGATCAGTTTGTCGGCGGTGTCCGCGTCCGGAATCCGCAGCAGCGCCTCCGCCAGGCACATGAGCACCATGCCTTCCTGCGAGGACAGATCGTACTGGCGCAGGAATTCCTCCACCCCGCCCTTGGGCTTGCGGTTGTTGCGCACCGCCTGAACCAGTGCGATGGCGCGTTTCCGGATGTGCGCGCGCGCGGACGCATCCAGTTGCGCCTGCGCGAGCAGCGCCTCCACACAGCGGGTTTCGTCGGCCAGGTACAGCTCGTTGATGGCGGCGCGCAGCGGCTTCAGCGTGAGCGGCGCGCCCTCAAACACGAAGGATGCCGGGGTTGCAGCTGAGGATTCAGCAGGCTGATACATGCGCGCTCCAGGATGGGGAAACACCGGGCCGGAGATGCACGGCCAGGCACACATTATTTTACTGAATCGGCACGGGAAAAGCCGTGCACCTATGTCACAGCCGTGAGGCGATACCGGCGCAGGCGCGCATAGAACGGCCGGCACTGTTCCGCCAACCGCGCCTGAAAAACCGTCAGATTCGTCGCCCGCGGCCGGTACGGTTCGAAACCGGTGGAACGCTCCACCGCCGCGTACCAGTGTTTCGCCCACACGCCGTCGCTGGCGCGCGGGCCGGCCGGCCAGCGCAGCATGCGCGCGGAAAATTCCACGCCCAGCCGCGCGCACAATGCGTGCAGCATGGCTTCGGGAGCGCGCAGCACATCCTCGGCGTCCAGCACCGGCGGCGTGCCGCGATGTTCCGTGACGTAGTCGAAGATGCGTGCCTGTTGCTCGTAACCCAGTTCCCAGAGTGCCGCGTCCGGGCGATTCTGCGTGAACGAGGCGACTACCGCTTCCGGCGCACGGATGAGAAAGCAGTTGTGCAAACCGTTCAGCCACGCAAGCGGCATGTCGGCCAGCACGTGCTGGGTCATGTGCTTCTGATACCAGATCGGTCTGCCCCCGGGCACCGGGCCGGTAAGCGTGCGCGTGACTTCTTGCCAGTCACTGCTTTGCACCGCCAGCACTTCTTCGCGGCCGGGATGCGGCACGCCGGTCTTCAGCAGGTAGTGTGCGTACAGCGGCTCGTCAGTCACCGCGCTGTCGCCGCGGTTCTCCCAGGCGCGCATCATGGCCGTGGAAATGTTGCGCGGCCCGGACCACATCGCGATGCGCAACGGCTGATTCATACGCGCGGACCTTTGGCGCTCTCCTGTTTCACCAATTCCATATATAACTGCTGCAAGCGCGCCACCATCGGACCGCGCTTGCCATCGCCGGCGATGCGTCCGTCAATCTCGCGCACCGGCACCACGCCGGCGAAGGTGCCGGTGACGAAGGCTTCGTCGGCGCCGTACACATCGGTGAGGCTGAACTCCCTTTCGCACACCGGGATGCCGTGGTCGCGACACAATCGCATCACGTTCGCGCGGGTGATGCCCCCCAGGCAGTATTTGCCGGTGGACGTCCAAACCGTCCCCTTGCGCACGATGAAGAAATGCGTCGAATTACAGGTGGCGACGAAACCCAGTGGGTCCAGCAT
>JBOIAZ010000149.1:0-4109 GCA_050739175.1 Gammaproteobacteria bacterium
CCAAGTCGGGTTTGAGCGCGACGATGCGCTCCAGATCGAAGCGGAAAGCATCGCCGATGCGCGGCAGTTTTCCCGCGGCGGTGGGATAGTCGCTGTAACGGCTCGCGCCCACAAGCGCGGTGCCCGCACCCACGTCGTAAGTCAGCTCGGTGAGATCCGGAGCGAGACTCACGATGCGTGTCGCGGGCGCATGGAGCGTGAGGGTCTGGCCGTCGGCACCGGCGAGGGTAATGGCGGCCTGCGCACAGAATGGGAGCGCTGCAACCAGCAAAGCAATCAGCAGGCGAGGATGGATACCCGCTTTCGCGGGCATGATGGACAAGCTCCACTCTGGAAAATTTTTCACCACGCCAAGCCGATCAGCGTAATCAACGCATACACCACCATCCAGATGATGAGCGTGCGGCGCACCAGTACCAACGCGGTGCGCAACCGTTCGGCGCCGGCTTGCTCGCCGCTGGCGCGTAACGCACCGAGGCCGGCGCAGGCCAGCAGATCATCACTCACCTGGTAAAAACGCAGCGTGCAGTTGGCGTAGAAAGTCTTGAGTTCGGAGATCGCATCCTCAAAACTGCCGGACAGGCCGTAACCGAGCGCGGCGAGATGCGCCGGGATCCAGGCGAGCACGCCGTGCAAGCGCCCCACGGCGTGGATGAATTCGCTGGAACGTTCCTCGGCCGACGGCAGGCGCCGCAGGAAATCCGTGCTGCGGTACAGCACCGCGCCCGCCGGTCCGAGCAGTGCGAACCAGAACAGGATGCCGAACAGCCGCTCATTGGCTTCGGAAAACACCGCGTGCGTCATGGCCTCCGAACAGGCGGCCGGTTCCGCCGGCGGTTTGGCGCGCAACAAGGCACGCGCCAGCCCTTCGGCGCGCACGATGTTGCCGGCGCGCACCGCTTCAATATATTCACTCGCCTGGGCGTGCAAATCCTGCGGGCCCAGGGTCAGCAGCAGGATCAGCACCGCAAACGCAAAACCCAGCCCGCCCCAGATGTGGTCGAGCAGATGGCCGATGAACAGCGTCACGATGGTCGGCACCAACACGATCACCAGCACGCCGAAGCCCGCGCGCCAGAAATCCGTGGCCTGCGTGAGAAAGCCCAGGCTTTCGAAATACGCGCGGAACCAGCGTGGCCCGCGCAGGTGCTCAAGGTGGCGCAGGGCCAGATCCAGCAGCAGGCTGACGAGCAAAGCGAGAAAACTCATGTGCTCAGTAAAGCCGTCCGCCCGCCGTTACGCAAGCAGCGCGCGCAGGCGCGGCCAGTCGAAGGCCGGACCGGGGTCGGTTTTGCGTCCCGGCGCGATGTCCGAATGCCCCACGATGCGCACCGGTGTAATGCCGGGATAGGCCGTCATAAGCGTGCGGCTGACCTGGGCGAGTTCGGCATACTGCGCGTCAGCATAAGCCACGTGGTCAGTACCCTCCAGCTCGATCCCGATGGAATAATCGTTGCACGCCGCCCGTCCCGCATAGGCCGAAACGCCTGCATGCCAGGCACGGTGCGTGAACGGCACGAACTGCCGCAACTCGCCGTCGCGGCGGATGAGCAGATGCGAGGCCACCCGCGGATTGGCGATCTGCCGGAAGTATGGATGCGCCTCCGTGGGCAAGCGGCCGAGAAACAGGCGCTCGATCCACGGCCCGCCGAATTCGCCCGGCGGCAGGCTGATGCCGTGGATCACGAGCAGGTCAATGGCCGTGCCCGGCGGACGCGCATCGCAATGCGGCGACGGGCTGTAGCGCGCATCCTCAATCAGACCCGTGAGCGGATCCACCCGCCGCGGCCCCGCGCGCGCACTGCCCGTAGGTTTGCCCATGCCTGCATGTTGCCGGGATTTTGGCAAATGCGCAAAATGCCGGTCTCACCCGCACCAGAAAATCGCATGTCCGCCAACGCCGACTTTGTCCGCCGCGACCTCGCTGTGCTCTGGCACCCCTGCACGCAGATGAAGGACCACGAGTGGCTGCCGCCGATTCCCATCCGCCGCGCTCAGGGCGTGTGGCTCGAGGATTTCGAGGGCCGGCGTTATCTCGATGCCATCAGCTCCTGGTGGGTGAACCTCTTCGGCCATGCCAATCCGCGCATCAACGCGGCACTCGCGCACCAAGCGGAAACGCTGGAGCACGTGATTCTCGCCGGCTTCAGCCACGAGGCGGTGGTGGCGTTGTCCGAGCGGCTGGTGAAAATCGCGCCGCCCGGGTTGACCCGTTGTTTCTACGCCGACAACGGCTCCTCGGCCGTCGAGGTGGCGCTCAAGATGAGTTTCCACTACTGGCACAATCTCGGCCGGCAGAAAAAGACCCGGTTCATCAACCTCAGCAACAGCTATCACGGCGAAACCCTGGGCGCGCTCGCGGTAGGCGACGAACCGCTTTACAAGCGCACCTACCAGCCGCTGCTCATGGATGTGATCACGGTGCCGAGCCCAGATTGCTTCAATCGCGATCCGGGCGAAAGCTGGGAGGCGCATACGCAGCGAATGTTTGCACACATGGAACGGGCGCTGACCGAGCATCATGACGAAGTGTGCGCGGTAATTCTGGAGCCACTGGTGCAATGCGCGGGAAATTTCCGCATGTACCACCCGGTGTATCTCAAGTTGCTGCGCGAAGCCTGCAACCGCCACGGCGTGCACCTGATCGCGGACGAGATCGCCGTGGGCTTCGGGCGCACCGGCACGCTGTTCGCCTGCGAGCAGGCGGGGATCATGCCGGATTTCCTGCTGCTGTCGAAAGGCCTGACCGGCGGCTATCTGCCGCTGTCGGTGGTCATGACCCACGACAAAATCTACCAGGCTTTCTATGCCGACTACGTCAAGCTCACCGCGTTCCTGCATTCCCACAGTTACACCGGCAACGCGCTCGGCTGCTGCGCGGCGCTCGCCACCCTCGACATTTTCCGCGACGACGACGTAATCGTGAAAAACCGCTCCCTGGCGACTTGCATGCACTACGCGGCCGCACCGCTCGCGGCTCATCCGCAGGTCGCGGAAGTCCGCCAGCACGGCATGATTCTCGCCATCGAAATGGTCAAGGACAAGGACACCCGCACACCGTATCCGTGGCAGGAGCGCCGCGGACTGCGGGTCTATCAGCACGCACTCAAACGCGGCGTGCTGCTCCGGCCCATGGGCGACGTGGTTTACTTCATGCCTCCGTACGTGATTACGCGCGATGAGATCCAGCTGCTGGCGGAGGTCGCGGCGGAAGGCATTGACCTCGCGACCCGCTAGACATGCGCATGCACCGCATTTACACGCCCCAGCCGCTTGCCGCGCAGCAATCGCTGCTGCTGGAGCCGGGAGCTTCCAGGCACGTCCTCACGGTGCTGCGGCTCAAGACCGGTGCGCCGTTAATCCTGTTTGATGGTTCAGGGCACGAGTTTGAAGCGCGTCTCGAAGGCACGGAAAACCGCAGGGCGCGCATATGCACTGGACCCGAACGCGCGGTGCGCAGCGAGTCGCGGTTGCACATCACGCTGGTGCAGGGCCTCTCCCGTGGCGAGCGCATGGATTACACGCTGCAAAAAGCCGTGGAGCTGGGCGTGGCAGAAATTGCCCCGGTGCTCACGCAGCGCAGTGTGGTGCGGTTGGACAAAAAACAGGCCGCGCGCAAGCGCGAGCACTGGCAACAACTGGTGATCGGCGCTTGCGAACAATCCGGCCGCGTGCGGGTACCGGCCGTGCATCCACCGCGGCCGCTGGACGAATTGCTTTCGCTACCGCCGCCAGCCGGATTGAGTCTGCTGCTGCATCCCGCCGCCGGCGTGGAAATGCACGACTTGGCCGCACCCGCACAAAATCAGCTGCGCTTGTTGGTGGGCCCGGAAGGCGGTCTGAGCGAGGCCGAAACAACGGCCGCGCAACGAGCGGGATTTGTGCCGATGCGGCTCGGACCGCGCGTGCTGCGCACCGAGACCGCAGCGCTGGTGGCACTGAGCCTGCTGCAGGCTCGCTGGGGGGATCTGGCTTAGGGAGCCTCTGATTTATTCGTCGCCCCCGTCCCCGCCTGCGCGAGGACAGGCTCCAGCGGGCACCCAGGTTCTTGATAATTCTGGATTCCCGCTTGCGCGGGAATGACGGAAATAGAATTGATCAGAGCTTCC